>JAPPGM010000047.1:27702-70756 GCA_028874995.1 Gemmatimonadota bacterium | reverse complement strand
GGTGTACCAGGTCGAGAAGGACTCGGGCGAGTGGGGCGACAAGGTCTCCGAGGACACGCGGAGCCGGCTCGACGCCGCGCTCGAGCGGGGCAGGACCGCGCTCAAGGGCGACGATACCGCCGAGATCAACGAGGCGCGCGACGAGCTGATGCAGGCGTTCAGCGCGGCTGGCCAGGAGGTCTACCAGCAGCAGGCGGCCGAAGCCGCGGCGGAGAGCGGGGAGGGCGGCGACGACGACGCCGAGACCGCCGGGTCAGCCGACGAGGAGGAAGGCGACGAGGACGTGGTGGAGGCCGACTACGAGATCGTGGAGGAGGAGAAATAGGACGGGGAGACCGTGGAGAGCTTCCGCGGCGCGGCGCGGCGACGCGTCCCGCCGTGCCGGCGCACCACATGCCGGGCAACGCGACGGCGGCCGGGGGCATCGAAAGTTTGCGGCTGAACCCCTAACTTGAACGCATGTAATCATAAGAAGGAGCAGTAGCCATGTACGATCCACTCAGAGCCAAGGCGAAAATCGCCCTTTCGGTGGCGGTTTCCTTCCTGGCCGGGCTGGGGCTCGCGTCCCAGTTCGGCTTCACGGAGTCGGGGGTCGGCGCACCGCCCGGGGACGGCGGAACCGCCACTCGGACGCTCACGGTGCAGACGGGGCCCCGGGTGACGCCCGAGGCCGTGCAGCCCGCGCTCGACCTGAGCGAGGCCTTCGTGAACATCGCCGACGCGGTCACTCCCGCGGTGGTCATGATCGAAGCCACCCGCCAGCGGGCCCGCCGCACCAGCCGGATGGACCAGTTCTTCGGTCCGCGCGGCGACAACCAGCGCGACATGGTGCCGGTCGGCGGCAGCGGCTTCATCATCTCCGAAGACGGCTACGTGATGACCAACAACCATGTCGTGGAGAACGCGGCGCGCATCACCGTGTCGCTGCACGACGGGCGCAAGTTCCGCGCCGAGGTGGTGGGCACCGACCCGACCACCGACATCGCCGTGATCAGGATCGATGGCGAGGGGCTCCCCACCGCTTCGCTGGGCTCGTCGGCCGAGGTTAAGGTGGGCGAGTGGGTGCTGGCCATCGGCAACCCGGGCTTCGCGCGGAGCGGGGCTCCTTCCCCGGACCTGGACTACACCGTGACCGCGGGCATCGTGTCGGCGCTGGGCCGGTCCCTGCGGCTGATCAACCAGAGCCTGCAGCAGGATCCTGAATTCACCGGGAACACGGGGTTCGCCATCGAGGACTTCATCCAGACGGATGCGGTGATCAACTCGGGCAACTCGGGCGGACCCCTGGTGAACCTGCGCGGACAGGTGATCGGGATCAACGCGGCCATCGTGAGTCGCACCGGCGTCTACCAGGGTTACGGCTTCGCCATTCCGATCGATCTGGCCCACCGCGTCATGGAGGACCTGATCGCCCACGGGCGCGTCAGGCGGGCCTACCTGGGGATCAGCATCGACGCGGTCGGTGAAGCGGACGCGGAGAGCCTCGGTCTTCCCGACGTCTCCGGCGCACTGGTACAGACCCTTACGAGGGACGCGCCGGCCGAACGCGCCGGTGTGCGGAAGTACGACGTGATCACGGCCGTGGACGGCGAGAGGGTCACCTCGGGCAACGACCTGCAGCACAAGATCGCGCTCAAGGCGCCCGGCGACGAGGTCATCATCTCGGTGTACCGGGACGGACAACCACGCGACATCACCGCGCGGTTGGGCGAAGCGGCCTTCAGGGAAGACGTGGCAACCGCCCCACCCCCCACCCGGGAAATCGCCAACCAGATCGGGATCGTCGAAGTAGTCGAAGTGCGCGACATCGATTCCGAGCTTGCGCGGGACCTGCGACTGGAGAGTGCGGAGGGGGTGATGGTGGTGGACGCGCAGCCGGGAAGTCCGGCCGCGAAGCGGGGCCTCGGGCGGTTCTGCGTCATCCGGGAGGTCGACCGGCGCGCGATCAAGGACCGTGACGACTGGGAGGACGCCTTCGACGATGTGGACGAGGGCGACGTGGTCACCGTGATCGCGGCATGTCCCGGTGGCCGTGAAATGACCGAAAGGATGTACAACATCCGCGTGCCGCGGTAGCGGCGAACCTCTACAAACGAGGGCCGGTTCCTCCCCCGAACAAGGGGATGGGCCGGCCCTCGCCTCTTGGTGCCCACCCGCCCGGCATTACCTTTCATTACCCCATCCGGCGGCACGGGTGGGTCCTGCGGAGCCGCACGCCGCGGCCCGCATTCGGACGTACGCAGCACGGCGAGGAGCGAAAGTGGCGGAACTGGTAGACGCGCAAGACTTAGGATCTTGTGGCCCCTGGCCGTGGGGGTTCGAGTCCCCCCTTTCGCATTCACCGGGACGCGTCGCATGAGCCGCGCCAGACGGGCCCGGACCCGGGGCGGCGCCATGAGCCCGGGAGCCGCCTCCGGCCTCGAGGTCAATGTCATCGAGGGAGAGCGCTGCCGCCGCACCCTCGAGGTATCCGCTCCGGCGGAGTTCGTGGACCGGGAGCGGGTTGCGGCGACCCGCAAGTATGCCTCCAGGATGAAGATGAAGGGTTTCCGCAAGGGCCGGGTGCCCCCCAGCGTGATAGACAAGCGTTTCGGGCGGGCGATCGAGGAGGAGGCCGTCGAGCGGGCGGTGCGGAAGGCGTGCGACGAGGCCATTTCCACGCGGGAACTGCGTCCGGTCGACAACGTGGACGTGACGGACGTGCGCTACAGGCCGGGCGAGCCGCTCACCTTCAAGGCGGTCTTCGACGCCTGGCCGGAGGTCCCGACGGGACGCCTCGGCGGCTTCCGGGTGGAGCGGCCTCCGGTAGAGGTGCCTGAGGGAGCGGTGGACCGGATCATCGAGCGGCTGCGGGGCGAGCAGGCGGTCTGGGACGCGGCCGAGAACGGCAGGCCCGAGACGGGCAACGCCGTGACCGTGGTCATGACCCGGCTGGACGGCGACGAAGGCGGTGGTGACGCCAGCCGCCAGTACGACCTCATTCTGGGCGAGGGACAGGCCCTTCCCGACATCGAGGACGCGATCCGGACCCTGACGACCGGTGACGAGGGGGACTTCGACATCACCTTCCCCGACGACTTTCCCGACGAGAGCCGCCGGGGAGCCAGCCACAAGGTGCGGATCGCACTGCTGTCGCGCAGCGTGCCCCGGCTGCCCGAGGTGGACGATGCCTTCGCGCGCTCGGTCGGGAACTTCGAGGATCTGGGCGAGCTGCGCAGCCGCGTCGGAGAGGACCTGGAGCGCGAGGCCCGCTCGCAGGCCGAGACCGAGGTCAACAACCGCCTCATGCGCATGGTTGTCGAGGCCAACGCGTTCGAGATCCCCGACACCATGGTCGATCGGTACACCGACGCCATGCTCAGCGAGGCCGAAGACATGGAACCGGAGCAGCTCGAGGGGCTGAGAAAGGAACTTCGGCCGGCGTCGGAGTTCGCCGTGCGGCGGGACCTGCTCGCGAGCAGGATCACGGAGGAGCACGGTCTCCACGCGGCGTCCGAAGAGGTGGATGCGCAGCTGGAGGCGGTGGCGCGGGAACGGGGAGAGCCGGTCGGCCGGGTACGGGCCCGTCTTCGCAAATCGGGC
Source organism: Gemmatimonadota bacterium (assembly GCA_028874995.1). Taxonomy (GTDB): domain Bacteria; phylum Gemmatimonadota; class Gemmatimonadetes; order Longimicrobiales; family Gaopeijiaceae; genus Bin94. The sequence continues at coordinate 67,174 of JAPPGM010000047.1, read as the reverse complement.
GCACTCGAAGCCCTGGAACGCCGGCTCACCGATGCGAAGCTCTTCCGCTTTCTGCGGGAGCAGTCCGAAATCACCGAAGCTTCATGAGGATCATCCAGGAGATCTAATGTCCACATATCCGCCCTACGTGATCGAACGGACCAGCCGGGGCGAGCGCAGCTACGATATCTTCAGCCGGCTCCTGATGGACCGGATCGTCTTTCTCGGGAGCTCGATCAACGACCAGGTCGCCAACATCATCGTGGCGCAGCTGCTCTTCCTGGACGCCGACGATCCCGAGCGGGAGATCTACCTGTACATCAACTCCCCCGGGGGGAGCGTCTACGCCGGTCTCGCGATCTACGACACGATGAACCACCTGCGCGCCCCGGTCTCCACCTATTGCGTGGGGATGGCGGCCTCGATGGGCGCGCTGCTCCTGGCCTCGGGGCAGAAGGGCAGGCGGAACGCGCTCCCGAACTCGCGCATCATGCTGCACCAGCCGTCCTCGGGGTACCAGGGCACGGCGGCCGATATCGAGATCGCGGCGAAGGAGATCCTGGGTACGCGCGAGCGGCTGAACCGCATTCTGGCGGAGCGAACCGGGCAGACGATCAAGAAAGTCAATGCGGACGTGGACCGGGACCGCTGGATGAGCGCCGAGGAGGCGGTCAAGTACGGTCTGGTCGACCAGGTCCTCTGGAAGGGGGACGGCCGCAAGGCCGCCTCCAACTCAAAGTAGGAGGCGAGCATGTCGAGCGACAAGCATCTTCGCTGCAGCTTCTGCGGCAAGTCGAAGGAGTCGGTCAAGAAGTTCATCTCCGGCCCCTCGGTCTACATCTGCAACGAGTGCATCTCGCTCTGCAACGAGATCCTCGCGGAAGAAGAGGAACGAGAGGGACAGGACGCTGCCGCAACTACACTTACGCCTCGTGAGATCAAGGATTTTCTCGACGACTACGTGATCGGGCAGGAGCAGGCGAAGCGCTCGCTCGCGGTCGCGGTCTACAACCACTACAAGCGTGTGCACGGCCAGGGCTCGCTCGACGACGTCGAGATCGACAAGGCCAACGTCCTCCTGGTGGGATCCACGGGGGTCGGGAAGACGCTCCTGGCGCAGACCCTGGCGCGGGTGCTCCAGGTCCCCTTCACCATCGCCGACGCCACCACGCTCACCGAGGCCGGCTACGTCGGCGAGGACGTGGAGAACATCCTGGTCCGGCTGCTGCAGGCCGCCGACTTCAACCTGGGGGACTGCGAGAAGGGGATCGTCTACATCGACGAGCTCGACAAGATCGCGCGAAAATCCGAAAACCCGTCGATCACCCGGGACGTTTCGGGCGAGGGGGTGCAGCAGGCGCTCCTGAAGATCCTGGAGGGCACGGTCGCGAGCGTCCCCCCCCAGGGCGGGCGGAAGCACCCCCAGCAGGAGTACATCCAGATCGACACGCGCAGCATCCTGTTCGTCTGCGGCGGGGCCTTCGAGGGCCTCGACAAGATCGTCGAGACGCGGCTGGGCAAGCGCAAGATCGGGTTCGGCGACGAGGAGGACGCCGGCGAGGGCGCCGTGGACAACGGCTACGACCCCGACGACGATCCCCTCACCTGTCTGGAGCCGGAGGACCTGCAGCGCTTCGGGCTGATTCCGGAGCTGGTGGGGCGGTTGCCGGTCACGGTCGCGCTGGAGGACCTCGACGAGGAGGCGCTGGTGCGCATCCTGCAGGAGCCCCGCAACGCGCTCGTCAAACAGTACCAGAAGATGTTCGAACTGGAGGGCATCGGGCTGACCTTCGACCCCGGCGCCCTCAAGGAGATCGCACGGCGGACCTTCACGCGCGGGACGGGTGCGCGCGGCCTGCGCGCGGTCATGGAGAGCATCATGCGGGATGTGATGTTCGAACTGCCGTCGCGCGACGACGTGCGCGAGGTCGTGGTCACCCCGGAATGCGCCGGCGGGAGTGTTCCGCCACTCCTGGTCCTGAGGCCCGAGGCACAACGGAAGGAGGCTTAGCGGCCCGTAGCAGACAGCCGCGCGGCGGCCCGCGGGAGCGATGAACCGTGTCCCCGCCCGGTCGGCCGCCCGCTTCGCGACGGGCCGCTGAACAGCGCGATGGCGACCCTGAACCGGCTCGACGGCACCTTCGAAATCCCCGCCGAGTTGCCGGTCATCGCGCTTCGCGACCTGGTCTTCTTTCCCTACATGGTGGTGCCGTTGCTGATCGGGCGCGCGCCTTCGGTGGCCGCGCTGGAGGCGGCGCGTGGCGAAGAGGGCCTCGCGCTCCTGGTCGCGCAGAAGGACGCGACCGTGGACGAACCGGGGCGCGACGATCTCTACAGCGCCGGGACGGTGATTCGGGTCGTTCAAGTGTCGCACCTGGCCGACGGGACCGCGCGGGTGGTGATGGAGGGGATGGGCCGGGCACGGGTCGAGCGCTTCCTGCCTTCCGAGGGCGGCTACCGGGCCGAGGTGGCGCTCCTGACCGCGTGGGAATTCGAGCCCGACCCGCCGGAGGACCCGCGGCTGGAGGCGCTGGCCGCGATGGTCTCGAGGTTGTTCCGCGACTACGTCCGCCTCTCGGCCAGGATCCCCAGCGAGGTGATCGCCGCGACCGCGGAGGTCTCGGACCGGGTGCGCCTGACCCACCTGATCGCCGGGCACCTGATGATCGGCACCTCCGAGAAGCAGGAGCTGCTGGAACAGACCGACGCGGCGACCCGCTTCGAGATCCTGCGGGAGCTGCTCACGCGGGAGGTCGAGATCCTGCGCATTCAGGAGAAGTTGGACGAGCAGATCCGGCTCCAGACGGACGAAGGCGCTCCGCGGATCCCACTTGAGAAGCAGATCGAATCGCTGATCCCGCACCCGGGCGGCACCGACCCGGAATGGGATGAGCTGGAGCGCAGGATCGGCAGCACGCCCCTCACCGGCGAGGCCCGCGACCGGGTCGACAAGGAGTTCGAGCGGCTGCGCAAGCTGAACCCCATCGCGCCCGAGGCCGCGGTGATCCGCAGCTACCTCGACTGGATTCTGGCGCTCCCGTGGGAACATGAGACGGCGGACAGCCTGGACGTGGGCCGCGCCGAGGGGGTGCTCGAAGGCGAGCACTACGGGCTGGAGGAGGTCAAGGAGCGGATCCTGGACCACATCGCGGTGCTCTCGCTGGTGGGGAAGCTGCAGGGGCCGATCCTGTGCCTGGTGGGGCCGCCGGGGGTGGGCAAGACATCGCTGGGGCGCAGCATCGCGCGGTGTCTCAAGCGGGAGTTCGTACGGGTGAGCCTGGGGGGCGTGCGCGACGAGGCCGAGATCCGGGGCCACCGCCGCACGTACGTGGGCGCCCTGCCCGGCCGCGTGCTCCAGGGGATCCGGAAGAGCGGATCGAGGAACCCGGTCTTCCTCCTTGACGAGGTGGACAAACTGGCCAGGGATTTCCACGGCGATCCGGGAGCGGCGCTGCTCGAGGTCCTCGACCCCGAACAGAACCGCGCCTTCACCGACCACTACCTCGAACTGGAGTTCGACCTCTCCAGCGTCCTCTTCATCGCCACGGCGAACACTCTGGGAGAGATTCCCGCGCCGCTGCGGGATCGCATGGAGGTGATCCGCCTGCCCGGGTACCTCGACACCGAGAAGAAGGTGATCGCGCGCCAGTTTCTCTGGCCCAAGCAGGTCGCTCGCCACGGACTGGAGCCCTTCGCACCCGAAATCGCCGGCGATGCGATCGACCTGATCGTGGCCGAGTACACCCGCGAGGCGGGAGTGCGGGAGCTGGAGCGGAGGCTGTCGCGGGTGGCCCGCAAGTTGGCACGCGCGGTGGCGACCGGAGAGGTGCGGGACCCACGGCGGGTGGAGGCGGCGGACCTGAAGGAGCTGCTGGGGCCGCCGGTGCACCTGCCGCCGAGCCGGGAAGAGGGGGCCGACCGGTCGGGGATCGCCTGCGGGCTGGCGTGGACGGCGGCCGGGGGCGAGGTGATGGAGGTCGAGGTGGCGGTGGTGCCGGGGTCGGGGAAGATCCAGCTGACCGGAACATTGGGCGACGTGATGAAGGAATCCGCGTTCGCGGCCGTGACCTACGCGCGTTCGCGGGCGAGTCGGCTGGGGCTCTCCGAACAGTTCCACAAGGAGGTGGATATCCACATCCACATCCCCGAGGGCGCGACGCCCAAGGACGGCCCCTCGGCCGGGATCACGATCGCGGTGGCGCTCATCTCGGCGCTGACCGACACCCCCACCCGGGCCGACCTCGCGATGACCGGCGAGATCACGCTGCGGGGACGGGTGCTCGTCGTGGGCGGGATCAAGGAGAAGGCGGTGGCGGCGCTGCGCGGTGGGATCCGGCGCGTGCTGCTCCCCGCGAAGAACGTGATGGACATCGAGCGGCTGCCGGACGAGGTGCGCGCCGGGGTGGAGTTCGTCCCCGTCGAGACGATGGACGCGGTGCTGCGCGAGGCGCTGGCGGGGGGGCGGCGGAAGGAGGAGGAGGCGGGCGTTCACGCGGTGAGCGCGCGGCCTTCCTGATGTAAAGTGAGAATTACATTTTGTCATGTATAGTATACATCTTGTCGCGCACGTGGGTCGGCAGTCGTGATCATTCGCAGCGTGGAGTTCGCCGGATCGGTGGTCGCGAACGACCAGCCCTTCCCCGGTGATCTCCCCCAGGTTGCCTTCGCGGGGCGCTCCAACGTGGGCAAGTCGTCGCTGATCAACCGGGTGCTGGGAAGGCCGCGGCGGGGGGTGGCGCGGGTGTCGGCGTCGCCCGGCAAGACCCAGGCGCTGAACTTCTACGAGGTCAACCGGTCGTTCTTCCTGGTGGACCTGCCGGGGTTGGGGTACGCGAAGGCGCCCAAGGCGGTTCGGGACGCATGGCGGGTGCTGGTGCGGGACTACCTGGCGGGCAGCGAGCAGCTGCGCGGCGTGGTGTACCTGGTGGACTCGCGGCACGCACCTACCGCGGGCGACCTCGAGTTCGTGGGGTACCTGGCCGAGACGGGGGTGCCTACGTTGATTGCGCTGACCAAGATCGACAAGCTGAGGGCGAGAGACCGGGAGAAGGGGATCGCGCGCCGGGTGACGGAGCACCTTGGTGTGTCGGAGGATCAGGTCGTGGCGAGCTCGGCGCGCACCGGCGAGGGGTCGGAGGAACTGTTGGACGCCATCGAGGCGCTGCTGGAAATGGAGGAAGGATCGTGAGCAGGACTGATTTGCAGTTGGCGTTGGCCATAGCGGCGGCGGCATGGGGCGGATGCGCCCCCGCCCCCGCACCCGGAGCAGTGGATAGACCGGCCGCGGAGCCGCGACGGGTGGAGAGGGCGGATCCGGGCCGCTCGGGTTCACTCACGCAGGCGCAGATCTCGTTGCGGTTGACCGCCCGGGCGCTTCGGATCGAGGTCACCCCACTCGCGGCCTGGGTGCTCGAGGCTGCAGCCCCCGACACCCGAGAACGGCTCCAAAGCATTGCCGAAACGCACGGAATCGAGCTGGCCCGCCGCACGGGCGTCTCGGACCCCGTCCTCTTCCTGGTGTCGTTGTCGAGCCGGTCGCAGGGAACCCCATTCCGTCCGGACGACCTGCACATGCTGTCGCGGGGACTGCGGGAGCGCCCGCTGGCGATTCGCCCGATCACCCCAGGGTGGGGAACCGGAAGGCTCTCGGTGCAGGCCAGCGAGATCGCGGTCTACGCCTACGGTTCCAATCTGGACCTTACGCGGGAACTGACGGTGGCCTACCAGGGGGTGGAGGATTCGTCCTGGTCGAGGAAGGTGGTGGCGATCGAGGCCGAGCGGGGGAGGATCGGGCGTTAGCCATGGGCCAACTACTGGGAGGTTTCGCCCTGCTGGCCGTGGCCCTTTTCATGGTGGTCGGGTTTCTGCGCGCGGACGTGGATCAGGCCGCGCTGAGCACCATGGTCGCGCTCCTGATCGGGGCCGGTCTGCCGACGGCCGGGGGCAGCTGGCTGCTGGCACGACACTTCGGGATCGGACGGCGCATCGACCGCAGGCGTGAGGAACTGCGCCGCGACACGCTCGAGGCCGAGATCCTGAAGATGGCGGAGCGCCACGGCGGTCGGCTCACCGCAGTTGAAGTGGCGGGGGAGCTGGCAGTGGCGGCCACGACGGCGGAGGCGCTTCTCAACGAACTGATGAGGCGGGAGTTGGCCGACATCGAGATCACGGATTCGGGTCTGCTGGTTTATGCGTTCCACGACCTGCGGCACCTCTCCGAGAAGGAGACTGCGCGGGGGCTGCTCGAACCATGAGCGAGACCGAGCGCGACGGGGAGGCCGGCGGATCCGTAACCGAGACGCGCTGGCCGTGCCCCGTCTGTCTCGGGGTGAAGATGGAGAAGACGACGCTGGGGACGGGCGGGGAGGGATCGGGCCCGCTGACGCTGGACCACTGTGCGCGTTGCGGCGGCATCTGGTTCGAGTTGGGAGAAGTCCAGCGGCTGCGCTCCGAGCGGCCCGAGTCGCTGTGGTCCAGGATCGCTGTCCGCGACGAGCCGCACCGCGCGCAGTGTCACTCCTGCCGTACACTCCTGGACCGCGACTCGCCAATATGCGGCGCCTGCGGGGCCAGGACGCGGCTCGACTGCCCGGCGTGCGACACCGGAATGCTGCAGGTGCGGCAGGACGCGCTCACCCTCGACGTGTGCAAGCGCTGCAAGGGCGTGTGGTTCGACCACCACGAACTCGACGAGATCTGGAAGCTGGAACGGAACCGGTTCCTGACGAAGCGGGGGGGCGGAGAGCTGGCGCGGCGAAAGGACGATCGCGGCACGGACGTCCTCTTCGACACACTCTTCTGGACACCGGATCTCGTGTTCCTGGGAGCGCATGCGGCGGGACATGGTGTGGCCGCGGCTGCGGAGGCGGCACCGGCCGCGGTGGAAGCGGTTGGGGAGGCGGCCGGGGACGTGTTCGAGACGATCGTGGAGATCGTGGCCGGGGTTTTCGGGTGAGCGGACCGCAGTTGGAGATCCGGCTCTGAGAACCAATCAGCCTCGGGTCGATCCGTGGGCTCGCGCGTACGGTCGCCACACGAGGCCACGACCAGTGCGGGCGTGACGCACCGGCTTGGGATCCGCCCCCAGCCGCAGATCCAGCCGTTCGAGGCCTGCCGACACCGGAATGACGATCGTGTACTGCCGCGTCCGCAATTCGTTGGCGTCCAGGTCTTCAAGACTCGCGCCCTCCCCCGTCTCCACGACCGCAATCTCGAGCCTGGTATCGAGCGGGACCCAGCAGGCGATGTAATTACCCGCCGCGTTGGTCTTCGGCAGCGAGAACGCGCGCCTGGCTTCGACACGGGTCTGGTCTTCCGTCTCGCCGAGCCCGTATCGGGTCCAGAGAATGCGGACCGTCTCCCCGGGCACGGGGTTCCCGGCGTGATCGGTCACCTGTCCGATCAAGTACCCATCCATGGGGAACTTCGCACCGCCCACCCTGAGCGGCTCCGGGCGTTTCTCGTCACGACACACCGCTTCGACGATCCAGCGAACGGTCGGAGTCGCAAAATGAACCTCGGGCGGGGGCTCCGCGTCGGCCATGACCTCTACTTCGACCGGTTCCGGAACGTAGCCGAGGGACTGCAGATAGGGATGGCTGAAGTTGACGGCATAGGCCCCCGGATCCAGCCGGCCCAGCTCGAACCTGCCCTCGCGGTCGGTACGCGACTCGATCCCCGTGCCGACGATGAAGACCCGGGCACCGGGCAGCCCCGCATTCAGGGTGTCCAGGACCGATCCCACGATCCTTCCCCGGGGGCCGGATTCGAGCAGTGCGACAGCACCATCGTTCTCATGAGCCCTGATGACGTCGCCGCCCTCGACCTCGATCCCATCGAGGACGGCCACCTCCCTGCCGGTCAGCGGGCTCGTCGCCAGGCGAGCCAGGGGCATCCGGATCCGCCAGTATCCGATCCGGTCGGCTCTCAGTCGATACGCTCCAGGTGCCGGCGCAATCAGCTGGTAGAGACCGGAGCTGCGCGAAAGTGTCCGTCTGACTTCGGTGCCCTGCCGGTCGAGGAGGGTGATCATGGCGCCGCTGATGCCGCTTCGACCCTCGGCGTCCAGCAACCGGCCACGCACGATCTGGGCGTGGGTGTCGAGGGGGCTGCCTGCTGCCAATGCAAGTGACGAGGCCAGCAGGAACAGTGTCCCATATCCCCGGTGCCCGACAACCGTGTCCATGTCCAATGTGCGAACGAGACGCGTGCGTGTTACACCTTCATCCCGGGGGCACCAGCCGCCGCCCCACCACGTAGCTGATGTCCAGCTCGTCCTTCCAGATCCCCCAGACGTGGGTGTCGGTCATATCCCAGAACAGCACCGACTCCGGGAGGAGCACACGCCGCGGAGGGGACTCGCTGTCGTTCCGCTCGATGGTATACCACACCCTCAGCGTGTCCACTTGCTCATGGCTCCTGAGCCAGATATGCCGACCCGACGACGCCAGCAGGAATGCATCGCCCGCAGACAGATACTCGGGCTTGTACAGCGCGTCCTCGACCGCCTCGCGGGCGGAACGGCCCCCGAATAGATTCTCGTTCTCCTCTTGCTTCAGCAGTTGCGCATTCTCGTCGATCGCCTCCTCCAGCATGGGCCGAGCCAGTCTGATCGGACGGAAAGCCAAACGGCGCCGCCAAACCGTATCCCCATAGGCGTTCGTTTCCAGAAACTCTACTTCACCGGGTCCAAGGTAGTCCCGGCGCATTCGGGCGACCACGACGGTTCCCGCGCCCCGGTCCAGCTTGTACGGGTCCGAGTCCGAAAACGGCTGCCCCGCCATCAACATGCCATCGTCAAACGGAACGTGCAGGGTGGCGTTGCGGATGTTCCGCCACACCACCGGTTCTCGTGACCAACCGGCGTCGGATTCCCATACTCGAAGTAGCGGCAGGCTGTCGATCGGGTCATCACCCCAAAGGCCCAATTCGATGCTGGCGGGGATATCCGGGTGGCCCAGGAAACTGCCATCTTCGAGGATGGCCCCAACCTGGATCTGAAACCCCTGGTAGCTGACCAGGGTGGGCGGGTTGGGCACCGTCCGGAGCAGGGTACCGTCGTACGAGAAGAACGAGAACCGTACCTGGTCACGGACATAGAACCCGGACTCCCACGCGTGAATGCGATAGGGCAGCATGAAGTCTCCGGGACCCTCGCCGGCGCCACCCAGGTCCAGCAACAGCCGTCCACCGGGCGTCCAGACCGTCACGCGGGCCTGGTTGGGCTCCAACACGAAGACGCGCCGACCGTCCGGGCTCACGCGCACGTAGCCTACCCACCCGAATACGCCGTCGCCGGTCATGGCGTCGCCTATGTGGTAGTCGGGTTCCGAGATCCACTCCGCCTGGGGATGGGCGGCGGATTCGGGCGGGCGGTCAGCACACGCGGCGGATAGGAGGAGCGTCGGAAGCGTCAAGCACCGCGCGGCCGGCAAGATCGGGTTACCCCGCGACAACCGTGCGTGGCCGGTTGACTTCGGCAACGGCCAATCGAGCGACCTCGGCCAAGTCGCATTTGCTTCGGACCACGAAGTCGGCTCCGGAGCGCACGTAGAAGAAGGGCGCGTCCGCCGATATGGATCTGCCCTCCCTGATCGCCGCGAGCGTTCCCTCCAGGAGTTGCCGTTCCGCCTGACTGTCAGCCATGCTCTCCCGCCCGTCGCAGAAACCGATGGAACGCAGGATGCAAGTGCAGAATGCAGGTCCCGCGCAGCGCGTCGCGCCCACGACGGGTTCGTCGTTGAGTGAAAACCCCGTACACATTCTCGCTCCCGGGGTCGGATCGAACGGACACTGCATACATCTCCAACAATTCTGGGCGGTCGCCCTCTCAGGCACCAGCACGGCGGCCGCCACGGCCACCAACAGCAACGGGAATAGATGCCGATTCCTCATGATGCGTCTCCTCTCGTGGAGTGTACACGTGTCGTCCGGGCCTCTGTCAGTCCCGAACCGCGCTAACGGTACCCCTCCCCCCGGATTCTTGTCAAAGCGCTGTTGGGAGCAAATGGAATGTCCGCTTTTCGGAGCACGTGAAAGTAAACTGCCATGTCCGTTTCTCCGTTCAGCTTCGCCTTCCGCGAAGGGGACCAAGAGTTGAGATTCCACCGGGCCACCGGCCTCGGCTGAATCACGACCCTGGCACCAGCCGCCGCCCCACCACGTAGTTGATGTCCAACTCGTCCTTCCACACGCCCCAGACGTGGGTGTCGGTCGCGTCCATCAACTCAAACCCCTCGGGCAGCAGCACGCGCCGCAGAGGCGACTCGGTGTCGCCCCGTTCGAGCGAATACCAGACGCTGAGCGTGTCCAATACCTCGGGACTCCGCAGCCAGATGCGACCGTTGGACGCAAGCGCGAAGTCCGAGACCGCGGGCAGGTATTCGGGAGCATCCAGCGCCCGTTCAACCGCGTCTCGCCGGAAGCGATCGTCCAGAACCGACTCCAAGTCATTCAGGGCCGCTTCCAGCATGTCCAGGGTCAGCCTGATGGGCTGGAACGCCAGGCCCCGCTTCCACAACGTATCACCCGCGGCACTCACCTCGAACAGCTCGGACCGCCCCGGATCCAGGTCATCGAGGGACATGCGCACCACTACCACGCTTCCGGCGTCCGGATCCGCCCAGTACAGGTCGGCATCCGAGTAGGGGTGCGGTCCATAGTAGCAGCCAATCCCTATCGGAACGGCCAGGGTACCGTTGCCGTACTTGCGCCGGAACACGACTTCGTGCACCCACCCGGTACCGGTTTCGCGGACCCGGAGCACCGGCTTCTCTTCAGCGTCGTCCCTGCACCCCAGCTCCAGGCCTGTCGGGGGCTTCCTGGTTGGAAAGCCCAGAAAGCTCCCATCGGAAAGGTGGGCGTTCACCCGAATGGGGAATCCCTGGTAGTTCAACAGCGTGGGCGGGTTGGGAACCGTCCTCAGGACCTTTCTGTCGTTGGAGAAGTACGTGAACCGCGACTGGTCGCGGACGTAGAACCAGGAGTCGCCGAGGTGGACGCGGTAGGGCAGCATGAAGTCGCCGGGGCCCTTACCGGTGCCGCCCACGTCAAAGAGGCGACGGCCGTCGGGCGTCCAGACCGATACCTTCGCCTCGTAGGGTTCAAGGACGTGGACACGGCGGCCGTCCGGGCTGACGCGCAGCGAGGGTATGAAGCCGAAGAGGGCGTCGCCCGCCAGGGCATCGCCGATTTGGAACGCAGGCTCCGAGACCCAGTGCGCGTCCGGCGGGTCCGGTGATCGGGACGGGTTTTCGCCACACGCGGCGAGAAGGAGCAGAGCGAGGGGCGCGATCCGTTTGAAGGACAACCCCATCGTCCATCCGCCATTCAGTGTCCACATGGTCAGGACTCCGCAAAAGCCGATCCACCCGCAACGCCTCAATGGATTATTCCTAATCTAATAGTTTATCGGCGGTTTCCAAGGTTTCAGCATATCGACTACGGTTTCCATTTTGTAAACCGTAGTTGACATTTGGCGGTGCGGGGGTCGCGTGGGATGGCCAAAGGCTGCATCAAGTACTCCGCTGAACGGCGAGTGGCTGCCACGCCTCCGGCCAGCTTCAGGTATCCCCCATCTCTTCCTCCAACCCGTACTTCCTGACCTTGCGGTAGAGCGTCCGCTCCCCGATGCCGAGGATCTCGGCGGCCTGGCGGCGGTTCCACTCGACGGAGTTGAGCACGGCCGCGATCACGTCCCGTTCCATGTCCTCCAGGGTCATGCCGGGGCGGTAGCCGACGGTGCCGGGAGGGAGAGACTGTTCGGACGGTTGTTCGGAATCGGGATCATCTTCCGGCAGCGCATCCACTTCGGGGAGGGTCTCGTCAGCCGCCTGGGAATCCGGCCCGCCCTCCAAGCCCGCCTCATCGTCCGGTGGCGTGCGGGCATCCGTCCGGAGTTCTTCGTCCACCGGGTCGGTGTCCTCATCCGCATACGCGCTACCCTGACGACCCGCGAGGTCTCCGGCCTCGTCAACACGCTCCGCGTCGTCCGCCACCCCCACCCCCCGCTCCACCACGATCTCCGCCCCGGCCGGCACCTCATCCGCCCCACGCCCCCCCTCCCCCACCCCAATCAGCACCCTGCCCCGCTCCTCCTCCGCCTGGAAGTCCTCGAACTCCCGGCGAAGGTCCTCGATGTCCACCTTCATGTCCATCATCGTGCGGAAGATGAACTCGAGCTGGGGACGGAGCGACTGCACGCCGTCGTCGCCCCTTTGCCGACCAGGACGCGCCACCGGCACCATCGCCAGCGAACCCTCGCCGGACCGCACGTCTTCCGGGATGTCCTCGGCGCGGATCTGCCGGCCGGGCGCCAGCACCACCATGCTCTCGACCAGGTTGCGCAGTTCGCGCACGTTGCCGGGCCAGCGGTGCCGCACCAGGATCCGCATCGCCTCGTCGGAGATGCCGCGGAAGGGGCCGCGGTCGTGGCGCTCGCCGGCCTCGCGGATGAAGCTGTCGACCAGGCGCGGGATGTCGTCGCGGCGGTGGCGGAGCGGGGGCAGCGCGATGGTCAGCACGTTGAGGCGGTAGTAGAGGTCCTTGCGGAAGTCGCCCGAGACGACCAGGTGCTCGAGGCGCTGGTTGGTCGCGGCGAGGATCCGCACGTTGACCTGGATGAGCTTCTGTCCCCCCACGCGGTGGAACTCCTGCTGCTCGAGGACGCGCAGGAGCTTGGTCTGGGTCTGGGGAGGCATTTCGCCGATCTCGTCGAGGAAGATCGTGCCGCCGGTGGCCAGTTCGAAGAGCCCCTTGCGGGTGTCGATGGCGCCGGTGAAGGCGCCCTTCTCGTGGCCGAAGAGCTCGCTTTCGAGGAGGGTCTCGGAGAGGGCGGCGACGTTGACCGGGATGAACGCCTTGTGCCGGCGGCGCGAGAGGGCGTGGATGCCGCGGGCGACGAGTTCCTTGCCTGTGCCGGATTCGCCGGTGATGAGCACGGTGGCGTCGACGGGTGCGATCTGGACGATGCGCTCCATGACCTGGAGCATGGCGTCGGTCTCGCCGACGATCCCGGTGGCGTTGCGGAGGCGGGTGCGCTGGATGAGGCGGGTGCCCACGAGGACGATCTCCTCGGGGTCGGCGGGGGTGGGGAAGGTGGTGGTGACGGTCGTGGGGATCGCGCGTGCGGTGCCCGGGTCGACGACCGCGAAGATGGGGGCGCCGAGCCCGGCCGCCTGGCCTGCCTGACGGCGCGCGGCGGCGGTGCTGGTGCCGCCGGTAAACACCAGCAGGGCCGCGTCGTCGGCCGCGGTCACGTCCTCCGCCGAGGTGAAGAGTTCGACCTGGTAGCCGGCGTGGCGGAATCCGTCCCGCAGCTTCCCCGCGAGGGGGAGGTCGTGCGTGGTGACGAGAACGGTGTCGGCCATGGGCGGGGGGCTACCTCCGGATCGAACCCTCGGTGTAGAAGGGCGGGCGCTGGGAGATCCCCGCAATGACGCGGCCGCGGATGCGGACCCCGACTTCGGTGCCGGGGCGGGCCGCGGCGACGGGCAGGTACCCCATCGCGATGCCGCCGCCGAGGGACGGGCTGGCGACCCCCGAAGTGACGGTTCCCACATCATCGCCGTCGTGCACGAGGGGGTAGCCGGGGCGCGGAAACCCCCGCTGGGTGAGGCGGACGCCGGTCAGGCGGCGGGTTACGCCCCGTTTCTTCTCGGCGGCCAGCGCCGTGCTGCCGATGAAGTCGCCCGCACCAAACTTCACGATCCAGCCCAGGCCGGACTCCAGCGCGGTGTGCTCCTCGTCGAGGTCGTTGCCGTAGAGGGCGTACCCCATCTCGAGGCGGAGCGAGTCGCGCGCGCCGAGGCCGGCGGGGATGAGGCCGTGGGGGGCGCCCGTCTCGCTGACTGCGTTCCATACGGCGGGGGCGGCGGGGGCGGGGAGGTAGAGCTCGAAGCCGTCCTCGCCGGTGTAGCCGGTGCGGCTGATCGTCGCGTAAGCGCCCGCCACCTGGCCCTCGGCGAAACGGTAGTAGCCGATTGTGTCAAGATCGGCGGTGGTCAGGGGCGTCAGGATCTCCTGGCTGGCCGGGCCCTGAAGGGCGATCAGGGCGATGTCGTCGGAGTCGTCGGATACCTCCACGTCGTAGCCGGCGGCGTGCCTGGTCACCCAGTCCCAGTCCTTCGCCCGGTTGCCGGCATTCACCACCAGCACGATGCGGTCGGCGAAGCGGTAGACGAGCAGGTCGTCGAGGATAGTGCCGCGCTCGTTGCAGAGGGCGGAGTACTGAGCCTGCCCAACGGCCACCCGCGACACGTCGTTGACGGTCAGGTACTGGACGAGGTCCTCCGCCTGGGGACCGCGCACGGTGAATTCACCCATGTGCGACACGTCGAAGAGGCCTGCGGCGGTGCGCACGGCCGCGTGTTCGGCGCGGATGCCGGTCGGGTACTGCACCGGCATGGCGTAGCCGGCGAAGGGCACCATCTTCCCGCCGAGCGCGATGTGGGTGTCGTGCAGCGGGGTGTTGGCGAGGGTCTTGTCCATTTTTTCCACGGGCTGTCAGCCGATCAGGTCGAGAAGAATGGCCTTGATGACGTGCAGGCGGTTCTCCGCCTCGTCGAATACGCGCGAGCGGGGGCCGTCGATCACGCCCGCGGTCACCTCTTCGCCACGGTGGGCGGGAAGGCAGTGCAGGAAGATCGCCGACGGGTCCGCCTGCTCCATGACGGTTTCGTCGACCCGGTATCCGGCGAAGGCGACCTCGCGGGCGCGCTGTTCGTCCTCCTGGCCCATCGAGGCCCACACGTCGGTGGTGACGATATGGGCGCCCTCGGCGGCTTCGGTGGCGGAGCGCAGGAGTTCGACATCGGCGGCGGAGCGGGACCGGTCCAGGATCTCCGGGTCGGGGCCGTACTCCGGGGGACAGGCCAGCCGCAGCGGGAAGCCGAACCGGTATGCTGCGTTCAGCCACGAATTGGCCATGTTGTTTCCGTCGCCGATCCAGGCGACCCGCAGTGAGGCCAGATGATCGTCGCCGAACTCCTCGGCCGCGGTGAAGAGGTCCGCCATGACCTGGCAGGGATGGAGCAGGTCGGTGAGGCCGTTGATGACCGGGACCGTCGCCTCGCGGGCAAGCTCGACCACCTCGTCGTGGCCGAAGGTGCGGATGAGGATGCCGTCCACGTAGCGGCTGAGGACCTTCGCCGTGTCGGCCACGGTCTCGCCGCGACCCATCTGGGACTCGCGGTCCGAAATCATGAGGGCGTGACCGCCGAGCTGCGCCATCCCCACTTCGGTGCTGACGCGGGTGCGCGTCGAGCTCTTGCGGAAGATCATCGCCAGGGTGCGGCCCTTGAGGGGACGGCCGGCGAACTCGCCCGCCTTGACGCGTCCGGTCAGCTGAAGAAGGTGGCGCAGGTACGCGGTCTCGTGGGAGGCGAGGTCGAGGAAGTGACGCGGCCGCGGTGCCATGTGTCCCGAGCGTCCCGGTTGGGTCAGAGGATGTAGCGGCTGAGGTCGTCGTCGGAGGCGATCTTGTCCAGCCGCTCGCGCACGAACTCCGCCGTGACCACCACCGTCTCGCCACGCCCTTCGTCCGGCAGGTCGAAGAGAAGGTCCTCCAGCAACGTGGTCAGCACGGTCCTGAGCCGACGCGCGCCGATGTTCTCCATGCGGTCGTTGAGATCGGCCGCGATACGCGCGATCTCCTCGATCCCGTCGTCGGTGAACTCGACCTCCGCGCCCTCGGTGTCGACCAGCGCGCGGTACTGGCGCACCAGCGCATTCCTCGGCTCGCGCAGGATGCGGGCGAACTCGGGCGCGCCCAGGCTGTCGAGCTCGACCCGGATCGGGAAGCGCCCCTGCAGCTCGGGGACCAGGTCCGAAGGCTTGGCGACGTGGAAGGCCCCGGCCGCGATGAAGAGGATGTGGTCGGTGCGCACGAATCCGTACTTGGTCTGCACGTTGGACCCTTCCACGATCGGCAGCAGGTCGCGCTGTACCCCCTCGCGGCTCACGTCCGGGCCCGCCCCGCCCCGCTGCCCCGCCACCTTGTCGATCTCGTCGAGGAAGATGATGCCGGTTTCTTCGGCCCGGTCCAGAGCCTCGTTGACCACCTCGTCCATGTCCACAAGCCGGTCCAGTTCCTCCTGGAAGAGGACGCGGCGCGCCTCGGCGACCGACACCGTACGGCGCTTGGAGCGCTTGGGCAGCATGTCCTGCAGCATCTCGGTGATGTTCATGTCCATGCCCTCCATGCCGCCCCCCATCGGGAACATCATCCCGCTCACGGGCATGCCCTGCTGGATATCGATCTCCACGGTGCGCTCCTCGAGGTGGCCGTCGACCAGGAGCTTGCGGAGCTTCTCACGGGTGCGTGCGCGGCGTTCGGCGAGCGAGATGTCGCCGTTGGGGTCCGCCGACCGGCCGGTTCGGCCCGCCACGGCGGGGCCGGCGACGAAGACGTTGCCCGGTGAACCCGCCACGCCCGAGGGTTGAGTCGGGGTCTGGGCCCCGCCGGAGCCGGGTGCCGGCGCATGCTTCGCCGGGGCTGCGGAGTCCGGCAGCAGCAGGTCCAGCAGTCGCTCCTCGACCTGCCGTTCGGCCTCGCCCTCCACCTCGTCCTCGCGCGCCGAACGCACCATGGCAACGGCCGTGTCGACCAGGTCGCGGATCATCGACTCGACGTCCCGTCCCACGTATCCCACCTCGGTGAACTTCGACGCCTCCACCTTGATGAACGGGGACCCCGTCAAACGGGACAGCCGCCGGGCGATCTCGGTCTTCCCGACCCCGGTCGGCCCGATCATGATCAGGTTGTTGGGCAGGATCTCCTCGCGCAGTTCCTCCTCGACCTGCTGCCGCCGCCAGCGGTTGCGGAGCGCGATCGCCACCGCCTTCTTGGCCTCCGATTGGCCGATGATGTACTTGTCCAGCTCTTCGACGACCTGGCGGGGGGTGAGAGGGTCCAGCCAGTGGGGAGGGTCGTCGGGCCGCCCGGTCTGGGGCGGTGCGGCGGTGTCGGCGGTGACGATTCCGGTGGACATGCTGCTATGCCAGCTCCAGTACGGTGATCTCGTGGTTCGTGTAGACGCAGATTTCGGCGGCGATCTCGAGGGCGCGGCGGGCGACTGTGGGCGCGTCCATGTCCGAGCAGTCGATGAGCGCCTTGGCCGCCGCGAGGGCGTACGCGCCGCCGGACCCGATCGCCAGCACGGGCAGGTCGGGTTCGATGACGTTGCCGTCGCCACCCACCAGAAAGAGATGGTCGCTGTCGGCCACCGCGAGGAGGGCCTCGAGTCGGCGCAGGTAGCGGTCCGTGCGCCACTCCTTGGCCAGCTCGACGCAGGCGCGCGGCAGGTTGGACGGCCACCGCTCCAGCTTTCCCTCCAGCTTGGAGAACAGGGTGAAGGCGTCGGCCACCGCGCCCGCGAAGCCCGCGAGGACCTTGCCGTCCCTGAGGAGGCGGACCTTGCGCGCCGCCCCCTTGACCACGGTGTCGCCCATGGTCACCTGGCCGTCGCCCGCCATGGCGACCCGGCCGTTCCGCGACACGGCGATCACGGTCGTGGCGTGGATGGGGGTGGCGGGGAGGAGGGGGGAGCTGGGGTGCATGGAGTGGTGGAACGAGGTGACGTCGGGGGTGGCGTTGAGCGGGGGGCCGGGATGGGACCGGTGGGGTCCAGCCTTAAAAGATAGGAAAACCGGGGGGAGCTTGTCCAACGGCATTTGAGCCCGAACCGTGGATGGATCCCGAACCCGTCCCGCACCCGCCACTACGCCCGCGGATGCGCACCCTTGTACACCCGCCGCAGCCGCTCCTTCGACGTATGGGCGTAGATCTGCGTCGTCCCAAGCGACGCATGCCCCAGCAGTTCCTTGACCGCCATCAGATCCGCCCCCGCGTCCAGCAGGTGCGTGGCAAAGGTGTGCCGCAGCGAGTGCACGGACAGGTTGGCGCTGTCGGCGAAGTCCTCGAGGACCGACTGGACGAGGCGCTGAATGTGCCGGTTCGAAAGCCGGCGGCCGTGTCGGCCCACCAGCAACGCCCGTTCGCCGGGCTCGGCCACCTCGTCCCGACGCGGCAGATAACGCCGGATCGCCCGCGCGGCCGCCGCGGTCACCGGCACGATTCGCTCCTTCCTCCCCTTTCCCAGGACGCGGATCTGGCCGCGGTCCGGATCGAGTGAACGCACACCCAGCGACGCCAGTTCAGAGAGGCGCAGGCCGCTGCCGTAGAGCAGCTCCAGGATGGCGAGGAGGCGGGTTTCGGCGAGGCCGTTCTCCCGGGCGCTGTCCTCCGCCCAGCGAAAGAGCGCGGCCACCTCCTCGGCACGAAGGTGGCCGGGAAGGGTGCGGTCGAGCTTCGGGCCGCGCACGAGACTTGCCGGATTCGAGGTGATCTCCCCCGCGCGGTGCAGGTGGCGGAAGAGCGCGCGAACGGCCGACAGCTTGCGCGCTACGGTCCGCGGCGCGAGCCCCCTGCGCCCCGCCTCCCCGAGGAAGGCGCGGATGACGCCCCGGTCGACGTCGCTCCATTCGAAGTCGTCGCGGCACAGGTACTCGCGCGTGAACTTCTCGAGGTCGAGGAGATCGCGGCGGTAGGCGGCAACGGTGTGGGGCGACAGGTTGCGCGTTCCCGCGAGGTGTTCGAGGAAGCGGGCGACCTCGGAGGTCATGGGCTGGCCACCGCGGTCGAAGCGCGCATGGAACCGGGTCTCGGCGCCGAAGCCGGCATTGAACCCGCCGTCGGTGCCAACCCCGGCATGAGGTTCTCCGCCTCGATCCACCGGCGGAAGGAGCGATCGGCGCGCTCCGCCATGGCTTCCCGCCTGAGCGCCTTCTTCCGTGGCGCATCGGGCATGGGGTCCACGAGTCCCCAGTTCGAGTTCATGGGTTGGAAGTCGTCCGGATCGGCGTCGCGCAGGTAGCGGTAGAGGGCGCCGAGCATGGTCTCGGCCGGGGGGAGCACCGGACGCTGCCCGTTCAGCACGCGGTCCAGGTTGACGCCCGCGACGATTCCGGAGGCGGCCGACTCGGTATAGCCCTCCACGCCCGTTAGCTGCCCCGCGAAGAGGAGGTCGGGACGGCGGCGCGACGAACCGTACGCGCTCAGGCGCCCTGGGAAGTTCAGGTACGTGTTGCGGTGGATGGAGCCCCAGCGAAGGAACTCGGCGTCACCCAGCCCCGGGATCATCGTGAAGACGCGCCCCTGTTCCCCCGTCCGGAGGCGCGTCTGGAATCCCACCAGGTTCCACATCTGCCCTGCCCGGTCCTCGCGCCTGAGTTGCACGACCGCGTGCGGGCGCGTGCCGGTGCGGGGGTCGCGCAGGCCAACGGGCTTCATGGGGCCGTAGCGAAGCGTGTCGTGTCCCCTCGCCGCCATGACCTCGATCGGGAGGCAGCCCTCGAAGTACGGGACGTTCTCCCAGTCGTGTCCCTCGTAGATGTCGGCCGCCCGCAGCGCCTCGATGAAGGCGTCGTACTCGCTCTCGGTGAGCGGGCAGTTCAGGTAGTCGGCGTCCTGCCGGTAGCGGCCGGCGGCGAAGGCGACCCGGCGGTCCACCGAGTCCGCGTGCACGATGGGCGCGATCGCGTCGTAGAAGGCCAGTCCCCCGTCCCCCAGCTCGGCGGCGATGCTCTCGGCCAGCGCATCGGAGGTGAGGGGCCCCGTGGCCACCACGGTCGGGCCGTCGGGAATGGAGCGGACCTCCTCGCGCACGAGCTCGATACCCGCATGTGCCTCGACCCGCCGCGTGAGCCCGCGCGAAAAGAGTTCGCGGTCGACCGCCAGAGCCGCGCCCGCCGGCACCCTGCTCTCCTCGGCCGCCGCCAGCAGCACCGATCCGAGGTGCTTCATCTCGCGCTTGAGCTGGCCGTGCGCGGTGGTCACGCGCTCGCTCTTGAAGGAGTTGGTGCAGACGAGTTCGCCCAGGCCGGCGGTCTGGTGGGCCGGCGTGGTCTTCACCGGCCGCATCTCCACGAGCCGCACGTTTCTGCCCCGCTCGGCCAGCGCCAGCGCCGCTTCGCATCCGGCGAGGCCTCCCCCGACCACGGTGACGAGGCTCACCGGGTTCCGTCACCCCCTCCGCCGGGCGCCGCGGCGGCGGCCCCGGGTCGGCCGGGTCTTCTTCCGCTCGGCCGCCTTCGCCATGAGTTCCAGTGCCTCGTCGACGGTGACAACCATCGGGTCGCGTCCCTTCGGAACGCTCGCGTTGACCTTCCCGTCGGTCACGTACGGCCCGTAGCGCCCCTTGAGCAGACGGATCTCGGCGCCGGTTTCGGGGTGGGGGCCCACCACTCGCAGCGCCTGCGACGCTCGCCGTGGTTTCTTCTCCCGCGCCAGCAGGGCCAGAGCCTCGTCGAGGGTGACGGTGAACATCTCATCCGGGGACCGCAGACTCCGGAATTCCCTGCCCCGCGCCACGAACGGTCCGTACCTGCCCAACCCCGCTCTGACCTCTTCACCGCTATCGGGATCCTTGCCCAGCGTCCGCGGCAGCGAGAGAAGCTTCAGCGCATGGTCCAGCGTGACCTCCGCCGCTTCCAAGCCCTTCGGCAGCCCGACCCAGCGCGGCTTGTCGCCTCCCTTGCGGGCTTCTCCCAGCTGGACGTACGGGCCGTACTTGCCGACCCGGACGAAGACCGGCTCACCGGTTCGGGGATCGGTCCCGATAGGCTCGTCGGTGCGGGAGCGCGCCTCGAAGAGCTCACGCGCACGCTCAACGGTCAGCTCGTCGATCAGGAGCTCGTCGGGAATGGTGGCCGACACTCGCTCGTCCCCCTCGCCCCGCTCCGCGAAGACCGAGTTCCTGCCGATCCGCACCCGGATCTCTTTCCCGGTTTCGGGGTCGGTGCCCAGGGGGACGGCGGGGAAATCGATGCCCGGCAGCGCGTCCTCGATCTCGCGGTCCAGGCCGGGCTGGTCGGCTTCCCCGTTGTAGAAGGCGTCGAGGAAGCGGCGGGACTCGACCTCGCCCGTGGCGATGTCGTCCAGCGAGTCCTCCATGCGCGCCGTGAAGCCGAGGTCGATGTACTTGCCGAAGTGGTCGCGCAGAAGCCGGGTGACAGCCAGCCCGACGTACGTTGGCACCAGGGCGCCCTCGCGCTTGCGCACGTAGTCGCGATCCTGGATGCGCGAGATGGTCGGGGTGTAGGTGGACGGGCGGCCGATCCCCTCCTCTTCCAGCTTCCTGACGAGCGACGCTTCGGTGTAGCGGGGGGGCGGCCTGGTCTCGCGACGTTCGGGCTCGACGGAGCGCAGGACGGTGGGGCCGGACGCGTCCTCCTGCTCCCGGCCGGTGTCCTGGACGGTGCGCGGTGGGCCGCCGCTTCCCTCGGCGTGGATCTCGTCCCCGGGCGCCAGCGGAGGCAGGAGCTGATCCTTCCTCGTGTCCCCGTAGACCTTCAGGAAACCGGGGAAGCGCAGGACCGATCCCGATGCCCGGAAGGTGTGGTCCACGCCGCCGATCCGGGCGACCAGGTCGACCGTGGTGCGGTCCACGCGCGCATCGGCCATCTGGGAGGCGACGGTGCGGTTCCAGATGAGGCGGTACAGCGCGAGTTCCTGCTTGTCCAGCAGACGGGAGACGCTCTGGGGAGCGCGCGTGATCCTGGTGGGGCGAATGGCCTCGTGCGCCTCCTGCGCCAGCTTCGACTTCGTGCGGTAGCGTCTGGGGCCCTGGTAGTACTCGTCCCCGAAGGTCCGCCTGATGTAGCCGCCCGCTTCGCCCAGCGCCTTCTCGGACAGAGTCACGGAGTCGGTTCGCATGTAGGTGATGAGGCCCTCGCGGTCGCCGCCGCCGAGGTCGATGCCCTCGTAGAGGCGCTGCGCGACCCTCATCGTCTGCCTCGGCGTCATGCGAAGCCGACGGCTGGCGGCCTGTTGCAGCGTGGAGGTGGTGAAGGGCGGCGCGGGACGCTGGCGGGTGGACTTGCGGTCGACCGCGTCGACCCTCCAGGGAACGGCGGCAATGGCCCCGGACGCGATCGCCTCGGCGCCCTCCCCGTCGAGCGCGACCGCGCGCGATGAAGCGAGCGGCACTCCGGTGACCGAGTCGAAGTCCTTGCTCGTCGCCACCCGTTGCCCGCCGATCCGGATGAGCACCGCCGCGAACTCCAGGTCGCCCGCCGCCAGCAGCGCCCGCGCGCGCCAGTACTCGGACACCCGGAAGCGCAGGCGTTCCTCCTCGCGGTCCACCACCAGCCTGAGCGCGACGCTCTGGACCCGCCCCGCGCTCAGCTTGGTGCGCACCTTCTTCCACAGCACGGGGGACAGGCTGTAGCCGAAGAGGCGGTCCAGCACGCGGCGCGCCTCCTGCGCCTGCACCAGCCGCCGGTTCACCTGGCGGGGATTGGCGAGCGCCTCCCGGATGGCGGACCGGGTGATCTCGTGGAAGGCGATTCGCCGCACCGGCACCGACGGCTTCAGCACCTCGACCAGGTGCCAGCTGATCGACTCACCCTCGCGGTCCTCATCGGTAGCGAGGAGGATTTCGTCGGCGCCCCCGAGGAGCCTGTTCAGCTCGCGCACATACCGCCGGCTCTCCTCGGGGACGATGTAGACGGGCCTGAAGCCGTCTTCGGTATCCACTGCCAGTCTCCCCCAGGGCTTGTCCCGCAGGGCCGCGGGAATCTCCCGGGCGGACCGGGGCAGGTCGCGGATATGGCCGTACGATGCCGCGACCCGGTACTCCGGGCCGAGGAACCGCTCGATGGTCTTGGCCTTCGCGGGCGACTCGACGATCACCAGCTTCACTCGGATTCCTCCGTGTCGGGTTCCGTCACACCAGGGTGTTGCAGGATCTCCCGGGCCACCTCGCCGGGAGACCTGCCCTCCGTTTCGATTGTAATGGTACTCAGGCCGTAGTGCGCAATCCGGCCCCGCAGCAGATTCGTAGCGACCGCGTGCGGATCGGGGCCCTCGAGGAGCGGCCGGGGGGGGTCCGACGCGCGGATCCGGGCCAGGGCCGTTTCGGGCGTGACCCGCAGCCAGACGGACAAGCTGCCCTGCCCCAGTGAGGCCATGTGGCCGGGCTGCGCGGCCCAGCCTCCGCCCATGGCGAGGACTACCCGTTCGCGGCGGAGCAGTTCCCTCGCGACCTTCGACTCCAGTGTGCGGAAACGTTCGATGCCGTGGCGGCGGATGATTTCGGCGGGGTGACTTCCCTCCCGGCCCGCGATCTCGTCGTCGAGGTCCACGAAGTCCCAGTCCAGTGCATGGCCGAGGAGGGGCCCGACCGTGGACTTGCCGGCGCCCATGAAGCCGACGAGGACGAGCCGCGCCACACCGGTTCCGGCCCGGGGGGCGACGCGGGGGATGGTGCCTCCCGCCGCCGTCATCGGGCCTCCGGCCCCCGTGGGCGAAAGCCGCGTGCGCTCAGGCGGTCCAGGTACGAGTCCAGGTTTCGGCACAGTTCGGAGAGCGAATCCCCCCCGAATTTCTCAAGCAGCGCGTCGGCGGCGACCAGCGCGACCATCGCCTCCGCGACGACGGCGGCGGCGGGCACCGCGCACACGTCGCTCCGCTCGACGGTGGCGTGTTTCGTGGTGCCGTCACGCAGGTCGACGCTCGGCAGACGGTTCTTCAGCAGGGTGGAGATCGGTTTCATGGCACTGCGTATTACCAAATCGGCCCCTGTGGTAATACCGCCTTCCAGGCCGCCCGCTCGGTTCCGGGTCCGGGCGAAGCCGCCCGCACGGCGACTGGCCGAGTCCCGCACGATGGCGTCGTGCACACGGGAGCCGGGCCGGCCGGCGTTGATGAAGGCGGGGCCGATCTCCACGCCCTTGATCGCGTGCACCGACATGACCGCCTGGGCCAGCCGCCCGTCGAGCTTGCGGTCCCAGGAGACGTAGCTGCCAAGCCCCACCGGGAGACCACGCACCACCACCTCGAAGCAGCCGCCCAGGGTGTCGCCGGCCGCGCGGGCCGCGTCGATGGCCGCGATCATCTCGCCCTCGGCCTCCGGGTCGAGGGTGCGCAGGGGCGAGGGATCCGAGGCCGCGTTGAGGTCGTCGGGCAGTTCACCGGGGGGGCTCGCCTCCACCTCGCCGATGCTGGTGACGTGGCTGCCGACGGTGGCGCCGACGTGCCGGAGCAGGGTGCGGGCGACGGCGCCGCACGCGACCCGGGCCGCGGTCTCCCTGGCCGAGGCGCGCTCGAGGATGTCCCGCGCATCGCGGCGGTCGTACTTGAGGACTCCCGCCAGGTCGGCGTGCCCGGGCCGGGGAAGGTAGACCGGACGGAGCGCCTTGGGGTTCCCCTCCGGATCGGGCGGCCCGTGCGCCATCGCGGTGGTCCAGTTCTTCCAGTCGCGGTTCCAGATCAGCATGGAAACGGGAGAGCCCAGCGTCTCGCCGAGCCTGACACCCGAGATGATCTCGGCCCGGTCGGACTCGATGAGCATGCGCCGGCCCCGTCCGTAACCGCCCATGCGGCGGCGCAGATCGGGGTCGATGTCGGTGGCCGGATCGAGGGGCATTCCCGCGGGGACGCCCTCCAGCACGGCGACGAGGCCGCGGCCGTGTGATTCTCCGGCGGTGTGGAAGGAGAGGTGATGGAGTGGCATGGTGGGTGGGGTGGGCGGGGGTGATCTCGGGGCGTGCACCCTGTCCATAGATAGCGAAGGACCCGGTTGCGGGGAAGCGGACCCGCCCCCGGTCACCCCTCCGTCGGCTCCGCGCGCACAATGGTCGGCGTCACCATGATCAGCAGGTCCCGCTGCACCGAGGACTCCCTGCGCGTCTGAAAGAGCCGCCCGACCAGCGGCAGGTGCATGAGCAGGGGGATCCCCGACCGCACCTCCGCCTTTTCGGTGACGGTCAGGCCCCCGATCACCACCGTTTCGCCGTCCCGGACCAGCACACGGGACTCCGCCTTCTGTCTTCGGAAGATCACGCCCACGTCCGAGGGGGCGAGGTCCGCCGAGGAACGCTCGGCCGACAGCTCCAGCAGCACTTCGTCGGTGTCGGTGATCCTGGGTGTCACCTCGAGGATCACCCCGGTCTCCTTGTAATCCACCGTCGCGACCGGAAGCGTGCTTCGGCTGTCGTCGCCCTGGCCGCCCTGAAGCTGCGCCCCGGCGTCGATGACGCGGACCGGGGTTTCCTCGCCCACGACGATTCGAGCGGTCCGGTTGTCCATGACGCGGACCGAGGGCTGCGCCTCGACATCGGTCAGCTGCACCGACTCCAGCGCGTCGATGAAGGCGACCAGGGTGCTGCGGCCCACCACGAGCGAGGTCAGGAGAGAGAGGGTCGGGTTCACCACCCGGTTGGTGGCATTGCCCAGCGCGGCGATGGAGTTGCCCCCCAGCGACACGACGTTCGTCCCGCGCGGCACCTGCTCATCCGGCAGCGTGATCGAGCCGTCTCCGTCGAGATCGATGACGCCCGGGGTGAGCAGGTTGAGCTGGTTGCCGCCCGTGTCCTTCAGGTCGTAGGTGATCCCGAACCCCTCCAGGCCGGACCGGTTGACGAAGATGATCTTCGCCAGGATGTCCACCTGGGGAGTCCGCACGTCCAGCCTTGCGGCCAGGTCCGCAACCGCCTCCTGCACCCTCGGGACGTCGGTCACCACCAGCGTGTTCGTCCCGATCCCCGCCGACACACTGCCGCGCTCGCTCAGCAGCGCCGCCACCATTTCGGTGAGCTCGGCCGCATCGACGTAGCTGACGCGATAGGGGCGGGTGTCCAGCGGCTGGACCGACTCCCGTTCGAAGAGGCTGTGCACATCGTCGACGCGGATGATGCCGTCCTCCTGTTCGTGGGCCACGAGACCGTAGGCGGTGAGAACGGCCCGCATCGCAACGTCCCATGGCTGCTCGCGGATCTCGGCCGAAACGAGGACGTCCACATTCGTTCCGGCGACGATGGAGCGGCCCGCGAAGTCCGCGAACGCGAAGAGAACGTCCCTGATGGGCGTGTCAACGAAGGAGACGGTGATCGGGCGGCCGATCTCCTGGTCGGAAACAGGTGGCGGAGGGTCCTGAGCGGCGGCCGGGTCCCTCGGCCAGAGGAGGAGGATCGAGGTCAGGAGCGCGGCGATGATCCACCCTGGCCTGGCGTGGGATGTCATGATTCCCCCTTTCTCGGCGTCCGTGGCAGGGTCAGCACGCGGGTCGCCGTTCCTGCCTGTTCGTCCATCTCCACGACCACTCGGTCCACCTCGATCGCGACGATCCGCAGGCCCCCACGCACCTCGCCGCTTCGGAGCCGCGAGACCGCCCGCGCTGCCGGATCCGCGTCCGCACCGGCGATCCCGCGCAGTCCGCGACGGAGCCGGATGACCGCCATACGGTAGGCCGGGTCGGGATGATGGATGATTCCCAGGAGGGTGATCGCTTCGGTCCCCGGGTTGCCGTGCGACGGAAGATCAGAGGGACGAAACGGGTCTCTGCGGCCGCGTGCCGGGTACGTGTACACTTCGCGTTCCAGGATGAGCTCGCGGCTGGTCGTCTGTGGCGGCCCGCGACCCACTTCGCCCGCCACCGCCCGCGGGTTGTCGGACCGGGTCTGACCGGTTCCGTCCAGGGTCGCGGCGACCGCGAGGAATGCGACGAGGGCCGCAAGCCGCCACCGTCTTCTCGTTTTCATGACTGCGGATCTCCATGCTCGGCAGGTGGTGTTCCGGGTTCGGCGGACAGCGACGGCCTCGCGACGTAGGTGCGGATGCGGAAGCCGGCCAGGATCGAACCCGCCTCCGCCAGGTCGTCCCCGGCCGGAGGATCGACAGGCGTGATGACCAGATCGCCGGGTGCGACGATCCGTTCCAGCGACGCGATGGCCGCCATGAAGGATCCGACCGCGTGGTAGTCGCCCCGTACGGTCACCTGGTAACTCAGACGGTCGTAGTAGTCGCCCGGCTCCACCGGTTCGGGCCGCATCATCGTCATCTCCACCCCCGCCCTCCGCTCCTCGTCCGTAATGGCGTCGAGGAGCGCCGCAACCTCCTCGTCCGCGGGGATGAGTGCCTCCAGTCGCATGATATGGTCCCGGTACAGCGCCAGACGTTCCTCCAGCTCGCCGTCTCCCTGCGCCGCGACCCCGCTCGCGGCCCGATTGCTCGCTTCCAGCCTTTCGACGCGGGATCGCCGGGACTCGGTCCGTTCGGCCCGGGGCGCGAAAAGGTAGGTGTGCGCGAAGTAGAGTCCGGAGACGGCCAGGAACGCGCACAGCGCCGCCACTCTCCTCACGGGATCGGAGGGCAGGAGACTCATCGCGCGTCCCCTGCGCGCACCGCCGCGAAGTCCAGCAATTCGGGCGGGGGCTCCTCCGGTTCGGCCTGCAGCACGAAGTAGTAGAGATCTCCGCCCGTTGCACCGCCCGGCCCCGCCGCCAGGTTCTCGGTGCTGATCAACCGGACATTCCGCACGAAGGGGGAAGCCTCCATGCCGTTCCAGAATCGCGTCAGGGAAGAGTTGTCACGCGCCATCCCCTCCACCTCGAACCGAGCCGGTTCTTCGGCCCGGGCCACCTGGGCGAAGCGGGTCAGCCACGCCTCCTCCGGCAGCGCCCCGGCCACCTCGTCCATGATCCGGGGCCAGAGGTAGCGGCGCGCGTCGATTTCCTGAATGATCGCGACCCTCGCAGCGATGGAGTCACGGCGCGCCTCCAGCGTCCGCATCTTCCCGATGAGCACGGCGCTGCGAACCGAGTCGGCCACGGCCGCCTGCAGCGCCTCCTCGATACCGGCCGCACGACCGCGTATCGACAGCGCGAAGTAGGCCGCGAGGCCCAATGACGCCAGGATCGTCAGGCCGGATCCGATGACCCAGCCATCCCGCCGGAGCCTCCGGACGTGTCCGTTCGAAGCGACCGTCCCGGACCGTCCCTCTCGACCCCATCCGTCCCCCTGCAGCAGATCGACTTCAAGCATGTTTCACACTCTCCACATCGTCAGGCAGCCCTCAAGGCAAGTCCAACCGACAGGAACATCATCGGTGCGGCACTCGCTCGCAGGGATTCACGAGACGGGTTTCGACCTGCGCCCGCTCGGCGAGCGCCTGGGCCATCCCTGGCATGCAGGCCCCTCCGCCGCTCAGGAAGATTCTCCCTATCCCCGCACCCGACCTACGCCCTCCGAGATACGCGGCGGCGCGCCTGATTCCCAACGCAACCCCATCGGCCACCACACGCTGAACCCCCCTCAGCGGCTGGCGTCCCTGGAGCACCCGGTCCGCCTCTTCTTCCGTCAGACGGAAATCCCGCTGGAGCGATTCCGCCACCTTCCGCGACCCCAGGGGGAGATCCTTGGCCAGGACGGTTACACCCTCCTCGACCACGTTGAGATTGGTGATGTCGCGGCCGACGTTGACCAGCGCCACCACCCCGTCCGCGGTCTCGGGATAGTTGTGAACAAATGCGTTGTGGAGGGCGAACGCCTCGACATCGATGGCAGTGGCGCGTATTCCCGCTTCCGCCAGCAGGGCCACCCTGCCGTCCACCTGTTCCCGTTTCGCGGCCACCAGCAGCGCCTCCAGGCGAGCCGATCCGTCGCGCGGGGGCAGAATCTGGAAGTCGAGTCTGACCTCCTCCAGGTCGAAGGGAACGTGCCGCCCGGCCTCCCGACGCATCACACGCACAGCCTCGGTCTCCTTCATGGGCGGCAGCTCCACCTTCTTGATGAACACGTCGTGCCCGCCGAGCGCGGCCACGGTATTGCGCGACCTGATGCCCGTCTCCTCCACCAGTTCCCTGACCGCGTTGGCCACGCGACCCGGTTCGACGACCTCTCCGTCGACGACGGCACCCCTGGGCGTCGGCCGGATCGCCACGCCGTGGATCTCGGGTCGGTCTCCACCGTGATCCACGAGCGCGAGCTTGACGAAGCCGCTGCCGATGTCGAGTCCCGCTACCGTCCTGCCACGGCCGAAGAGAGGCATCCGCTACTTCACTCCCGGTGGTATCGGTCCGATCCAGGAGCGCCCCGCCACCGGGATCGGGCGCAACAGGGCGGCGGCATTCTCCAGCGCCTCCATGGCCGCGCACGCCGAGCCGTCCACAACCGCGCTGTCGCCGAGGGTGACCGTACCGCCCGCACGCACCAATCCCGCCAGACCGGCACCGGTCTCGAAGGTCACGTCGCCCGAGGAAAGGACCAGTCCGGTCCACGCAACGCCGCTCGCGAAGGTCAGGTTGCCATCGACAGCGAGTACTCCCGCACCCGATCCCTCGACGCGCAGCCGGCTCGACCCGAAGACCACTCCCGACCAGCAATCGGGACACCCCGGCACGAGCGTCCCGTCACCCGACAGATCGAAGTCGGCGAGGGCGGCCATCGTGGCGGCGTCGAACCAGCCGAGACGCATGTTCTCGAACGAGGGACCGTCGTTCCCGCCACCCCACTCGGGAGGCTGTGGAAGCGCTCCGGTCGCCGGCGTCGCGCCCCGGCCCAGGGTGGCGGAGAGGAGGGGAAGGCTATCGCAGGCGGCCAACCCCACGCGGCCGGCCAGCACCGAGTCCACAAGCACGCGCGCGCTCGGGGCGGTCGCGAACGACGAACTCTCGACCACCGCGCGATACGCCGCGACGCGCGACTCGGGTTCCATCCACCAGACGACCCGGGCAACCCGCATCGGAATACCACCACCTCGTTCCGCCTCGCCGATAAGCAGGTGGAACTCTCGCTCGACGCGGAGATCATGGACCCGCCGGAGACCTGTCCCCCCGAAGCTGTCCGCCGCCATTTCCGCGGCTTCGCCTCCGACCGCGGTCCGGGGCGGACCCCGTGTCTCCTCCAGGATTCGTTCCACCCCGCCGAGCGCGGCTGCACGACCGGACATCACCCTGCCCGCCATGCCCGCCGCGCGAAGTTGCCCCACCGCGGCCACCGCCGCCGCAGTCGCGATGGCGGCCAGCACCATCAGGGCGAGCAGCGCGAGCACGAGGGCAAAGCCCTCCTCGCCGCAGCGATTGGCCGCGGTCACCTGCGGGTCCATACCTTCCACCGGAACGACGGGTGGATGGGGCTGGGGCCTCGCCAGGCCACGTGTGCCTCCAGGCTCCTCCCACCCGCGGCCAGGAAGGCGGAAGAGTCCGCCGCAAGCCCCGTTCCGGTCAGCGGTTGCCATCCACCCTGACCTCTCCGGTAGCGAAAAGCGTCGCTGGCCAGGCGGTACTCCCCCCTTTCGAAGAAGAGACCTGCGACCGGGCGCGATGGCGGAGGATCGAGAACCCACACCTCCGGCGAGAAGCCCCGAACCTGTTGACAGTCCAGCCCCTGTCTCCGGGACCGCCGGACGAGGGCCGAGGCCCGCCACTTTCCGTCCGTGGAGAGCACAAGCACCGAATCCTTGTCACTGTCCGCGAATCGGTACCCGGCCACGGCCACCCCCCATCCGTCTGTCGGCTGCGTCCTGCAGGCGAAGCCGATCCCCCGGAA
Source organism: Gemmatimonadota bacterium (assembly GCA_028874995.1). Classification (GTDB taxonomy): domain Bacteria; phylum Gemmatimonadota; class Gemmatimonadetes; order Longimicrobiales; family Gaopeijiaceae; genus Bin94. The sequence goes on along the minus strand of JAPPGM010000047.1, from coordinate 36,870 downwards.
GGCGCGAAGGCTCAGGTCGCCTCTATCGATCATCCAGTCCTCGCCGGCCTCCCCGTGACGGATCTCCGTCGACAGCACCTGGTGGATGAGTCGCGTCTCGTCCAGCATCCGCGCACCGGCCACGACCCGGGTCGCCACCAGGCTCTGCGTCGCCGCTGTCCACCAGGCCACCTGCACGACCAGCAGCAGGAGCGTGCCGGCGACTACCACCTCGGCCAGTGCGAAGCCGTGACGACGGCGACCGGATCGGCTCATCGTGTGGATCCCTTCACGGTGTTCCCAGGGAAGCCGGAACGACGAAATCGATTCGTACCGGAGCCGACAGCACGGTATGCTCGAAACGGGCCCATGCGTCGGCACCCGGCGTCAAGGGTACATTCCACGTCAGCACGCCGGTTGCGTGGGTCCGGCTACCCGACTCAACGCCTGGTCCGCCGGACACCACGGCCGAATCCACGAAGCTCTGCAGGAGGATGTGCGTCTGGTCCAGCGCCCGGGCCTGCACGAGGATCCGGGCCGAAGCGGCCGTCAGAGATGCCACTCCCGCGATCCCGACGCCAATGACGGCCATCGCGATGATCACTTCCACAAGCGAAGTGCCGACGCGATTCATCCTGGCCGCGCCGTGCCCGGGACGGGATGCACCCGACGACATCAACGCATCACGCATCAACGCATCACCGTGCTTCATCTGCGCGACACCCGGCCCAGCGATGAAATCACAAGGCGGCGCTCCTCACCACCCAGTTCGAAGGTCAGCGTCTGGCTCGATACCAGGCCGAGGCCCAGCGGCCCGAAGCGAACTCGGCTGTTCGCGCGGCCACGAGAAAGTCGAAGGGACACCCCGCCTTCGCCGAGTTCGGTGAACTTGGTCGTGTCCCCGACAGCACTGACAACCGCTCCCCACGCCGGGACGGCGTTGAGGATCACGGTCGCCCCACCCTCCCCGACCGCCACCCAGCGCGCCTCCGCAAAGAGTCGCGCTGCTTCCTCCCTCGCCCGGCTCAGCAGAAACGACCTTCGCAGATCCGTTGCGGAGCCGACAAGCGGCGGCGCCAGCGCAACGAGAATCACCAGCACCATCGTGACCTCGATGAGCGAGTACCCCGAGCGATTCATCACTGGGTGCACACGACCTGGCCTTCGGCCTCCGGAGACACCGATCCAATCGTGGGAGCCGTTGCCGTTCCGTAGAAGATCGCACAGCCCTCGGCAGCCCCCAGCGCGTCGTGGGTGGCCGTTGCGGACCAGCCGGATGTCGATGCGGCCGGGGTCACGTTCACCGCCTCCGAAGACACGAATCCGAGGGCTGTGAGCGCACTGGTGTAGCTGTAGTTCGTCGCGTAGTAGAGTTCCTGTTGGGCCGCCAGGTTTCTCATGTCCGCCTTCATGGCCGCGAAGTAGGCCTTCTCCCGCGCCTTCGAGAACTGCGGCACGGCGATCGCCGCCAGGATGCCGATGATGACGAGAACGATCAGAAGCTCGATCATTGTAAATCCATTTTTGTCAGTCATTTACCCTGTTCCTCTCATCGAATGCTTGAACTGTTCCTCCCATCCTTCCGTCTCTGGATGGCATCTTTCTCCCGCAAGTCTTCCGCCGATTCCGCAGCCCGATGGCGCACCCGGGTCGTTAGCGCCGCCCGCGTCGAGTCGATCCCGGCAAGCTGTGCCGCCGTGTCGGCTCGCACTCTCGCGGAATCCAGACTGGAGATCGCCCGGGCCGTGTCTCCAGCCAGCAGTTCGAGTTCCGCGAGCCACTTCCATTGCTCGAGCCGGTCCTCCCCGGCGCGAACCACCCGCCGGCGTGCCTCGGCGGCCTCCTCGATTCGGGCCTGGCCAGCCAGCGACCGGGCGAGAAGATGCCACTGCACCGCGTTGTCCGGTTCGACGCTGACCGCGGCCCGGGACGCGTCTTCCGCGAGGATCCAGCGTTCCTGGCGATCGTACATGACTGCCAGAAGCGACGGTGCCAGGCCGAATTCGGGCCGGTCCCGCCACGCGCGGCGCAACACATGCTCGGCAGCCGCATCGAATCCCTCCGCCGCCAGGCGGCGTCCGATCTCCGCCAGCAGCGTGTAGCTCCCACCGACCATGCCGACGGCTCGCCGATAGGCCGCGAGGCCGCGTACGTAATCTCCCCTCGCCATGTAAACGTCGCCGGAGACCCACTGCGCGCGTCCGGACTCGGGGCGCTCCCGCAGCAGCGTGGCGAAAACCGTGGCGTTGTCGTGCCAGGTGGGGTTGCGGACGATCGTGCGACAGCACAGGAGTGCCAGCCCCACCGCGATGACCACGGTACCGATGCGAGGGTGCTCCCGGTGCAGCTGCACCAGCAGCCAGCCCACCCCTGCCGCGAAGCCCACGGACGGCAGAAAGAGGGTGCGCTCCGCCAGCAGCACTCCCGCCAGAAAGAGCAGGTTGGAGGTGGGCAGACAAGTGATGACGAACCACAGAACGCCGAAGCCCACGGCGCCGGCGGAGAGCCTGCCCGGTGATACCGGCCTTCGCCTCCAGCTCCATGCGGCGATGAACAGGGCTCCCAGGCCGAGAACCAGCCCGCACACGCTCCGGGCCGTCCAGCCGAAGGCGATCGGGATCACTTGCGGCGTGTAGTCGGCCGAAAGGTCGAGCGGGAAGAACAGGAGACGGAAAACCTCCGGCCAGGTCCCCAGGACCGTCCAGATGCGGGACACCTCGCCCGCCGCCAGAATCTCCGCCCCCATGGGGGGATAGGAATCGGCAACGGTGCCCAGCACGGCCATCCGGGCCGCGAAGACCAGTCCGATGGTTACCGCCAGGACCGCATACAGCGGCCAGCGTTCCACCAGATACGCGGGGAGTTGATCGATGCGCAGATTGCGGCGGGCGGCGTCCGTCAGGAAGATCGCGCCAGGCAGCGTGACAGCGCTCTCCTTGGCCAGCACGGCCGCCAGGAAGAGTCCCGCCACGAGCAGCACGCGTCCGGCCCCCATCGTCCCGCGGCATCGAATTGCAATCAGACAAGCCGCCAGGTACAGCGTTCCGGACAGCAGTTCCGCCATGCCCACCACGTTGGCCACCGCCTCCGCATGCACGGGATGCACTGCAAAGACCAGACCTCCGAGCAACGCGGCCGCTACCGGTAGCAGTTCCCCGAGCAACAGGACGACCAGTGCGGCGGCCACACTGTTGAGGAGCACGTTGACCAGGTGAAACCCCGCCGGTTCCCCGTCCCACAGCGCCCACTGAAGGCCGTAGACCCAGGTCGACACCGGACGCCACAACCCCAGCTCCCTGCCGTGAGCGTTGGGCCAGTAGGGCTTCGCGAGGGTGCCGGGCAGCGTCTCGAGGCTCTGGATGTCCTCGTTGCCCGCAATGATGAGCCGGTCGTCGTAGGCAAAGTCGTTGCCGACGCTGTTGGCGAAGGCCAGGGCCGCCGCCAGCGCCGCCAGCCACGACGCGCCGCGCAGGTTCATGGTGGCCGATGTCCACGGTTTCATTTCTCACGGCTCGATCCCCGGTGAATGCCGGGGCCGCGCGAACGTTACAGCGGCGGCAGATCCCGGCGGGTGCTGGACGACGACCGCAAGATGGGCCCGCCCGCGGGGCGCCGGGATAGAAAAACGGGACAGATTACGCGGGGGGCGGTTCCCTGCCCTCCCACGGCCGCGGCCGGGGCCCTGCGAGATTGCACCGCAGAATGAACCAGATCGCCGCGAACCCGTCCTTCCACCCGATCTTCTTCCCCTCCGCGTAGGACCGCCCGTCATAGCTGATCGGCAGCTCGTAGATCCGCGCCCCGGCCTGCGCCAGGCGCGCCGTGATTTCCGGCTCGATCCCGAACCGGTCCACCGTCAGCGGAAGCGACTGGAGCAGCTCGGTGCGGATCATCTTCTGGCACGTCTCCATGTCCGTCAGGTTGAGATTCGTGAAGGCGTTGCTCAGAAGCGTCAGGAAACGGTTCCCGACGGTGTGCCAGAAGAAGAGAACCCGCCGGGGCCCGCCCATGAAGCGGGACCCGTAGACCGCATCGGCCCGTCCGTCCGCGATCGGACCCAGAAGCGCCGGAATCGCGCCCGGGTCGTACTCCAGATCCGCGTCCTGGACGATGACCACGTCTCCGGTGGCGCGGGCGAAGCCGGTGCGCAGGGCGGCCCCCTTGCCGCGGTTGCGATCGTGGAGGAGCAGCCTGTCGATCAACCCCCGCTCCTCGAGTTTCTCCAGCAGCCCCCGCGTCCCGTCGGTCGACCCGTCGTCAACGACGATGACCTCCTTGTCGACGGGAACCGACGCCACGCGCCTGAGCAGCCTTTCGATCGTAGGTGCCTCGTTGTACGCGGGAATCACCACCGAGACCGTCATGTGCCGCGGGTGGGCTTACCGGGTGGCGGTTCGACCGGCTACCGGGACCTGACCGGGATGTCCAGCCACTGCCCCGCGTAGATGCGGTTGCTCGTCAGCTTGTTGGCCATCTTGAGCTGGGCCACCGTGATCCGGTGGGCGCGCGAAATGCTCCACAGCGAGTCCCCGGAACGGACCTTGTAGCTCACCAGCGACACGGACGAAGCGACCGTGGACTCGTCGGCCTCCCCCGCTGCCTGTGCCGCCACCGCCGACTCCGGCTGGGCCAAGACCGGCTCGTCGGCCTCGAGCCGGGCCACGTAGTCGGCGTACTCCTTCGTGTAGACCGCGATGTGGTAGTGGGGCGGCCGCCGCTCGTGGGTGGCCTGCACGACCCCGGTCCCCTCCAACTCCAGCAGGACCCTCTGGATCCAGTTGCGACAGGCGGGCGTGTTGCTACGCCGCAGATCCACGGCCATGCCCGTCGGGTGGACGGACCACCGCTTGGACGAGTTCCTCGGCTGATGGGATTTGGGACGGGTCAGACTGGTCACGACGAGCACCTCCCCGCACGCGGCCCGGTACTGGCGGCTCAGGCGCTCGATGAAGGTGAGCACCTCGGGGCGCGCGTACGGAAACGAGACCTCGTCGTCGAGCTGGTAGTCACGGTTGCCCTTCACTGGCACCAGCAGGTTGTGATTGACGAAGTGCCGGACGTGGGCGGGATCCGTCAGGAAGGTGTAGTCGTACGCGAGGGCCCGCAGGTACTGCTCCCGCATGGAGGCCTCGCCCCCGCGCAGGCTCTGCGCCGCGACGTCCCGGGGCCACGCCGTGCCTGCGAGCAGCAGGAGTCCCGCACAGGCGGCCCCCGTGCGTGTCAAATGCCCTGCCGTCGCTGCCGTCATGCGCCGAAACCTTTGCCCAGCCACCAGTTGCGCCCCCTGTCTCTGCCCGGTCTGGTCGTTGAATCCTCGCTTCGATCAAATATAAACATATGATCGAGCGACGGTTCCGTCCACTCTACGCATTCCTGCTCGCTGGCCTCACCCGCCCAGCTCCCAGACTATCGCGGGTCACAGGGTTGCGTAGCGCTCCCCGACGACCGTCCAGTTGACCACGTTCCAGAAGGCGGCCACGTAGTCCGGACGGCGGTTCTGGTAGTTCAGGTAGTACGCGTGCTCCCATACGTCGCACCCCAGGAGAGGCACCTTGCCGTCCATGACGGGTGTGTCCTGGTTGGCGGTGGAGACGACCTCGAGCCCGCCCCCGCCGTCCGCCGCGAGCCACGCCCAGCCCGAGCCGAAACGCGTGATCGCCGCCGTGGCGAAGCGGGCCTTGAATTCGTCGAAGCTCCCGAAAGCTCCGTCGATGGCCGCGGCGAGCGCTCCGCCGGGCGCATCGGCACCGCCCGGGGCCATGAGCTGCCAGAAGAGATTGTGGTTGACGTAGCCGCCCCCGTTGTTGCGCACCGCCATCCGGATTCCGTCGGGAAGCGCGCCCAGATCGGCAACCAGTTCGTTGGCGGACTTGCCGTGCAGCCCCGGGTGCCCCTCGAGGGCGGCGTTCAGGTTGGCCGTGTACGCCGCGTGGTGCCTGCCGTGATGAATCTCCATGGTGCGGGCGTCGATGTGCGGTTCCAGGGCGTCGTGCGGGTATCCCAGGTCGGGAAGTTGGAAGGGGTAGGCCATCGTCGGCGTCTCCTCGGTGGGGTTATGATGGTGACTTTCGGTGGGTGACGGGTCCACGCTTAGCGCCGACGGCGGGCGGAGCCTTCCGCGGCCGCGCGCGGGAAGGTAGAACGTGTCCAGAAACACGATGCCGCCGCAAGGTCCCAGGAGGATTCTCCTGGTGGACTGCGACAGCTTCTTCGTGCAGGTGGCGCGCCTGGAGGATCCGGAGGGCGCGGGCAGGGAGCCGCTGCTGCTGGTGGGCGGCCGCAGCGACCGGGGCGTGATCACCTCGGCGTCGTACGCGGCGCGGGAATTCGGGGTGCGATCCGGGATGCCGACCCGGCGGGCACGCCAGTTGTGTCCGGAGGCGGTGGTCGTGCCCGTGCCGCGCGGCGCGTGCGTGGAGCGCAGCCGGGCGGTGCGGGGCGTCCTCGACGAGCTGTCGCCGGTGGTGCAGGCGGCTTCCATCGACGAGTTCTACCTGGACCTCACCGGAACCGAGAGGATGCTGAAGGGTGAGGAGCTGGCCGCGACGGCGGACCGTATCCGCAGGGTGGTCAGGGAGCGTACGGAGGTGGCCGTGTCGCTGGGCGGGGGGACGCAGAGAGTGGTGGCCAAGGTGGCGACCCGGCTCGCCAAGCCGGATGGCGTGCATGTGGTGCGGCCGGGCGGGGAGGCGGCCTTCATGGCGCAGTTCCGGCTGGAGCAGCTGCCGGGGATCGGTCCGGCGTTTCTGGAACAGCTGAGGAAGAAGGGACTCACGACCTGTGCGGAAGCTGCCGCCGTGGAACGCGAGTGGCTGGCACGCTGGTTCGGCCCGGGACGCGGTGCCTGGCTCTGGGAACGGGTCCGGGGGATTGACCCGAGCGAGGTGGATGCCCGCGAACGCCGCAAGTCCATCAGCTCGGAGCGTACCTTCTTCGCCGACATCGACGACGACGACGAACTGGAGCGGCGACTGTTGGAGCAGAGTTGCTCGGTGGGGGGTCAGCTGAGGGCGAGGGAACTGCGGGCGCGAACCGTTACGGTCAAGCTGCGGGACCACGACTACAGGACGCGGCAGGCGGGCAGCACGCAGCCCGAGGGGGTCGAGACCGACCGGGCGATCTTCGCTGTCGCGGCCTCACTGCTGCAAGGCCTGCGCCACCGCCGGAGGACACCGGCCCGGCTGCTGGGAGTGGGCGTCTCCAACCTGGTCCGGCAGGTGCCCGCGGAGCAGCTGGAGTTTTTCGGAGGGGAGGAGAAGCTGGAGACGGAGCGGGACCGCACGATCGCGCGGGCGGTGGACCGGATCCGGGAGCGGTACGGGCGGGAGGCGGTGCGGCCGGGGCGGGTTTTGGATGGGCCGGAGCGGTGAGAGTGCGCCACGGCGGCAGCCGGAGGGAATCCGATTGCACACAAACTCCGGCGTGACGCCGCCCCGGGCAACCTTGCCGAGGAGTACTGGAACCAGGACGTGACCGACCTACGCCCGGAAGGGCAGAACGGTTTACGCTTCCTTCGCCTGAATCAATTCCTTCACCTCCGAGAAACCCTTGGCCATCCGGGTCTCTACCCGTTCCAGCCGTTCCTCAACCCTCTTGACCTCCGACACCACGCGATCCGTTACGCGCCGTTCCACCCGGGTCAACCTGTCCTCGACATGCTTGAAATCGTTCCCCTTGAGGCGCTCGTACAGGCCATCGGCTGACTTCTGGGATGCCCTCCCCACCGCCCAAGTCGCACCGGCAACCGCAGCGACCAACGCCAAGAGTAGCTGCCACCACTCTACAGTCATCCGCTTGGGTCCCCTTTCCGGTACAAGGTTCCCAAATCCCACTTCAACACACTCTACCCCACATTATACCGCTTTGTGTCACGATATCCTACGATGCCTCACCTGAGGCGTCAGTCGCACTGCCCCGCGATCCGCCCGGCGCACGCCTCGATCCTCATCGTGCGGTCTCCCGCTTCCGAAGCGGAAGATTCGACCGTACGGCCCGGAGCATACCTTGGCCTCCACCCAGTCAGGCAACGCCAGGCAACACCCCCGCTACTTATTCCGCCACGGCTTCCTCTCGAAGTAGTCCCGGGTCATCTCCACCACCTGAGGTGCGAGGATCCCGAGCGCGATCAGGTTCGGCCAGATCACGATCGACAGGAACACGTCGCCGATGTCCCAGATCACGCTCAGCGGGAGCACCGCGCCCACGAAGTGCAGGATCACGAAGATGACCTTGTAGGGGATCACCGCCTTGGCGCCGAAGAGGTAGTTGGCGCAGCGGTCGCCGTAGTAGAAGGCCGCCATTGTGAGCGGCGCCCCGCTCTCGACCGCCATGCCGTGGAGCGACGTGTAGGTCTGTCCGTCGTCCCCTGTCGCCATACCCGCCGCGGGATCGATCACGCCGCTGAACGGCTGCGACCGCGCCTCGTCCACGTAGAGCATCTGCAGGGGGACCTCATGCCACGAAATCTGCGGATCGCTCGGACCGGTGGCGGCGTGCGCGCCGGCGTCGATGCGGATCGGGGCGTCGGGTGACATGTCCTCGTAGCCCCCGTCCACCTGCGCCGCCCGGTAGGAGAGATCCCCGCCGCTCAGCGTGATCTCGGTCTCGAAGCGGTCGCTCCACACGCCGGTCATGATGATCAGCAGCCCCGTCATGGTACAGATGATGATCGTGTCGATGAAGGGCTCCAGCAGCGCCACGACGCCTTCGGACACCGGCTCGTCGGTCTTGGCCGCCGAGTGCGCGATCGGCGCCGACCCCTGCCCCGCCTCGTTCGAGAAGAGCCCGCGGCGGACCCCCCACATCAACGTGACGAGGAAGGCCCCCACCCCCGTCCCCGCCACCCCCGCGCTCGGGTTGAACGCTTCCCGGAAGATCAGCGCGAAGGTGGGCCCCACGTCGCCCATGTTCATCGCTATGACGACCAGCGCCCCGAAGACGTAGACCAGCGCCATCACCGGTGCCAGCACCGATGTCACCCTGCCGATCCGGGTGATGCCACCCAGAATCACCGCCGCGACCACCCCCGAAGTCACCAGCCCGCTGACCCAGGTGGGAATGCTGAACTGGGTCTCCAGGTTGTCGGCCACCGTGTTCGCCTGAATCCCGTTGCCGGTCAGGAAGGCCGTGATCCCGAGGAGGAAGGCGAAGAAGACCGCCATCCACTTCCAGTTCGGCCCCAGCCCCCGC
>JAPPGM010000047.1:0-27692 GCA_028874995.1 Gemmatimonadota bacterium | reverse complement strand
GGACCCGGTACTTCTGGGCCAGGGTGACTTCGGAGTACTTGGTCGCCATCCCCACCGCCGCCGTGACCCACATCCAGAAGAGCGCGCCGGGTCCGCCCCAGTGAATCGCCAGCGCCACCCCGGCGATGTTCCCGATGCCCACCGTCGCCGAGAGCGCGGTTGTAAGCGCCTGGAAGTGGGTGACGTCCCCCTCGTCCTCCGGATCGTCGTACTTGCCCGACGCGACCGCGGCCCCGTGCTTCAGCCGCGTGACCTGGATGAAGCCCAGCCGCAGCGTGAGGTACATCCCGATCCCCAGCAGGAGGATGACCATGAGCGGGATGTTCTCGCCACCGATCGGGATGCCGATCGTGACGAAATACCTGGTCAGGAAATCGATGACTTGCTGGATGAAATCCATGAGGGCGTGGGCTCCTTGGGGTGACTCGTGGCCGGTCGCGCCGTCCACACGGCAACGGCGCCGGGCAAACTAGCAGCACGCGGATGAAACCGCACGAGCACCGCGAACGGCGAGGCGGCCCTCCCCGGCTACCCCACCGCCGTGATCATCTCGAAGATCGGCAGGTACATTGCCACGATCATCCCCCCCACCACCACCCCCAGCACCACGATCATGACCGGCTCCACCATCGCGATCACGGCTTCGAGCGCCGTATCCACCTCCTGTTCGTAGAAGTCCGCGACCCTCTCCAGCATCTCGTCGAGGGCCCCCGTCTGTTCCCCCACCTCGACCATTTGCACGACCATCGGCGTGAAGGCCCCCGAATCCTCGAGCGGCCGCGCGATCGTCTCGCCCCTCTCGATCGCGGCCCGCGACCTCATCACGGCGTCGTGGATCACCCGGTTGCCGGCGGTCCTCGCGGTGACCTCCAGGCCCTGCAGGATCGACACCCCGGACGCCACGAGCGTCCCCAGGGTCCGCGTGAAGCGCGAGACCGCCGCCTTGCGCATCAGGTCGCCCAGGAGCGGAACCGCCAACAGCAGCCGGTCCATCAGCAGGCGGCCGCCGCTCGTGCCGTGCGCATGCCGCACCAGCATCGCCAACACCGGCACCGCCCCGAGCAATACCCACCAGTACCGTTGAACAACGCCGGACGCTCCGATGACCATCCTCGTCGGCAACGGGAGGGGCACGCCCGCCGACGCGAACATGCTCTCGAAGGTGGGGATCACGAAAACCAGCAGGATGGCCACCGCCGGGATCGTCACGGCGAAGATCATGGCCGGATAGATCAGCGCCGCCCTCACCTTTCGCCCCAGGTTGTCGTGCTTTTCGAGGAAGTCGGCGAGCCGTTCCATGATCGTGTCCAGGGCGCCGGCCGCCTCTCCCGCGGCCACCAGGCTCACGCTGAGCTCCGAAAAGACCCTGCCGTGGCGCCCCATCGCCCCGGACAGCGTGTCTCCCGACTCGAGATCCCCGAGCATCCGGCGGATCACCCTGCGGAAACTCCTGTTCTCCGTCTGCCGGCCCAGGATGTTCAGGGATTGCACGAGCGGAAGTCCCGCGCCGATCATCGTCGCGAAGAGCCGGGTGAAGATGACGACGTCGCGGGCCGGCACGCCCCGGGTCAACCCCACCCTTCCCCGCTCCCCCCCGCGCCCTCCGGCGCCGGCTCACCCACGGCCCTGAGCAGTTCGCGCGGTTCGCCACTCCGCTTCAGTGCCGCCTCGAGGGTGATCTCACCCTTCAGGTAGAGGCGTGCGAGCGCATCGTTGAGTGTCTGCATCCCATGCTTCCGCCCCGCCTGCATGAGCGAGGCGAGCTGGTGCACCTTGTCGTCCCGGATCACCGCCCGCACTGCCGCCGTGCAGACCAGCACCTCGGCCGCCGCCACCCTTCCCGGGCCATCCGTGCGCGGCACCAGAATCTGGGTCACCACGCCTTCCAGCACCGAGGCCAGCTGGTTGCGCACCTGTGTCTGCCGCTCCGCCGGGAAGGCGTCGATGATGCGGTTGACGGAGTCGGCCGCGGAGTTGGTGTGGAGGGTGGAGAGGACCAGATGGCCGGTTTCGGCGATCGTGAGGGCGGATCCGATCGTCTCGGGGTCACGCATCTCGCCGATGAGGATGACGTCGGGATCCTGGCGGAGCGCGTACTTGAGGGCGTTGGCGAAGCTGCGCGTGTCGGCGCCCACCTCACGCTGGTTGACGATGCAGCGCCTGGGCCGGTGGACGAACTCGACGGGATCCTCGACGGTGAGGATGTGGCCCCTTCGCCGCCGGTTGATGCTGTCGACCAGGGCGGCGAGGGTCGTCGACTTGCCCGAGCCGGTGGGACCGGTCACCAGGACCAGCCCGCGCGGCCGCCGGGTGAAGTGGTTCAGGATGGCCGGCAGCCCCAGTTCCTGCAGCGGCGCCACCTCCTCCGGGATGTGACGCACGGCCAGCGCGAGGCTGCCGCGCTGCCGGAAACAGTTGCCCCGGAAACGCCCCAGCCGAGGCACCTCGAAGGCGAAGTCCAGCTCGTCTTCCTCCTCGAAGCGCCGCCACAGGGACGCGGTGAGCACGGAGCGGGCCATGCGCATCGTATCATCGGCCGTGAGCGGGTTCCGGTCGCCCTTCTCGGCCAGCGATCCGTCGATCCGCACCCGCGGCGGCTGCCCGGCCGTGAGGTGGAGATCGGACCCACGCAGCCGGACCATCTCGCGGAGCAGCGCTTCGAGTTCGGACGGCGGCCCGGCGGGCGTCGGACCCGTCATCGGATCTTCACCAGCGGCTTGAGGCGGGCGAACGTCTTCGCGCCCACACCCTTCACCTCCATGAGTTCCTCGAGCTTCCTGAACCCTCCCCGTTCCCTCCGGAAGGCGACGATGCGCCCGGCCATGACCGGTCCGACCCCGGGCAGCGCGCGCAGTTCCTCCGCCGTGGCCCGGTTCAGGTCCACGAGCGCGCCCGAAACCGTCGCCCCAGCCCCCCGACCCTCCCCCACCGGCGGCCCGGCGCGCGCCACGGCGGCAGGCCGGCGTTCGGATGAAACCCCGCCCCCGGCCACCCGCAGGTACGGCTTCAGCTTCTCCACCGACTTCGGACCCAGCCCGGTCACCCGCGCCAGATCCTCCACGCTGGCGAAGGGACCGTTCTCCTCCCGCTCCCGCACGATGCGCAGCGCCTTGGACGCTCCCACCCCGGGAAGCCGGTCCAGCTCTTCGGCGCTTGCCGCATTCGGGTCGACGGTTTCGCCGTCCGCGAGCGGCCGGCTCCTGCGCGCCTGCTCCTCCGCCACCGAGTCTCCCGCAGCCAGGAGGCTGTCGGCGATCGAGGGCCGGTCCTCCAGGAGCGGTGCGGCGGGGCCCGGCGCAAACACGACGAATCGGATCACCGCCGCGCCGCCCAGGATCAACGCCGCGCGCAGCATGCTCTTGCGTTCGCGATCGGTCACGCGTTCCTCCTTCGTTCATCCGCAACCCGTGCTCCCGCGCCGGAGGCCGGCACGGCGGATCGCGGTGTGGGAAGGAAGTATCAGCCCGATTCGCGGGCGTTGACATGATGAAATGGGACATCCTGCCGGACGGCCGGTAGGCGGCGCTGCGGACGGGTCATGTTACCGTGTGGGATAACCGCCATGCCCTGGATGCCAACAACCCACCCACCGGTGTACCACGGACATGCCCCGGCTATATCATCGTATCCCACCAAGCACATCCGGGGTCAGCAGGAACCGGCCGGAGATCTCGAGCTGGAACCGGGTCAGCCCCGCGCGGCGGCCCACGAAGGAACGCCGGTCGAGGTACCGGATCTGCACGCCCAGCTGATAGTCGCGCAAGGATGAATCCACGGACAACGAGGCATCCCTCTCCAGCTGGTCGACGAAGGCCACGCACGGGCTGTCCGGGCTCGGCTGGCGGCACCGCACCTCGTCCGAGTACCCGAGATTCAACGCGATCCGCATGCGGGCGCCCCGCCGCCTGAAGGCGGGCAGCGGCGAAGGGAGCGTCGCCTGGGCGAGCAGGAGGTGGGAGTTTCTCGTGGTTCTCGTCTCACCGGTCGGGTCGCTGCTCTCGCCCCGTTCGCGCCGGCCCTCGTACGACAGCGACACTCCCCGGGGAAAGACCAGGGTCAGCGCGGCGGGCACGCTCTGGTCCTCGCCGAAGCGATTCTGTCTCGCGCCCGCTCCGAACTCCCGCGCGCGCGTCACGCGCTGGTATCCGCCGCTTGCCGACAGCCGCTCCAGGACCGGCGACAGGAACGCCGGAAGCACTACGTTTGCCAGCGACACGTTGACGTCCGGCCACACGGTGGTCAGATCCTCGCGGTCGGAACGCGTGTCCAGCGTCTGGAAGTCGTTACGCCGGTATTCGATCCTCACCGAGCCGGAACCGAGGAACTTCAGTCCCCCGCTCAGGGTGATCCGCTGCCGGTCGCCCAGCGTCGAGGCGGAATCGCGGCCGATGACGAGGAAATCGTCGCGGCCGCCCCACCCCAGTTCATAGATCGTGCCGGGGTCGACCGGCTCGCGGTTGAAACGGGAGGTCAGCCCGCTCGTGTACTCGAACAGAAACGGTACCAGCACCCGCGACCACCGGCGCGCACGCGTGCCCTCCCCCGGTTCCGCCGCCAGGCTAGCCGGGTCAAGCGATACGGTGGCGGTCAGGTTTCTCTGTCCGTCAACGTTTCGCAGCAGCACCAGCGCCGTGTCGGTCGGGGTATGGCGCGTTTCGATCAGGTCGGAATTCCGCTCCGAGAAATATATGGTGGTCACTTTGACGCTGGTCGTCGCCCAGTCCGTGAACCGCGGCTCGTACTTCAGGTGGGTGCGGACGTGGCGGTCCACCTCCCAGCCCAGGTCCAGACGCCCCAGGCTCCGCCGCTCGCCCGCCAGCAGATCGCGCGTACCCCGGTCGCCCGAAAGCTCTTCCACCGTCAGCAGGTCCCGGCCACTCAGGAAGTCGGCCTCGGCCGTCAGCGACGGGAGGGGACGCAGGACGACCCGCGTCGACGCGGACACCATTCTCCGGGGGGCTTCCGTGACCGACGCCAGGGAGTCTCCGGGGGTCTCGATGATGTGGTCGAAGCGGGTCGTGCTCACATCCCGGTCCAGCATTTCACTCTGGAAGGAGAACTCTTCGGGGGTCCACCGCAGGCGAGCGCCCGCAATGCGGTCCTCCAGGAAGGAGGGGAGCAGCCGGCGCAGCGCCTCGCCGACCCAGCCGGGGAAGAGCGGAAAGTCGCGGTAGTCCGGATTGGCCGTGTACCCGAGGAAGGCGTCCACCCCATCGCTGTCGCTCTCGGTGGTGATCGTTCGCAGCGACGATCGGACCATCCCGGCCCGCGCATCGAAGCCTTCCAGCACGCCGTCCCAGAAGCCGCCCTCTTCGGGGCTCCGTCGCCTGAGCGACAGATCGACGCGGGTCCGGTTGAACCCGGGCTGCCGGACCCCGTGCACCTGATCGGCGCGTACATCGCTGCGCCCCAGAAAGATGGGAGACCGGTCCTCCCGTTCGTAGGTCATCGACAGCGGAACCTCCATCCCCCAGGCCGCCGGAGCGAAGCGGCCCAGTTGCAGGGTCGTCTGCACGTCGAGGGTCCGGTCGTCGTGGAAGCTCGGGGTGGCTCGCAGCTGCCGGAAGTAGCCGTCGCGGCTGCGGAAGGACGCCCGCGAGTGGAGGAAGTCTCCCCCCCTGACCTCGGCGTCGACGGCCGACACCAGCCCCGCATCGCGGATCCCCCGCGACAGCCGCAGTTCATCCACCCAGACCTCGCCCGACAGCGGCCGGGCGGTCTCGTTCATCACCCCCATGCTCATCTCGCGCACCGAGGCCAGGTTGGGAGCGCGGCCGCGGTCCTGCATGACGATGGCATGCGTGGAGTCGGCCGACCACAGCACCAGGGGAGGGTCTCCCGCCATCCTGGGTTCCGTGATGAATCGGATCTCGGCCTTCCGCCTGAGTTCCAGCCACTCCTCGAAGCGGATCACGACTTCGGGCAGCCAGTCGTCTTCGCGCACGGAGCCGGGCGTGCCGACCGGATCGAGCCTTGTACGGAAGAGGTAGAAGTTGCGGTCATCGGTCCCGATCTTGACGAAGAACCAGACCGGGACGTGGGCGCCGAAGTCCCCCCGGGCGGCGACGGCCCAGAGGCGTGCCTCCCTGTAGGAGAGGAAATCGCGCGGTTGCTGGGGGAAGCGGTTGTAGACCTCCACCCGGTCCCCGGGAAGGACGCTCTCGAAGGCGATCGAGAGGGAGCGCTCGTTGAACTCGATGCCCTGCCCGCCGAAGGCCGCCGTCGGGTCGTCGAGCTGCTCGATCACGCCGGGCGGCGAAGTGTAGGCGTCGCCCACCGTGACCTTGGATACCGAGGCCACCTCGACCCGCCCGTGCACCGAGGTCGTGTCCCCGCCAAGTCCGGTCAGCACGCCGTTTTCGGAGCGCTTGATCCACGTCGACCCCACGATCGCCATGCGTGCCAGCACGAAGGAGTCGCGGCGCTTGCCCGCCACGGTGATGCGCAGGTGCCGCACGGCGCGCAGCTCGGCGTCGGTGATCGTCCCGCCCACGTCGATGCCGGACGGGTCGCGCAGCGGGACACGGTAGAGGCGGAAGGAGGTGCCGGTCTCGTCGCGGTCGCGCACCATGAAGGGAGAGGAGCCGTCCAGGCGGACCAGGAAGCGGCGATACCGTTCCAGGGTGTCGAGGTTGCCGTCTTCGTCCAGGTCCTCGGAGTCGTCGAGGCCGTTGCCCCGGGTGCAGTTGGCATTGGGATCCCCGAGGCGGTACACCCGATACGGCTCGGCGAGGCATCGCTCCGCCCAGACGCCCCTCTCGTCGGTGACGGGGCTCGGAACCTCGCCGCGGCTGGGATCGGCCTCCTGGTCCAGAATGCCCAGACCCCACGGCAGGTTGGTGCTCCGTCTGACGCCGTTCACCGACCCGGAGGCGTCCACGAAGAATGCGTCCTCGCTGACGATCCCCAGGTCGAGAACCAGCGTCAGGAAGTCTCCGTCGCGCACATAGAACTCGATGAAGTCGCTCTTTGTCAGGTCGTCGCCGGTGGAACTCAGCGCGGTTGTGATCGACGCCCACTCGCTCGATCCCTCCACGTCGCCGCTCTGGTGCTCGAAGCGCGCGAGCATCCCCCACTCGCGTATCGCGCTTCCGGTGACCCGGATCTGCTGGTCGATGTCGGTGCTGGGATGGAACCCCTTGAAGACCCCCAAGCTGTCCCCTCCTACATCCTCTTCGATCCAGGTGTGCTGCCAGGTCATGTTGGCCCGGTTGGCGGGCGACATTTCCGGCGGCAGCACCCGCTCCGCGCCGTCTGTGTAGGCGGGACGGCTCCCCAGCCGCCAATCCTCGCTCAGCACCGAGAGCGGCATCGCGTTGACCCCGTCGAAGTCGTCCAGGTACACGGCGCCCTGCGTGTTGGGATTCGGCACCGACACCGCAGCTTCGCCCGACAAGTGCAGCGAGGAGCGATCCCCCGCCCTCAGCCCCGGAATCGCGTTCAGCGCGCGGGTCAGCAGATGGGCGTCCAGGTTGAGGTTCCCGCTGAACCCCCCCAGCCCCACCGCGCTCGACTCGACGCCCAGCCGCGGCCTGCGCAACAGCTGGTCCTCGGTCTGGTACAGGCCGATCAGGTTGAACTCGCCGTAGTCGCCCAGATCGTAGCGGGCGTTGAGCCCGAAGACCGACGACGGCGTCACCTGAAAGGAACTCCGCTGTTCCCAGGTCACCTCGAGGTTGCGTCCCGGGGTGGTGGCCAGCAGCCCCTCGATATCCAGCAGCCTCAGCTGTCCCACCTCGTAGACGATCGTGTAGTCCACGCCCCGCACCAGGAGCCGGTCGTCCAGCGTCACCCGCTCGGACCCCTCGCGGATGCCCGCCGCCCCCAGCGAGAAGGACGACACCGTACTGTCTCCGGTCACTTCGTACGACAGGTTCAGCCGGAAGACACCGCCGTACTCGCGCTCGAAAGGGTCCGCCGCGCGGTAGATGCGCTCGTTGCGGTTCTCGCCCAGCAGTCCCCTCACCTCCGTGGAATCGATGTCCACGCTCCGAAGCGGAGGCGGGTTCGCGAAGGGCTCGAGCGTCGGGAAGACGATGAAGGTCCCCGACACCGGCGGCTGGTCCTCGAAGGAGTCAAGCGCGGGCCGGTAGATGTGGGATTCGTCCAGCCGGTCCCTGGGGGACTCCTCGTCCAGTCCGAAGAGGCGCAGGTAGGTCACGTCCTCGCCGTTGTCGCGGCGGGCGAAGGTGCGCCCAACGCTCTCCTCGCCGAGCGACACGGTAAGCTCCACCGAGGCCGGGTCCACGTCCTCGAACAGGGAAACCCGGTAGACCTGGTGCATCTCGGTCGCCCACGTCGGGCGGCCGGGCTGGTGCTGGGCCGCCGACGCCTTCAGCAGCTTGAGCCCGGGCCGTCCCCCGCTCCGGTAGATGCGCTCCGGATTGTAGGTGCCGACGGTGTCTCCCGCCTCGGTGACATAGGTGACGGCCAGCATCTCGTCGGCGGCCAGGGGCGACTGGAGCGCCACCCAGAGACCGCTGGGATGCACCATGTAGTCGCGGCCCGGCTGGAGGTACCGGAACCACGCGGACTCGGTGACGCTGTCCGCCCCCTGCCCGGCGACCGCGTCGGCCTGGATGTGGCCCTCCACCTGCTGGACCGAGGCGGGATCGATCGTGGAGCGGTACAGCTGGATGGGCTCGATCCCGGGCGCGACCGAGGACGGCGCCGCGTTCGGGGTCAGCGCGAGTGCGTCGATGTGCGGGTGGTCGAAGAAGTGCTCCGGATCGAAGAGGAAGAAGAACTGGCCGTCGATGTAGTCCGCGTCGTCGAGGACCAGCGTGTCGGATCGCGAGAAGGTCCTGCCGGAACCCTCCAGCCGGAATGTCCGCGACGTGACTTCGCCGGCCTCCTGGGCCCAGACCGACCGGATCTCCACCGGACCCGCCTCGAGCGCGGCCTGGAAGCCGAAGCTCCCCTGGGGGACTCCGCCGCGCAGGTACCGGGAGGGGGGCAGATCAAAGCGGACATCGCCGATTTCCAGGCGCTGCAGGACTTCGCCGGGGAGTCCCCGGTAGCGGACATTGATCCGGTTCGCGGTCTCGGCCTCGCGAACCTGTTGATAGTCGACATCCACCACGATGCGGTCCGTGATGGTCCCGTCGGCCTGGACGCCGAAGAGGATGTCGGGCGTGATGCGGGGAATCCGCGGAAACTCGCAGGTTTCCTGCACCCTCTCGTCACAGGGCCTGAACTGCGTCCAGTCGGACCCGAAATCGCCGGATCCGGTCAAGGCGAAGCCGAGGTCGGCGAATTCGTTGCGGAATCTGGCGGGCGCATCGGCGAGTTGGCCGGGCGGACCCCGGCCCGGTGGCGGCGGGATCTGGCCGTACCCGATGGTGCGCCCGAAGGTGCCCAGACGCAGATGCGGATCGCGATCCCAGTCGGGCGGGGTGGGAGCGATGACGAGATCGGCGTACGGGTCCTCGTACGCGATGCGGAGCTGGGGACCGAAGCGGGTGACGGGGATGAGGGCCAGACCCAGGCGGACGACGGGGACGGGAGGTGGGGGCGGGGACAGGAATGACCACTGGGGTTGCAGGATCCGCGGGGGGATCCAGAGGACAGTGTCGGGAGGGGGAGGGATGCGCTCCTGGGCGCCGGCGGCTCCGCCTCCGGCCAACAGGAGGACGATCGCCACCCCCGGGAGCAACCGTCGCGTCGTCATGCGGCGTCCCTTCTACAGACGGCCTCGAGGGCAATACCCCCGAGCGGGAGGAAACGCCGGGACCGGTTACATTTCACCATGACCATCCTTACCCGATATCTGCTCCGCTCGCACGTGGGGCCCTTCCTGTTCACCTTCAGTCTGCTGACCGGGCTGATGTTCGTGAACGCCATCGCACAAAGGCTCGACGACCTGGCCGGCAAGGGACTTCCCAGGGATGTGATTCTGGAGGCACTCCTCCTTTCGTTGCCCCACACCGTCGCGCTTACCCTTCCCATGGCCGTCCTCCCGGCGGTCCTCTACACCTTCAGCGAGCTGGCGGCCAACAGCGAGATCATCGCCATGTCCGGCGGTGGGGTACGCCCCCGGCGGCTCTTCCTGCCCGCCATGTTCCTGGGTGTCTTCCTGTCGGCTGTCACCTTTCTGTTCAACGACCGGGTCCTCCCCGAAGCCAACCACCGGCTCAAGAATCTCCAGATTTCGATTCAGCGGAAGAGTCCCACCTTTCAGCTCCGCGAGCGAGTGGTCAACGTCATCGAGGGGGAGAACGGCCTGGGTCCCTACTACCTGCGGGCCGAGGTGATCGATCCCGTGTCCAGCGAGCTGACCGGTGTCCGCATCTATGACATGAGCCGGCAGGGGGTGCGGCGCACTACCTATGCCGCCCGGGGCGAAATGCAATTGAACGCCTCCTTTACCGACCTCCAACTCCGTCTGTACGACGGGGAAGCCTACGAGGTGGGGTCGGCCGACCAGCGGTCCTTCCAGCGGACCGCCTTCGAACAGCAGCTCTATGTGCTCCGCGGCGTCGGCGACATCTTCGAGGACACCGAAGCCGATTACCGGGGTGACCGCGAGATGTCGGTCGCCGCGCTTCATGATTCCGCAAACGCCAAGATGTCGCAACTGGACAGCTTGCGCGAGGAATCCCGGCTGGCCGCGGTTCAGGCCGTCGAGCGGGCGCTGGGACGCTCGCACGACGACGGCGACCCCATGCGATTCTCCAAGACCCCCCCGGGTTTGGAGGGAGCCCAGCTCCCTTCCGATGACATGACCCGGATGGTGGCCATTGACGCCAAGACGCAGGGAACGCGCGTCAGGTCGCTCGAGAAGCGGGCCAGCCAGTACCGGGTCGAAATCCACAAGAAGCTTGTGATCGCGAGCGCCTGCATGATCTTCGTCCTGATCGGGATGCCGATCGGCGTGCGTTTCTCGCGCGGCGGGATCAGCATGGTGATCGTGGTGTCGGCGGTGGTGATCGGCGTGTACCAGTACGGCATGTCCACGGGCGAGGACTGGGCCGACCGGGGTCTGGCCACGCCCTTCTGGTCTATGTGGGCGGCGAGCCTGTTGTGCCTGGCCATCGGGACGCTCCTCGTGTCCAGAATCGGCCAGTGGACGGCCTCGTCCCGCGAGAGCGGCTGGCAGGAATTGTGGCTGGAGGCGCGGGCCGGGGCGCGGCGGGTGTTCTCGCGCATTCCGTGGACTGACCGCATCCGGCGGGCGGGCCGCGGTCGGCGGGCGAATCCCCGCGACCGGCAAGAGCCGTGATCCGCACTCTCGACCGCATGGTGGCGGCGATCTTCATCCGCCTCTTTGTGATCTTCGTCTTGAGCGTCCCCATCATGTTCATCCTGTCGGACCTTTCCGCCAGACGGGGCGTCTACATCGACCGCGAACTCACCAACCTCGACATCGGCCTGGGCTACCTGTTCCAGTATCCCATGTTCATTCTCTGGTCGTTCCCGGTCGCCGCGCTCGTGGGCACCGTCTTCACCATTCACTCCATGACCGTCCACCGCGAAATCCAGGCGGCGAAGGCGGGGGGCATCTCCTTCCACCGTCTCTTCGTGCCGCTGTGGCCCATCGGCGCGGTGCTGACGGTGGCCGCGTTCATGCTGGGCACCATCGTGCCGACCACCAACCGCAAGTCGGCCGAAATCTTCAAGGAACGGGAGGTTCGCCGCGACTGGCGCAACAACTTCGTCTTCCAGACCGAGGCGGGAGAGACCCTCAGCATCCAGCAGCTCTTCGTCTCCAACAGCCGTGCCGACTGGCTGCTGCTGGAGAGCGAGGACGAGGACGGGACGCGGCGGCACGTCTGGGCCCGGCAGGCCGTGTACAGCGAAGAGGACGGCTGGATGCTGGACAACGGGTACCTGCGGGTTGTACGGCCGGACGGCAGTGAGTACTCCTTCAGGTTCGAACGCTATCGCCTCACGGGGCTGGCTCCGACCCCCGCGGAACTCCTGCAGGATCCCCGCAACGAGGAGGAGATGAGTTACCGGGAGCTGGGACGCCAGGCGGCGGCCGTATACCGCTCCGGGGGCGACCCGAACGAGCTGCTCGTCGCGCGCGAGCAGAAGCTGGCCATCCCGGCCGCGACCCTTGTGATCATGCTCTTCGGAGCGCCCCTGGCCACCACGGCAAAGAAGGGAGGCGCGGCCTTCGGCGTGGGGGTGGCGCTGGGTTCCACCCTGATCTACATCCTGCTCCTCAGGCTGTTCGGCGCCATAGGAATCGCGGGCGGGCTGCCCCCCGTGTGGGCCGCGTGGACGCCCAACATCCTCTTCTTCGTCGCCGGCGCGGTTCTGCTCATACGGGCGAGGACCTGAGCGAAATCCCTTCGGCCAGACCCGGCGCCAGCTCCCCCACGCACACCTCCTCCACCGGCCCGCTCAGGCGGACCGTCCAGTCGGCAGCCACCTCCACCTCCAGCGAGCCGCCTTCCATCGCGACCGTCGCCGGCCCGGGAGGCATGAGCCCGCGCTTCACAGCCGCCGCCACCGCCGCGCACGCCGACGTCCCCGATGCGCTGGTCGGCCCCACCCCCCGCTCCCAGATCCGGATGGCCACCTCGCGCCGGGCCGGAGTTTCGGCGAACTGCACGTTCGTCCCGCGCGGAAAGGCCGTGTGCGTGCCGATCAGCGGTCCGTAGTGCGCAACCTCGGCCGGAGACCAGGCGTCCCGGAAGGCCACCGCGTGCGGATTCCCCACCGAGACGGCGACCACCTCGACGGGTGAACCACCCCCACCGGGCACCGCCGGCAGTTCCAGCACCACCCGTCCCCCGTCCCCCACCCACCCCGCCCCCACGAACGGAGGCCCGGCCGGGAACTCCACCTTCCCCATGTCGGCCCGCGCATCCCACACACCCCGGCTGTCCGGTCCCGCCACCAGCAGCCGTACGCGGTCACCACCGACAACCACTGAAAACGGGGCGTCCCCCATGCGCGCCCGCCGCCTCAGGTACACGCCCGCGATGCGGAGTCCGTTGCCGCTGCGCTCGAACTCGCCCCCGTCGGGGTTGAACATGCGCAGGCTCGGCCCCTCCTCGTCCGGCCCGGCTTCCACGACGACGATCCCGTCCCCTCCCGGCCCCCGGTGGCGGTCGCAGATCCGCTGCACGAGCGCCGCCGTCAGCACGGGGCCGTCTCCCTCCTCGAAGACCAGGTAGTCGTTGCCGTGAACGTGGGCCTTGAAGAAGGCCGGTGAGATCCGCGGGGGTCTGGGCAACTTTCCGGCGCTCCCTTTGTCTGGTGATCCATCGCGACCGTGGGCAATGTACCGAACCAACACGCGGGTTACACACCCGCCGCGTTGTCGGGCACGGCGCGGCGCGCCAGTTTTTCCGGGCCGTCCGTTCGCCCAACCATCATTCCGCGAGACCGGAGCCACCCACGAGCGCGCAATCCCCCACCCCACCCATCCGATTCGTGGCCGTCGTCAAGGACGACTGCGAAACCTGTCACCTCGCGATCCCCGTCCTCGCCGAGATCCTGCGCGCCGGACACCCGCTCACCGTGTACTGGCAGGACGACGGCGCCTTCCTCGGACCGGACCTCGCCGCCACCGCCACGGACGACCGCTCCCTGGAGCAATCGTTTCACCTGGATATCCACACCGTCCCCACCCTGATCCGGGAGGAGGAGGACGCGGAGACCGGGCGCACGGAAGGGTGGAACCGTGCCGACTGGCGTGACCTCACCGGCCTCCCCGCGTTGGGCGATGGACTTCCGGCACACCGCCCCGGGTGCGGGTCGCGCTCCGTCCAGCCGGGGATCGCCGAATCGCTGCGGGCGCGCCACGGCGACACCGGCATTCGCGCGCGCACTATTGAGGTGGCGTCCGGCGCCGATCCCGTCGAGGCGTGCTACGACCGCGGCTGGACCGACGGCCTCCCCGTCGTGCCGCCGACGCCCGAGCGCATCCTGCGCATGCTGGGCGGAACCCGCCGCGACCGAGCCGAGGTCATCGGCCGGATCCCCCCGGCCATGGCGCCCTGCACGGTCGAGAAGGTGGCCGTCAACGCGGTGCTCGCGGGGTGCAGGCCCGAGTACATGCCGGTGGTGCTCGCCGCGCTGGAGGCGGCACTCGACCCCGGATTCACCCTGCACGGGGTCACCTGCAGCACCTGCTTCTCGGGGCCGGTGGTGATCGTGAACGGCCCGGTGGCCCGGCGGATCGGCATGAACGCCGGGCTGAACGCGCTGGGACAGGGCAACCGCGCGAACGCCACCATCGGCCGCGCCGTCAACCTGGTGGTCCGCAACGTAGGCGGCGGGCGGCCCGGCGAGATCGACCGGTCCACGCTGGGCTCGCCGGGGAAGTACACCTTCTGTTTCGCCGAGGACGAGAGCGACGAGGAGTGGACGCCGCTCTCGGTCGCGCGCGGCGTTCCCACGGGGCGGAGCGCGGTCACCGTATTCGCCGGCGACGGCATCCAGGGCGTGACCGAGCAGAAGGCCCGCACCCCGGAGGAGCTGACCCGCTCGCTGGCGATGGCGCTGGCGGCGGTGGGGCACCCCAAACTCTGCGAGTGGGCGCCCGCACTGCTGGTACTGTCACCCGAGCACTACGCCATCTATCGCGAGGCCGGGTGGGGGCGCGAGCGGATCACCGGTGCGCTCCACGAGGCTTTGCTGCGCCCGGTGGCGGGCGCGGGAGGCGTCGCCGAGGGGATGCCCCCCTCCTACCGGGGCCCGCTCATCCCCAAGTTCCACCCCGGCGCCCTTCTGCTGGTACGGGCCGGCGGTTCGGCCGGACTCTTCTCGGCCATCATCGCCGGCTGGCCCGGAGGGCGCTCCTTCGACGAATCCCACCCCGTCACCCGCGAGATCCGCGAATGAACGACTCCGTCACCCTGCACGACCCCACCTCCGAGACCACCCCCGCCACCCGTCCCCGCCGCCCCCCTCCGGCCTCCCTGCACGGCAGGACCGTCGCGCTCCTGGACATCGGCAAGCACCGCTCCAGCGAGTTCCTGGACCACCTAGCGGCCGGGCTTCACGCCCGCGGCATCACCACCGCGCGCTTCGCTAAGCCGACCAACGCCAAGCCCGCCGCCACCGCCCTCTTGGACGACATCGCCGCGGGCGCCGACGTGGTCGCCGAGGCGCTGGCCGACTGAGGATCGTGCGTATCATGCGGTCTGCATGACATCAGGGCCCTCGACGACCGCGGAGTGCCCGGCCTCCTGGTCGCCACCACCGCCTTTCGCGACGCGGCCGCCTTCCAGATCCCGTCGCTCGGCATCGATCCCGCCATCGTGTGGGTCCCCCACCCCGTCCAGAACCGCACCCCCGGCGAACTGGAACGGATGGCGGCGGACGCTTTGGAGCCTGTTCTCACGGCATTGATGTCGTGATGCGGTGATGTCGTGATGCGCGGGCCCGGCACCACCCTACCCCGTCGTCGTGACCACAATCAGCGCCGCCATGACCAACAGCGTGAGCGGCGTGCCCAGCCGCGCGTAGTCGCCGAAGTGGTATCCCCCCGGACCGTACACCATCAGGTTGGTCTGGTAGGCGATGGGGGTCATGAAGGACGCGGAGGCCGAGAGCGCCACCGCCACCGCCGCGGCCCGCGCGCCGATGCCGAAGTCGGCCGCGGTCGACATCGCGATCGGGAGGACCAGGGCGGCGGCCGCGTTGTTGGTGATGATCGAACTCAGCGTGACCGTGATGATGATGATTCCGGCCATGGCCCCCTGGGGCCCGAGGCCCCCCAGCGTATCGGCGACCAGGGTGGCCGTTCCCTCACCCAGCCCGGAACTCGTGACCGCGGCGGCGAGCCCGAAGGCCGCTCCGATCACCACGATCACGTCGAAGTCGATGGCGTCCTTGGCCTCGTTCGGGGAGAGTATGCCGAAGACCACCAGCGCGAGGGCGCCGAGCAGTGAAAGATGCAGAATCGGCAGGAGCTGGAACGCCGCGCCCAGAACGATCGCGGCGGCCACCGCCAGTACGATCACCGCCTTCGGCGAGAGCGGCGGCGCGGGCGCGCCCAGGCGCGACACCAGCAGGAAGTCGTTGCGCCCCCGCCAGCGCTCTCCGAACCCCTGGTCCGCGATCACCATCAGCGTGTCGCCGGGTTTGAGCGGCGCCTTGGCGAGATGGCCGTGGACGGGCTCGCCCGCCCGGTGAATCGCCACCACCGTGGCCTGGTAGCGGGCCAGGAAGCGAATGTCGATCAGTGATTTCCCCACCAGCCGGGATTCGGGCGCGATGACGGCCTCGAAGTACGCGTGTCGCGCACTCCTGAACTCGAAGGGCAGGTGCGGCTGCTGGGACGAGGCCAGTCCCGACACGTCGTGCAGCTTGAGCACGACATCCGTGTCGCCGAGCATCGTCAGAAAATCCCCGCCCCCGAGGACGGTGTCGGGATGGGGCTGCCCCGCCCCCTCCCCGTCGCGCTCGAAGTAGACCATCGTGGCGCCCTTCGGGAGCGCCGACCACGCCTCATCCATCCGCAGACCGTCGAGCGGACCTCCCGGCTCGATGATCATCCGGACCGAAAAGCTGCGCCCTCCGGTGCGTGCCTCCTGCCGGGGCGGCAGCCGGTCGGGGAGCAGCCGGGGCGACGCGAGGATGGTGATCACCAGTCCCGCCAGCGCCATGGGCAGCGCCGTCCGCGTCAGCTCGAACATGGTGAAGGGCTCGTACCCGTCGGCTTCCAGCAGGCCCGACACCACGATGTTGGTGGAGGTGCCGATCAGCGTGGTCATGCCGCCGAGGATCGCCGCGAACGAGAGCGGCATGAGGTAGCGCGAAGCCGAATCCCCCCGCCGGTCCGCCCACTCGCCGATCTGGGGGGACAGCATCGCGATGATCGGCGTGTTGTTGACGAAGGCCGAGGCCGCCGCGACCGGCACCGTCATGCGCGCGAGCGCCCCCCGCACGCTCTTCGCCGTGCCGAGGGTCGCCCGCACGATCGGGTGCAGCGCCCCGCTCTTCTCGACCGCGCGCGCCAGCACGTAGAGCGCGGCCACCGTGATCGGCGCCGGGTTCGAGAATCCCTGGAAGGCTTCCGCCGGAGTCACCACCCCGGCAACGAGCAGCACGACCACCGCCGCCATGAACGCGACCGCCGGCGAGATCAGGTCCCGGGTGAGAACCAGGACGGCGAGCGTGACGACCGCGAGGGTGAGCCAGGCCTCCCAGATCATCTCGCGGATTCACCCCCGTGCCAGGATCGGCGGGAGCCCCGGCACGGGGATCCCCAGTTGGAATTTAGCCAAGGTTCCCGCGAGAGAACTAGAAGATCCTGAACAGGACTCCCAGCAGGAGGTTCATGATCCCCAGCACGACCGCGCCCATGAGCGCCGCCGGGAAGCTCTTGACCTTGAGGCCGCGCACCATGGCGCCGGTGATCATGAGCGCCACCGCGTTGACCACCAGCGCGAAGAACCACAGGGTCATGATCAGCAGCATGGGGCCGAGGCCGCCCAGCGCGGCCCAGATGAGCCAGTTCGAGAATCCGAAGACCAGGGTGCCGATCACGGCCGCCTTCAGGTCCCGGACCTCGATCCCGTTGACGATCCGCCCAACCACCATCAGAAGAACCGCGCTCAGGAGCGTATGAATGATGAGTTGCAGTGGCACGTTTCCTATCCTCCCGTTTTTGGATTCCTATATATGTAATATGAACGGGACCCGGCCGGGCAAGGTTTCGTTTCCGGCTGGTCCGCGACGGAACACCGGGGACTGTGCTCCCATACGACCGCCGAACTAGCGCCCTTCGATCCATCCCACGAGTGCGTCCTGGGACACGCGCAGCACGTGGCCCTGGCCGGGAAGCACTTCGTGCACCACCTCGACGCCGGCCCCTTCCAGCTGCTCCGCGGTGGACTCGGACCGTGCCACCCAGTTCGCATCGCCTTCGCCCACCATCATCCACACCGAAGCGTCGGCCAGCACGGCCAGCGATGCGTCCCCCGAGTACCGTCCCGGCATGGCAATGATCCCGCCGACGCGGTCGGGTACCGCCAGCGCCGCGTGGAAGACACCGATTCCGCCCGCGGACGCACCCGTCATGACGACCTTGTCGGCCGTCCCCCCGAGGTTCTCATCTATCCAGGCCATGACCGCGCTCATCACCGCGCCTCCGGTGGCCTCGAGGCCGGGGCCGAAGGTCACCACCCCGACCACTGCGTACCCGGCCTCCGGCGCGGCCTCGTCCCAGTACGCATCGATGAGGCCCAGGAGCAGGCCCTCGTCTCCGGCACCCCAGGGAAACGCCACCACCACCCCTTCGGGCGTGGACTCGGGGCGCAGGACGGCAATATCCAGCGTTCCGCCCGACTCCAGCGTGAGCTGGACCCACTCCACCTTGCGGACCTCGGGCTCGGTGGCGCCGCAACCGAGCAGAGACGCGGCAAACACCGCCCCGGCAAGCGGGATTCTCCTCATGGCCCCTTCTACGGAATCAGGGTCCGCCTCGCCGTATTACGCAGGATGAACAGCCCGTCCCCCGTGCCCGTCGCCACCACCACCCCGCTCGCGAAGTACGGGTAGTTGCTCCACGACGCGCCCCCGTACGGCGAGTTGTCGAAGAAGGCGATCTCGACGGGGTTGACGGGGTCGGTGATGTCGAGGATCCTGATTCCCGCGCCGTAGTTCGACTGGTACATCAGGTTGCCCTTGATGTAGAGGTTGTGGTCGGTGTCGGTCGTCTCGGCGATGTACTCGTTGACGAGTTGCGGATCGTCGAGGTCCTCCAGGTCCCAGATCAGCGTGCGGGTGCCTTCGACCAGCCCCCGGGGCTCGTCGCCCTCGTCGTTCATGTAGAAGAAGCGGTGGTCCTCGGTCAGCCACCCCTGGTGGGCGTAGGCGACGTTGGGGTACGTGGACACTGCGATCGCGACCGGGTTGTCCTTGTCGCTCACGTCAGCGATCGAGAGCGCGTTCTCGTTGGAGCCGAGGCAGATCTCCTTGCCGCGGTGCTCCTCGTCGGGGCCGTGGTAGATCACGCACTGGGCGTCGTGGGAGTAGCCGGTGCCGCGTCGTCCGGTCTCGGCGTGGGCGAAGCACCCGGCGAAGGCCGGACGTTTCGGATCGGCCAGATCGAGCATGTGCAGTCCCCCGCCGCAGGTCTCCCCTCCCCCGCTGCTCCCCACCACGTACGCGAACGGGGTCCGCTCGTTGATGACGATGTTGTGCGCGCTGGCGATCCCGTCGTAAGTGAAATCGGGCTCGAAGGTGACGGCCTCGCCGTCCACACCGCGCAGTCGCGTGAGGTCGAAGACCTGGACGCCGTGCTGGCCGGCCCCGTCGGCCACGATGTAGACGTGGTCGCCGTACACCTTCATGTCGCGCCAGATCGCGCTCCGCGAACCGGGCGTCTTGGGGAGGTTGCCGAGCAGGACGGGGTTGTAGGGGTCGGTGAGGTCGACGAAGGAGGTGCCGTCGGTGCGGCCCACGATGGCGATCTCGTGCTTCGTCTCCGGGTCGGTCCAGCCCCAGAGGTCGTTGACGCGCGCGCCGCGCCCGCCCGCCAGCTGGTTGATGGGAAGGAAGGAGATGATGTTGACGTTGTCGCACTCGAAGCCGGCCGCGTCGTTGTCCGCACACTCGACGTCGTCGTCGCGGCCCACGATGGCGGGCAGGCCGCGGTGGTCGCCGATCACGAGATTGCCGTCGCTCCACGCGCCTGCCGCATCGCGCTGGGCGATGACCATGCCACCGGCGCGGCCGTCGACCCCGCTGGCGCCCACGACGGCCACGTCGCCCGCCAGCGCCAGCGCGCTGCCGAAGGAGGCGCGCTCGCCGATGCCGTCCCTGCCGACCTTGACCGCGCCGGTCCAGCCCCCATCGCCGTCGCTGGTGAAACGGTAGACCCCACCGTTGCCCCGGTTCGCGGACAGCGCCCCGACCCACAGATCGTCGCCGTCGAAGGCGAGCGCCGAACCGAACCCGGAGGGCTGCTCGGCGTCGAAGGGCCGGAGCGTGCCTGACGGGGTCAGGGCACCGGTCTCCTCGTCGCGTTCGAAGAGGACCACGGCCCCGGTTCCGTTCGCGGAAGGAGCCCCGACGAGCGCCAGCGACCCCTTCACCATCAGGCTCCCACCGAAACCGCTCTCGTCGCCCAACTCTCCGTTCGGCTCGACCCGGCCCAGATGCTCCAGGCTGCCCGTCGCGCGGTCCAGACGCAGCGAGTGGACCTCCGCGGGGGCTTCGCGGGTGCGCGCCGTCGTCACCAGCACGGACGTGCCACCCACGGCGACCCCGTTTCCGAATCCCGTGCCGGCCTCCGCCGGCTCGAACCGCGTGCCCGCGGACCATCCGTCGCCGGTGCGGGTGAAGACGTAGACCGCACCCGCCCCGTCGCCCTCGCCCGGCGCCGAGATCACCGCCACGTCCCCGTCCACCGCGACCGCCGAGCCGAAACCCGCGTCCTCGCCGAGGATCTCCGGAGCCAATCGGCCCACCTCCGCCCACCCGGCCGCCGGATCGTAGCGGTATGCCACAACGGCGCCCCTGCCACCGTCCCACCCGGGCGCGCCCACAAGGACCAGATCCCCGCCGCCGGCCAGGGCGCGGCCGAAGGCATCCGGCGGATCCCCCACCTCGGTCAGGGCCAGCCGCGCCGTCTCGGCCCAGCCGTCCGCCGCCGCACCGTAAACGTAGACGACGCCCGGCAGGGGGCCGCCTCCCGGCTCGCCGACGAGCACCTGCCCGTCGCTCACCACCAGGCTGCCCCCGTACCCCTGTGCCATGAGGTCGGAGTGCGGGGCAAGGGCTGCCGCAAGCGCGACCGTGGCGGCCGCAAGTAGCGATCGACGGAAGTTCATGTGGCTACTCATGATGTCCTGAGTCCTTTCGGGTTCTTGTCCGGGGAGCGTCACGGCCCCAGGATGTAATGTTATCTTTACATTTTGTCATGTACAGTATACATGTACTCACGGAATCAGGGCTCGCCGCCCCTTGTTCCTCACGATGAAGATGCCGTCGCTCATGCTCGTCACCACCACCACCCCGCTCTCGAAGTAGGGGTAGTTGCTCCACGACGAACCGGTCGGCGAGATGCTGAACGAGGCGATCTCGACCGGACTGGTGCGGTTGGTGATGTCCAGGATCCTGAGCCCCGCGCCGTAGTTCGACTGGTACATCAGGTTGCCGCGGATGTAGAGGTTGTGGTCGGTGTCCTCGGTTTCCGCAATGTACTCGGCCGCGAGGATCGGGTCGTCGAGGTCCTCCACGTCCCAGATCAGGGTGCGGGTGCCCTCGACCGTGCCGCTCCCCTCGTCGCCCTCGTCGTTCATGTAGAAGAAGCGGTGATCGTCGGTCAGCCACCCCTGGTGCGCGTACGCGGCGTTGGGGTATTCCGACATCGCGATCGCGACGGGGTTGTCCTTGTCGGTCACGTCGGCGATGCTGAGCGCGTTCTCGTTGGAACCAAAGCAGATCTGGCGGCCCCGGTAGTCCTCGTCCGGGCCGTGGTAGGTGACGCACTGGGCGTCGTGCGAGTACCCCGTGCCGGCGCGCCCCGTCTGGATATCGGCGAAGCATCCCGCGAACACCGGGTTCTTGGGCTGGCTCAGATCAAGCATATGCAGGCCGCCGCCGCAGGTCTCACCGCCGCCGCTCGCCCCCACCACGTACGCGAACCCCTCGTCCTCGTTGATGACGATGTTGTGCGCGCTGGCGATGCCGTCGTAGAGGAAGTCGGGCTCGAAGGTGACGGACTCGCCTCCGACATCGCGCAGCCGCGTGAGGTCGAAGACCTGGACGCCGTGCTGTTCGGCGCCGTCGGCCACGATGTAGACGTGGTCGTCGTGGACCTTCATGTCGCGCCAGGCGGCACTGCGCGAGCCGGGGGTCTTGGGAAGGTCGCCGAGCACGACCGGGTTGTGCGGGTCGGTGAGGTCCACGAAGGCGGTGCCGTCGCTCCGTCCGACGATGGCGATCTCGTGTCCCGTCTCGGGGTCCGTCCAGCCCCAGATGTCGTTGATCATCGAGCCGCGGCCTCCCGAGAGGTCCTTGATGGGGAGGAAGGAGATCACGTCGACCTGGTCGCACTCGAAGCCCGCGGACTGTCCCTCGGTGCACGGAGCGTCCTCGTCCATTCCGACGATCGCGGGGGGTCCGCGGTGGTCGCCGATCACGAGTTCGCCCTCGGACCAGGTCCCGTCCGCCCCCCGCTCGCGAAGGACGGCGCCGCCCGCCCGGCTGTCGATCCCCTGCGCCCCCACCACCGAGACATCGCCGGCCAGCGCCAGCGAGCTGCCGAAGGAGGGGAAGTCGCCCAGGCCTTCGCGGACGGACTTGACTACCCGGTCCCAGCCACCGGCACCGTCGCTCACAAAGTGATAGAGGCCTCCCTGTCCCGCGCCTACTCGCGGCCCCCCGACCCAGAGATCGTCACCTTCGAAGGCGATGGCCGAACCGAAGCCGCCGAAGCCGTCACCGTCGAAGGCCGCGAGCGTGGCCGTCCGAGCCCACTGGTTGGTGGCGTTGTCGCGCGTGAAGACCACCACCCTGCCGGTACCGTTCGCAAAGGTCGCCCCGACGAACGCTCGCGACCCGCTGGCCGCGATCGCCAAACCGAACCCGTGGCGTTCCCCCAGGTCGTCGCCGGGGTCCAGGAGGCCGAGGAACTTCAGACTGCCGGTGGCGCGGTCCAGGTGGAAAGCGTGGACATCGATCGTGAGCTGTTCGATGGACTGGGTCGTGCTCGCCAAAACGGTGGCCCCGTCGACGGCGACCAAAGCCCCGAGACCGTTGCTGCCCTCTTCGCCCTGGAACCGGCTGCGCTGCGACCACGTGTCGCCGCTTCGGGTGAAGACGTAGACCGCACCCGCACCGTCACCGTCGCCCGCGGCCCCAACGACCGCAACATCTCCATTCAGCGCCACCGCACCCCCGAACCCGGCGTCCTCACCCGCGCCCTCCGGGGCCAGG
This sequence comes from Gemmatimonadota bacterium, assembly GCA_028874995.1. Classification (GTDB taxonomy): domain Bacteria; phylum Gemmatimonadota; class Gemmatimonadetes; order Longimicrobiales; family Gaopeijiaceae; genus Bin94. Next base: position 4,841 of record JAPPGM010000047.1, on the reverse strand, counting down.
CGACCCACTTCGCGCCACTCGCCCCCGGCGTCGCGCCGGTAGAGGAGCGCCGCACCGGTCCCGTCGCCGAGCCCGGGCGCGCCGATCAGGACCAGGCCGCCGCCGGCGTCCATGGCTGCGCCGAAGCGATCGGGCGGGCCGTGCATGTCGGCCAGCGTGATCCGCCCGGTCTCGCTCCAGCCGTCCGCGGTGCGGCCGTAGACGTACACGATGCCGGGCAGCGCCGTGTTCGCCGGCTCGCCGATCAGGACGTGGCCATCGCTTACGGCCAGGCTGCCGCCAAAGGCCTGGGCGGTGAGACCGGACGGGGCGAGGGCGGCCGCGAGCACGAGGGTGGTGGCCGCGAGGGTGGGGAGGTGGCGGTGGGAGGGGGACTTGGGCATGTGCGGATTTTCCTGTTCTTCAGGTGTTTTCGGGTGAGCCGACCGCACAATACGCACGCGGATGCGGGGGCCGCAACGGCTTGCGCCTTGCCCACGCACCCCTGGGCCATGATCATCAGGATCAGCCGGTCCGGTCTCTCGTCCCGGGTTGGTCGGACCGGCCGGGTTCGGGCCCCGGCCTGGGGCCTGGCGAATACCTTCCAGAGCAACTCCACATGTGCAAATGGACCGTAAGGGGACCAGGGAGGACAACGGGTGGCCGGAGTCGGCCCGGGTCACGCTTCGGACTGCTCGTCCTGGCGAGCTGGACCGGCGCCGTGCCACCGATGCCGGCCGAAGCCCAGGAGGTCGTCGAGATCGGCGATGATATCGGCTGCCCCTCCTGTCTTGTAGAGACCGGCCCGCCCGTAACCCTGGCTGCGCCCGGGGACGGCATATGGTTTTCGAGCCTGTCGGGTCTCCGTGTGGCGCGCGACAGCGAGGGGAACTACATCGCGGCTCCGGTCAAGGGGGATGCGCTCATCGCCGTCTTCGGCCCGGACGGTAGGTACCGGTCGTCGTACGGTAGAATCGGTGGGGGCCCGGGTGAATTCGCGACCGACATTCCGCTGCTGATCGCGGTTGGGGACGGCGACGTTCTGTACGCGATCGATCCGGTCCACATTCACACCCTGGCCCCGCGGGCCGAGGCCGGCCTTGACCAGGCGCGCATGCCCGTCGAGTTGATGGGCGACGCGGTGGCCCTCCAGAGCGGCATAGCGGTCGAGGCCGCGGTTCGAACTGAGCCCGGAGTGTCCACAATCCAGCTCCTGCGGCCTGACGGAACGATCGTCCGGAGTATTGGAGCCGCCGGGACCGGCAGCCGGACGGCAGAGTTCGGTGTGCGGTACGCCCTGGGGAGATCCAATGATCGCATGGATGTGTGGACTGCGCCCACCAACCGCTTCCACATCACCCGCTACGGACCTGACGGAGAAGCGAAGACCCGCATCGAACGCACTTCCACGTTGTTCCGGCCGGGGTCGAGCTTCAGACCGGGGGCCCCATTCCAGGCGCCTGCCAACACGGCGGTTACAGGCATCATCCAGGATGGAGACGGGCTGCTCTGGATCGCGATCACGAGGCCGCCGCGCTCGTTCTCGCCCCTTGCACGTCCTGGTCGCCCGGGTCAGGCTCGCGGTCTTGGCGAAGAGGTAATGATTCCGGCGAGCGTGGACTTGAATCGGTTCCTGCACACCACTGTCGAAGTTCTCGATCCGGTCGCCGGGACGGTGGTTGCGCGCCGCGATTTTGACGAGCATGTCGGATTTGTCCGCACGACGGATGACGACGTGCTGGTGTATTCGCTTCGGGTCGGCCCGCTCGGTGGTTCCACGTGCATGGTGACGCCCCTGGCGCTTCAGCGCGGGTAGGGCGGCCGGCGGATCTCGGTCGACGGGCGGCTACCCGAGCACCCGCTCCAGGTCCGCACACAGATCCTCGGGGTCCTCCAGGCCAACCGACATCCGGAAGATCCCGTCGCCCGCGTAGCTGCGGTAACTCTCCAGCTGCTTCCCCGTCAGCCGGAAGGAGCTCTCCATGAGCGACTCGGTGTCCAGCCGGAAGACCAGGCTGCGGTGGTGCCCCAGGGAGACGGCGTAGTGGATGACCCGCAGGTCGCGCGCCATGCGCTCGGCCATCTCGTCCCCGCCCTCCGTCTGAAAGGTGAGCATGCCGGAGACGTTGGCCATCTGGCGGCGGGCGAGCTCGTGTTGGGGATGGGACGGTAGCCCCGGATAGATGACACGCGTGACGCGTGGATGCTCCTCCAGGTAGCGGGCCACCGCCAGCGCGTTCTCCTCGTGGGCCTTCATGCGGAGCGGCAGGGTGGCTGCCCCCCGCATGATCAGCCAGGCGTTGAAGGGCGACAGCACGCCGCCGTAGTGGATGCCGGCCTCCAGGCGCAGGGCCGAGATATCGTCGCGGCTGCCGAGGACCGCCCCGCCCACCGCGTCCCCGTGCCCTCCGATGTACTTGGTCAGCGAGTGCATGACGTAGTGCGCGCCCAGCTCGAGGGGGCGCGTGGCGACCGGCGTCGCGAAGGTGGAGTCGACGGCGACGCGGACGCCGGGTTGCCCCGCCGCGATCCGCGCGACGGCCGCGATGTCGGTCAGGCGCACGATCGGGTTGGCGGGGGTCTCGAGCCAGATCAGCTTCGTCGCGGGCCGGAGTGACGCCTCGACATTGCGCGGATCGGAGGTGTCGACGAACGAGACATCGATCGCCAGGCGCGGCAGCGTGTCGCGGCCCAGCTCGGCCACCCCCGCGTAGTTGGTGTCCGACATGACGACGTGGTCGCCGCTTTCGAGCACCGAGAGGAGGAGGCCCGCCGCCGCGGCCATCCCCGAGCCGAAACACAGGCACGCCTCGGCGCCCTCCAGCGCGCACAGCTTGGCCTCCAGCTGCGCTACTGTGGGGTTCGACCAGCGCGTGTAGAGGTAGCCGGAATCTTCGTCCAGGTCGTGGGCGGAGAAACCGGTGGGGTCCCGCGTGACGAAGGTGGAGGACATGACCAGGTTGGGGGACGAGGCGCCGGTGGCGGGGTCGGGGCGCTCGCCCGCGTGGACGGCGGCGGTGCGGAGGCGGGGGGTCATGGGATGAGGAGGGGGATGGTGCGACGGCCGGCCTGCCGGTAGATGTGGAACCCGGAATCGAGAGTCATGACGGATCCGCTGGGCGTCCTTTCCACGATGCGGACCAGGCAGGCGTCCGCGAAGGACATGGGAACATCCGCGTACCGGCGCATCAGACGGATCAGGGCGTCGGTGTCCGCGTCGGATTCGAAGAGACCGGCCACCTCGAGCACGCCCCGCCGCACAAGCCTCGCCGGGAGACTCGGATCCGCGCCAGCGCGCCGCAACAGAAACGATGCCTCCGAGAGGACGGCTTCGCAGGTGAGCAGCGGTGCCCGCAGTGACTCGAATCGAGTGCGCGCCCAGTCGTGACGGGACTCATCGGCGTCGAGGAGCGCGACGATGGGCCCGGTGTCAACGACTACGGTCGGGCGCATCAGGGCGGGCGCCGGCGATCATCGCCTCTTCGAGGAGGCGCTCGTTGGTTCCCAGATCGGTTCGGCCGCTGCGAAAGGTGCCCACGAGGTCGCCCGCCAGTTGGGCGCAGCTGGGCGGCGCGGCGCAGTCGTTGTACCGGAGCGCCTGGTCGATCATCTCCCGCACCAGAGCGGACCGCGTGATGTTGCGCCGCCCGGCCTCGGCGGCAAGCGCGGCGTACATGTCGTCGGGCAACTTGACGGAGAAGGTGCTCATTTCAAGATGGTAATACGATTTGTTGCAAGTCGCAATACGACCGGCCCGCCTCGCACGGACGCGAATCACCTCGACATCATATTGCTGAATCACTCGATCTGCCGTGACGAGCGGCAATCCCTCGAGCCGGGACTGAGCCACCAGCAAGCGGTCGAAGGGGTCGCGGTGGTGCGGCGGCAGTGCGGAAGCAGCGAGCGCGTAGGCATGCGACACAGGGAGCTCCCGGGTCCCGGTGCGTCGCATCCCCTCCGGAACATAGACCGCCGGGGACTCGGGCAGAGCGAGCCGTCCGGTCGCATGCCTGATGCCGATCTCCCAGGCGCTGGCGGCGGAAAGGAAGAGGTCGACCGCTCGATCGGCCAGCGTGTTCAGCAGGTGGTCGGGAAACCGCTCGGGCTCCGTCTGGAGCCAGAGCCAGCAGTGGGTGTCCAGCAGGTATCCCACTACTCTCCGCCCACGAAGTCACGGAGCAGGCCTTCTTCCAGCGGGGCGTCGAAGTCGTCCGGCACGACGAAGCGTCCCCGGACCAACGTCAACGGGATTGCCCACCGGGCCCGCGGGTGGATACCCTTTGACGAGTGCCCGCTGTCATCCCCCCCACCCCCACCCCACCCCCATGCGACACCGACCGCACGCCCTCGCCGTCCTCGCCCTCGCCGCCGCCACCACCCCCCTCCCCGCCCAACAACCCCCCACCCCCGTCACTGCCGAGGACTACGCGCGAGCCGAGTCCTTCCTCGCGGCCGCCACGTCGCCCCTCGTCTTCGGCGCCTCCGTCCAGCCCAACTGGCTGCCCGGCGGCCGTTTCTGGTACCGCAACACCGTCCCCGGCGGCGCCGAGTTCATCCTCGTCGACCCCGCCACCGCCACCCGCGCCCCCGCCTTCGACCACGAACGCCTAGCCACCGCCCTCGGCACGGCAACCGACACCACCTACACGTCCCTCGACCTCCCCTTCCGCACCTTCGAACTCGACCCCTCCGGCGACGCCCTCACCGCCCGCGTCCGCGACTCCCGCCTCCGCTGCGACCTCCGCGCCTACACCTGCGCGCCCACCGACCCCACCCCCCCTCGCGACCCCAACGCCATCACCTCGCCCGACGGCACGAAGGCCGCCTTCATCCGCGACCACAACCTCTGGCTGCGCGACCTC
>JAPPGM010000121.1 GCA_028874995.1 Gemmatimonadota bacterium | reverse complement strand
CGGAATCCACCTTAGCTTTGCCCTCGGACTGTCCAAAGAAGTAGGACCACCCCACGCGCCCATCCCTTCACCCACAGGATCTTCCACCACGCCATCAATCTCGCCGTCGGCCCCGTAAGCGTTCCGGTGGCGGCCGCAAGCGTTGGCGTCCAGGAACGCACCATGCAACGTCATTGCTTCGACCGCGCAATCCCCCCTCCGAATGCCATCATCGCGCTCGCGCGCATCTTCACGGTGGAGCGATTGGCGGAGTGGAGTCGGCAGTCCTCCGGATCCGTCGCCGTCTCCCTCGGTTTCTCGGCCAAGCCGAACTATCGCCGATTGGTGCGCCGACACCTTGGAGTGCCGCCATCGGTCGTTCGAAGACGCGGCGGGGCGAAGTACGTGGCAGAGGTGATCGTTCATAGCCTTGCCCCTTCCTGATCATCTCCAGGCGTCGCGCCATGATCCTGCGGTGGCGCTCTCGCAGGAGGCCGGCGGGTTCGCGGAAGTCCCCGGGGGTCCGGGCCATCTCCCCTGCATCGGAAACGATTCGCCAGGTCTCGGCCGCCTTGAAGGCGGTACGGTCCGCGATCAGAGCCCCGGGGAAGTATCCCGCGACGATGCCCCACAGGTGGCTTTTGCTATTTCATTCTGCCCCACGTGCCCCAAGCAACCGCCGGATCGCCCACCTGACTCGCTCCACCAGCCCGCTGTCTTCGTCGGTGATTCCCCGCACGGACAACTCCATTTCAGGCGTGATCTCGATCCGGGTCCAAGTGTCCATTGACGATCGTGAGCGCACGACCCGTTCCCGCGCCCGGTCCTGAAGCGCCCTCAGGAACTCGCCCAGATCTTCGTCCGCATCCTCCCATTCGACCGGCTCGCCGGTTCCCGCGTCACGCATGATATCCAGGTCCGTGGCGGCGGGCACCGGTTCCTCGTAGACCGGCCGGGCCGGAGGTGGCGAGGAAGCCACCGGCTCACGAAACCTCGCCTCATCCTCCCGGCCCCGGCGCCCCATCACCCGCTCCTCCAGCATCGCCTGACGCACTCCCGGCAACCGAAACGCCGTCGACCCCCGCTGCACCGACTCCGGCGTGACCGCGATCTCCCCATCGGCCACCCTCGCGATCAATGACGCGGGCACCCGCTCGAACACCGACCGCATGTCGCTCAGCGACACCGCCGGCACCTCACCCGCCTCCTCCGCCTCCCGCACCCGCCGGATGAAGAGCAGGCGATCCCGTACCATCCTGGGATAACGCGTCCGAGGCCCCCGTCGACCCACCCGCGGCAGCAGCCCCTCCTGCACGTAGTACGCGATCGTCCTGCGGTCGAACCCGGTCTCCTCTTCCAGCTCCCGGGCCGTGTAGCTGGGCTGCTTCTTTTTCGTACTCACTGTTGTTGACTGGTTATTAGTGTTGACATACTGACAATTACCGTATTACTGTTGATAACTGGTTACTACTGCCAACACAAGAGGAGGTGCCAATTGGACCACGTCAAGACCGCCGTTTCCGGCCTGAACCTCGACGAGCCCACGACCCACGGAGGGCTCACCGTCTTCCCCCTGACCACCGGCTTCCGCAGCAAGCTCCGCTACCTGCTGCTGGAGGAGGGCTTGCGGAAGGATCTAGTCACCATCCGCGAGGTCTCCGAGGGCGGCAGCGTCCCGGAGCTCAAGGTGCGGAACCGGGCCGACCGGCCCGTGCTGATCGTCGATGGCGAGGAACTCGTCGGCGCCAAGCAGAACCGGGTCGCCAACCTGACCATGCTGATCCCGGCCGAGCGCACCACGATCATTCCCGTGTCGTGCGTCGAGGCGGGGCGGTGGTCGTACCGGACGCCGCACTTCGACGTGACCGACCGTGTGCAGAACGCGCGGGGGCGGGCGGAGAAGCTCGAGAGCGTTCGGCATTCGATCCGCGAACGGGGCAGCAGGCGCTCGGACCAGGGCCGGGTGTGGGACTCGATCGAGGAGGAGGCGGATGTACTCGGCGCTCCCTCTCCGACGAGCGAGATGGGGGCCATGTTCGACCGCCATAGGGACACGCTGGACGACTACGTCCGCGCGGTGGAGCCGGCCTCCGAGCAGGTGGGCGCAGTCTTCATCGTCGGGGGACGCCGCTACGGGCTGGATCTCTTCGACCGGGCGGCGACGCTGGCCGCGTTCCTGCCGAAGCTGGTGCGCAGCTACGCCATCGACGTGCTGGGGCGGAGGCCGCTGGAGCGCGGCGAATCCCTCGAAGGGGAAGCGCGGGGCTTTCTGAACCGCATCGTCGATGGGACGTACGACGATCACCCGGCGGTGGGGCTGGGAAGGGATGTGGGGGTGGTCGGCGAAGGACTGGTGGCGGGCGCGCTCGTGACCGGCAGGACGGTCGTTCACCTGACCGCGTTCGCTCAACCGGTGGGGGTGCGCCAGGATCCGGCCGCGGGCAGGTCGTCCGGCGGGCGCTACGCCAACTACCGGCAGAGGCTCGATTCGCTTCGGAGCCGGTACGAGCGGTAGGCAGAAGCGGACAGCAAGCCGCGCGCCAGCGCCGGGGGCGAAGCGGCCCGGACGGGGGGACTCGTCCGGGCCGCATGCCGTGTGCTACGATACCTGCCCACGCCAACCTCTCCCACGCTCATCCACACCACCAACACCATGGCCCAGGACACCATCTTCTCGAAGATCGTTCGCGGCGAGATTCCCGCCGACATCGTCTACCAGGACGACCTGGTCACCGCGTTTCGCGACATCCATCCGCTCGCGCCCACCCACATCCTCATCGTGCCCAACGAGGTGATCCCGACGCTGGCCGATGTCACGGCCGACGACGAGGCGGTGCTGGGAAGGATGCTTCGCGTCGCCGCAGACCTCGCTGCCGCGGAGGGGGTCGCGGAAGACGGCTACCGGGTCATGATCAACTGCCGGGACCACGGCGGGCAGGAGGTCTATCACCTTCACCTGCACCTGCTGGGCGGGCGTCCGCTGGGCCCGATGACGCGGCGGTAGGCGCTCCGATGTCCAGGGCTTCGCTCCGTCGCCGTGCGCTGGCGAGTCGGCCGACCCTTGCCGTCGCCGCATCACTCACATTTCTCCCCACCCACGCGGCCACCCAGACCCCGCCCCCCCTCGACCGCGTCCTCGCCTTCCCCACTCCAATCCCCGGGGAGGAGCTGCACCCCGACCGCGGCGCTTCCGGCGCGTGGCACCGCATCCGCAAGCTCACCACCACGGCCGGCATCCTCCACATCACCGCCCACCCCGACGACGAGCACGCCGGCATGCTCACCCTGGCCAGCCGCGGATGGGGCGCGCGCACCGCGCTCCTGAGCCTGAACCGCGGCGAGGGCGGCGCCAACGCGATCGGGCCCGAACTCTTCGACGCGCTCGGCCTGATCCGCACGCGCGAACTGGTCCTTTCGGGCCGCTACTACGGCCTGGACGACCTCTATTTCACCACCGCGGTCGACTACGGCTACTCGAAGTCGGTGGAGGAGGCGTTCCGCAGGTGGGACCGCGAGGCCGTGCTGGAAGACATGGTGCGCGTGATCCGCCTCAACCGGCCGCTCGTGGTGGTGTCGCGGTTTCACGGGAGCCGCCGGGACGGGCACGGCCATCATCACGCGGCCGGGTTGCTGACGCCGGAGGCGGTGGAGGCGGCTGCCGATCCGGAGCGGTTTCCGGAGCAGATCTCGCGGGAGGGGCTCAGGCCGTGGCGGGTGCTTCGGGTGTTTCGCGGCGGGTTGCGGGTGGACGAACCGCATGACGTGGTCGTGGACGCGGACGTATACAGCGCTTCGCTGGGGACGTCGTACCAGCGGTGGGCGAGTCTGGGACTGAGCCTGCAGCGGTCGCAGACATCCGGGAGGGTGCGGGGGGCTGGGGGGCGGGTGTACCGGTATGAGCGGCTGGGAATCGGCGATTCTACCCGCGACAATGGGCAAAACACCGGGTTTGTCGGCCACTTGGGGCCGGAAGTGGCCGACAATGTGCCTGGGGTCGGCTTTTTCGCCGGGATGGATACGAGCTTGCGGGGTCTGCAGGCAATGCTGGGTCAGACTGTGGGGGACGGGCTCGCAGGAGCGCTGGCCGAGATTCAGGATATCGTCGACGGGGTGTCGGGCGACTTCGACTTCACCGCGCCGGAGAAGTCGGTGCCGGAGCTGGTGCGCGGGTACGGGTTGCTGAATGACCTGATCGACCGGGTGACGCCCGAGGTGGCATTTCATCTCCGTGTGAAGCAGCGGCAGTTCGAGGATGCGATCGTTGCCGCGGCGGGGGTGGAGGTGGTGGCGATGCTTGATAGCCGGGCCGGTGGCGCGGCGGCCGTGCCCGGTGAGGAGGGGGTGGTGACCGTCCGGGTGCGGAGCAGCCTGTCCGACTGGGTGAATGTGGAGGCCGTGCAGGTGCTCTTCGGACATGGTGAGGTTCTGTCCGCGTTGCACGTCGACTACGAGCACTTGCTGGACGCCGAGGGTCGTGCCGCCGCCCTCGCCGCTGCCGCGGATCGCGATACTCGTGTGGCGGACGTGTTCAATGAAGGGTTCGACGTCCGGATTCCGCCGCTCGCCGCCCCCGCCGGGCCGTACTTCACCCGTTCCGGCCTGACCGCAAACCGCTACGAGGTCGAGGACTCCACGGACCTGCATCTGCCTTGGAGGGCATCGCGGCTTCGTGCAGTAGTCGGCATCGAGGTGCTCGGCGAATACCTGACGCGGACGGTGCCCGTGACGGGATCGGTGTCCCGGCTGCCGTACGGCTCGCTGGCCCGGCGTGTGGAGGTGCTGCCCGCGCTTTCGGTGGCCGTGACGCCGGCGGTGCGGGTGGTGCCGTTGTCGGGGGACGGGGACGGGCGGATCGAAGTGCTCGTCCACCTGGAGGCCAATCGTCCGGATCTCTCCGCCGATGCCGAACTCGAACTTCCCGCAGGCTGGACGGCGATGCCGGCGTCGTATCGGCACGACTTCCGCGGCCGGGGTGAGGTGGCCGAGGCTCTGTTCACCCTCCAGCCCCCCGGCGAGTGGAGGGGTGACGCCGTCGTCGAGGCGGTGGCCCGAGCGACCTTGAGCGGTGTCCCGGGCGCATACCGCAGCGGCTTTCAGACCATCGATCACCGCGACCTGCCCCTCGCCCGGTTGAACCTGCCGGCGCGGACCACGATCCGGCCGGTCGACGTGGCGTCTCTCGATGGCCTCTCGGTGGGCTATGCAATGGGGGTGGGGGACGAGGTGCCCGCCGCGATCGAGTCGCTCGGCGCGTCGGTGCGGCTGCTCGGCGAGGTGGAACTGGCCCACGGCGACCTCGACGCCTTCGACGCCATCGTGATCGGGACGCGCGCGTATGCGGTGCGGCGCGACCTGGTCGAGAACAATCACCGGCTGATCGACTACGCGCGCCGGGGCGGCAACGTGGTGGTGCTGTACCAGACGCAGGAGTTCGTCCCGTCGGAGATGGCGCCGTGGCCGGCGTCCCTGCCCCGTGGCGCGGAGGAAGTCTCCGAGGAGGACGCGCCCGTGACGCTGCTGGAGCCCGGCCACCCGTTGCTGACTACCCCGAACCGCATCACCGGGGCCGACTTCGACGGCTGGCTGGAGCAGCGTGGCTCGAAGTTCTTCGCCCGTTGGGACGGTGCCTACACGCCGCTCGTAGAAACCCACGACACCGGACAGGAGCCTCAGAGGGGAATCTGGCTGACGGCCGAAGTCGGCGCGGGCAGGTACAGTTACGTGGCCCTGGCGCTCCACCGGCAGCTGCCGTACGGAGTGCCGGGGGCGTACCGGATTCTGTCGAACCTGTTGGCACGGCGGTGACCCTCACCACCATTGACTGGATCGTCGTCGCCGCATACGGCGCGCTGACCCTCTCCATCGGCCTCCGCCTGGCGCGCCGCGCGGGACGCAGCGTCGAGGACTACTTCATCGCGGGACGGTCGCTCCCCTGGTGGATCGCGGGGACCTCGATCGCGGCCACGTGGTTCGCCACCGACGCGCCGCTCGCCACCGCCGCCCTGGTCCGCCGCCAGGGCGTCTTCGGCAACTGGCTGTGGTGGTACGAGGCGGCAGGCATCCTGATGCTCACCTTCTTCTACGCGCGGCTCTGGCGCCGCGCCGGCGTCCTCACCGACGCCGAGGTGATCGAGCTGCGCTACGGCGGCGCCCCCGCGCGGGTCCTGCGAGGGTTTTCGGCGGTGTACCAGGGGCTGGTCAAGAATGCGGTCGTCATGGGGTGGGTGATGCTGGCGATGGTCAAGTTCAGCGAGGTGCTGCTCGGGTGGGACGCCGCGCTGACGCTGTCGGTGTGCGTGGGGCTGGCGCTGGTGTACACGGTGGCGTCCGGGCTGTGGGGGGTCGTCGTGACGGACATGCTGCAGTTCGTGGCGGGGATGCTGGGGTCGATCACGCTGGCGGGGATCGTGCTGGCGCGGTTCGGGGGGCCGGGGGGGATGGCTGCGGCGGTGCGGGAGGCGCCGGATGCGCCGGCGGGGGCGCTCGACCTGGTCCCGACCGCGGGGAACGCATCGTCGCTCGAGGTGCTGTCCTTCCTGTGCCTGATCCTGGTGCTCTGGATGAGGAGCGGGCAGGGCGACGGGTACGTCGCGCAACGGCTGTTCGCCACGCGCGACGAGCGGCAGTCGGTGATGGCGTCGCTCTGGTTCGCCTTCGCGGGGACGGTGCTGCTGACCTGGCCCTGGATCGTGGCCGGGCTGGGGTCGCTGCTGGTCTTCCCAGCGGGTGCGGGGATCGACCCGGCGCTCGCAGCCGACCCCGAACTCGCGTACCCGATGATGATCCGCGAACTGATGCCGGTGGGGCTGCGCGGACTGATGGTCGCGACGTTCCTGGCCGCCTTCATGAGCACCATGGACACGCACCTGTGCTGGGGGGCGTCGTACATGGTGAACGACGTGTACCGGCGCTTCGTGAAGAAGGACGGATCCGAGCGGCACTATGTGGCCGCGTCGCGGGTGGCGGTGGTGGGGCTGGCGGCGCTGGCCGCGTTCGTCGCGTGGCAGATGGAATCGATCCAGCGTGGGTGGATCTACATCATCGAGCTGACCGCGGGGGTGGCGGTGGTGTGGCTGCTCAGGTGGTACTGGTGGCGTGTGAACGCATGGGCGGAGATTGCGGCCATGGCAGGTTCGGTGCTGATGGCGAATGGTCGGGTTATGGTAGGGATGGCCCAATCTGCCATTCCCCTGCCCGGTGGTCTGCTCGCGATGGCGGAACGGTTCTACGCCCCCGAAATGGATCTGGTGCGAGCGGTCGTGATCCTGGTCAGCTGTACGCTGCTTTGGCTGCTTGTGATTCGTTTCACAAAGTCTGAAAGCGACGAAGTGCTGGACCGGTTCCACCGGCGGGTGCGGCCTGGCGGCTGGTGGGGTCCGGTGGCCGCCCGAACCGGCGTCGAGTCCGCGGACCCGCCCGCTGGCCGCATGTGGACGGGATTCGGCCTCGGTGCGCTTTTCGTCTACGGCAGCCTCCTCGGGATCGGGTGCATGCTAACGGGCAGAGCCGCGGTCGGCGCGTTGCTGCTGGTGCTTTCAGTCGTCGCCGCGATCCTGACCGTGCGACTGGCGGACCAGGACACGTCATCCCCCACCCCCACCCCGTGAAGATCGTCCTCGTCGGCGCGGGTAGCCGCGAATTCGGCCCGGCCACCACCCGCGACCTCCTCCTGAGCGACCCGCTCTGCGACCGCGGCATCGAGATCGCCCTCGTCGACACCGATCCCTCCGGCCTCCCGCGCGCGCAGGCCTACGCCGAATCCGTCGCGGCACGTCTTCACCGAACGGCCACCATCTCACACACCACCCACCTCCCCGACGCCCTCCCGGGTGCCGACGCCGCAATCGTCGCCATCGAGATCAACCGCTACTTCCATTGGGCGCAGGACTTCCACGTCCCCCGCGCCTTCGGCTTCCGCCAGATCTACGGCGAAAACGGCGGCCCCGGCGGCCTCTTCCACGCGCTCCGCAACATGGGGCCCACCGTCAACATTGCCCGCGCGATGGAACGCCATTGCCCCGACGCCTGGCTCATCAACTACACCAACCCCCTCACCAAGCTCTGCGAAACGGCCACCCGCCTCACCGACATCCGGACCGTCGGACTCTGCCACGGCGTTTTCCACGGCATCGAACAGATGGCGCGGATCCTGGAGCTGCCGCCCGACCGCCTCGATGCCCGCGCCAGCGGACTCAACCACTTCACCTGGTTCGGCACCGTTACCGACCGCGACACGGGCGAGGATCTCTACCCCCGCCTACGCGAACGCGAACGCGCCGCCGACTGGCTGCACGACTGGGACGAGATCGCGCTCAGCCGCATCCTCTTCCGGGTCTTCGACCGGTTCCCGAGTCCCGGAGCGAATCACATCGGCGAGTACATCCGCTGGGCCGACGAATTCCTGGCCAGCAGCGCGCTCCAGTTCTTCTACGACCCGGTGGAGGGGCACCCTTGGGAGACGGGCGAGGTGCCTACGTGGATCTACAACCTGGGAGACAGTCCGACGGAGACGGCGCTGTTTCCGGACAAGCGGCGAGAGCGGTCCAGGGACACGCGGGACCGCGGAGATCCCTCCGAAGCAGCCCTTGCCCCCTCCGGCGAGCTCGCCATCCCCCTCCTCGAAGGCGTTCTCCGTGGCGAAGAACGCTATCTCGACGCGGTCAACGTCCCCAACGCGGACTTCGTCCCCGGCCTCCCGGAGGGCACGGTCGTCGAGGTTCCGGCCACCGCGGGCCGGTCCGGCCTTCGCCCCTACACCATGGATCCCCTCCCCGAGGGCATCCTCGCACTGCTCAGGACCCAGACGAGCATCAACCGGCTTCTGGTCGACGCGTTCGCGGCCCGCTCACGGCGTCCGCTGCTCCAGGCCCTGCTGCTGGATCCCACGACCGAGTCGTACCGGCAGGCGACGGGATTGGTCAACGAGATGTGTCGGCTGCAGGGCGAAGTGCTGCCCGGGCTGGAGTGGTAGCGGTACGAAGCCGTGGAGACCTCGCTTTCCGATGGCGTAGACATAGCCGATGAAAGCTGAACGGACGTAGAGACGCCGGAATGCCTCTCATTCACCTCCTGGACCCGGGTCTCCGGCGGTAGTTCACCGCTCGAGCGCCCAAACCTGCACCGACTCCACCCCCATTTCATCCGTCGCCCGTCCAAGCAGGTAGTCGGCGCCGATCTCATAGACCGTCAGCCCGTCGGGCGTCTCGATGAACCCCAGCGCCTTCCCCTCCGGGTCGAACACGGTCCATAGCGGCGCGGGCCGGTCCATGCCGGGAAGCGTGGCCTCGCGCACCCAGAGGTGATTCAGGGGATCGGTCAGGAGCATCCGAAAGGCCGGGAACTGCTCCACGAGGGGCATGTTCGAGTAGCCCTGGCGGGCGAACTCCAGGCGCTGTCCGGTTAGTCCGGCCCGCTCCAGCGCCGCCTCGAGCGCTTCGTCGACCTCCTCGCGGGTGGGCGCGCGGTTTTCGTACTCGCGGCGGACGATGCGGTCGAGCGATCCGTCCGCGCGGTCGTAGGCACGAATCTCGTAGTGATCTTCCGTCGTGATGATGACGAGTTCGCCCCACTCCGCCTCCCGGAGCGAGCGTCCGAAGGGCAGATAGCCCAACACGGCCATTCCGTTCCGGAAGGTGAGGTAGGACTCCTGGCCGGGGTGGGTGCCCAACTCGACCGGCGGGGTGGTTCCGGGACGACGCAACTCGTACGTCTCCCGCGAGCGCCGGTATCCTTCGCTGGCGACTTCGCCGGTCCGTCCCAGTATGCTTCCGTTCTTCAGCACTGCGCGGGGTTCGAGCGCGCCGGCGTCCGAGTCGAGGGTAAAGGACCGACCGAACACGCCCTCCGAGTCGAAGACCGATATCACCCACGTCGTGCTGCTCCACGCGACGACCGAATCACCCGGCCAGGGCTCGACCCCCGACAGGCCGGTAAACTCGCCCGGCCCTTCGCCCTCGCGTCCCCATGTCCCCAGATGCACCCCGTCGGCACCGAAGACGCGCAGCTCGTTGGTTCCGGCGTTCGCGATCACGATCCGTCCGTCGGGCGGACGCAAGTAAGTTCGCATCTGCCCATGGATGTTGAACTTACGAG
>JAPPGM010000104.1 GCA_028874995.1 Gemmatimonadota bacterium | reverse complement strand
CATGTCGGAATGGGACAGGCCACCGGCGGGTGCGAAAGGCAACGCCATCAAACCGTGGCGGCGCGTCGGCTGCGTGATCCCGCCGCGGCGCAATGCCGACTTCCACCTGGCAGTTCACCAAGGACGACGCACGCGTCAAGCTCAAACGCCGTTGTCCGACGTGTGATATGTGATATGACACTGAGGAGCCCGTGGACAAAATCCCCCGGCATTGGAGCGGCGATGCATCCGCGCCGGGCGCTTCGCTCCACCGATTCACGACGTAAAGACAACGTTACATTCTGTCAACCACAGTATACATTCAGCGACTCCAAGGTTTCGCTCTGCGTTGCTCCTCGGGCGAATAGCGCTGCTATTCCCCCTTCGTCGCGCCTTGCCAGCCCGGCGCCTCACCGCTCTCGGTGCTCGCGGGGCTTTATCCATGGACTGCTGAGGGGGCACCCAATCAAGCACCCGGATATCAGGAACCCGTCATCGTGAGCCGTGGACGAGGGAAGGGGTGTGGTGCGGTGGCGGCGTAAGCGTCCCGAAAACAGGTAACGGAGGCGCGAACGGGGGTGTTCCCGTTAGGCTACCTTAATCATAATGTCGACGCCGAGTCCGGGGGATTGGTGTCGGTCGAATTGTCCTCGGTCCGTCAGGAAGACGATGCCGCTAACCACCGACCACTGCTCGCGCTTCCCCCCATGACGGACCGAAGAGACGTTCGCCGGCCGCCATCGGCGTCCGGGTCGCTCATCTGGCTGGGATTCCTGTCCCTGATTCTCTGGGCGAGGGTTGAGAGTTACTGGGCGCTTGTGCCCGCGGCCGTGTTCGTGTGCGCTTCCTTCTTCAAGGTCCGCGGCAGTCGTCGCCACGCCATCTCCGCGCTCCTCCTGGCGGCCGGAACAGTCGTGGGGCTCCACACGGAGCTGGGCGATCGGCGGCTCACAGAAGACTGGCAGTCGTATTGGGAGGGGCGGAGCGCCGAGGTGGGCGTGGCACTCGAACGGGTGTTGAGCGAACTCGTCATCCGGGGGGACTCGTCGGTGGCGAGGATCGTCGCGGCGTCCGCCACCGCCCGGGGGCGCGCCGCCCTTCAGGACTCGCTGCAGGCCGTGGTGGACGAGTCGGACATGGCGGGGGCGGCCGTGTATGGACCCGATGGCCGGCTGGTGGTCTGGGCGGGCGGGCACCGCGGCCGCGTTCCGCAAGAAGTGCTGGACGTCCCGAGCCACTACTTCTATTTCGGGACTCCGCTCTTCTCCTACCTGTACTTCACGGCTGAGATACCCGGCGGACTTGGAACCGCGATGGTGGCGAGCCTCATGCGTTCCGACCTCCCGGAGGCCTTCGCGACCGGCCTGGGCGACTTCGTGTCGCGATTCCGGGACGAGACCGGCGAAGAAATACGGATTGCGCATTCGGACCGGGTCGCCGGCCCCGGGGTCTTCGATTTCGGGTGGGACGACGAGCCCCTGCTCAGCATCGCCGTAGAGGAGCCCGATCCGCTCACGCGCCGGTCCGAGCGCCGGGGCAGAGGTATCCACATCGTCATCGCCCTGGCCGCTCTGGTATGGTTTATCGAGTCCTTCGGCGGCCCCAAACGCGATCTGCCGTACTCCGTGGCCGCCCTCTTCGCCGCGGCGGCCGTTCTCCCGCTGGAGGGGCTGTTGACAGCGCCGCATCTGGTCGACCCGAACTTCTTTCGTCTGCCCGGACCCTTCCCGTTGCCCCTGGGCCGCGTCCTCATGCTGTGCATGGCGGCAGTGCCTCTTGCGGTACTGGTGGCGCCGCGCTGGAAACGGGTGGGGAGCTGGCTCGCTCCCCCGATCGTGGCCGTGAGCTTCCCCCTGGTCCTGGGTCTGATGGAACAGGGCGCGTCACTGGATCTGTTGGGCACCACCGATGCTCGCTGGATCGTCTTTCAGTCGTCGATCACCCTGATCCTGGCGCTGATCGCCGGCGTGGCAATGGCGTGTCGCGTTCCCGGGAGCACCGGAAGCACGCCGAGTCTGGTCTTTCTGGGTATCGCCGTCGCCGCGATGCTGAGCATCGGCGTCGCCGTGGGTGTCAGGGTGGGTCCGGATGTGTCGCTGCCGCTGGCGGCCCTCTGGATGTTGCCCGCCGTACTCATGGTGCGCGGACTCGATGGGTCGCGGCACCTGTCGTACGTGCGCTGGTTCTGTGCCTTCTGGCTGGCTGGCACGGCCGCCCTTCCCTTTGCGTGGTCCATGCGCACGGAGGTCCGGCTGCAGATCGCCGAGACCCGGATGGCGCGGCTGGGCGTGACCCCGGAACCGTACCCCGATTCCCTGCTCGCACGCTTTGCCCTCCAGGCGGACGCCCTCGAGCAGGCCGGTGCAGGCGACGTCGAGCTCATGTACCAGGCCTGGGTGAACAGCGGGCTGGCGGCGCAGGGCTCGCCGATCTTCCTCACCCTCTGGTCCGGGGACAATACCGCGCTGCAGGAGCTGCGACTGGGGATGAAGGGGGAGCGGTCGCCGGTCGTGGACGCGGCGCTTCCCGAACTCCGGGAGAGTGGCATGCGAGAGTACCGGCGGCCCGGCCAAACAGATGTTCATCATCTTCTCGGGGTGCCTCTGGGCAGTGGCCGCTTCGTGACCGGAGCCATTCCTCCCCGCAGAACCATCGATGTGCCGTCGGGTCTGGGGCCTCTCTTCGCCTCCGTCGAGGAGGGAGGCGACCAGGAGTTCCTGACACTCGTCAGGACAGCCGACGGAACCACCGCGGCGGCAGGGAACCCGGTGGTCTGGACACGCAACGACGAAGGGTGGGGGGGCAGGGGATCGGCCCGCTATCCGGACGGTCCCTACTCGGTCTTCTACACGCTCAGCATCCCGAACATGCAGGTCATGCTGGCCCGGGCCACGCTGGTGCTGGCGATCGACCTCGCGGCTTTCGCGGTCCTGTGGCTTCTGAGCGTGGGCATCCTGGGACTGCGTTTCCCCGGGCCCGTCGACTGGCGGGGTCTGTACTACTCCTTCCGCGCCCGGGTGACCTGGACGCTCTTCGGCTTCTTCATCCTGTCCAGCGCGCTCTTCGGTGCCCTGGCCTATCGCACACTGGCGGGAGCATCGGAGCGCACCGCCACGGCGCTCGCGGAACGGGTGGTTGCCCAGATCGGCGAAGCCTACCTGGAGGAGGGCGGCTCGATGGAATCCCTCGCACGGCGCGTGGGAGCCGATCTGCTCGAATACCGCCACGGGGAGCTGGTGGGAGGGTCGGTGGACGAGCTCATCGAGCTGGGCCTGTACGAAGGCTGGGTCGACCCGCGCATCTACGACGACCTGGAAACCCGGCAGAGGCTGCGCGCGTCGAAGGTGGAGAATCTGGGCGGCTGGCAGTACGTCATGGCGCACCGCCGGCTTCCCGACGGCGACATCGTCGCGTCTCCCGTCCCGTTGCGGGCCGGGGCGGCTGCGCTGCGCAGACGCGATGTCGCGGATCTGCTCGGGTTCGCCATTGTCCTCGGGCCGGTACTCTCCCTCGGTCTGGCCCTCCTGGTGGGACAGGCACTGACCCGCCCCATCCAGACGCTGCAGGTGGCCTCGGAGCGCGTGGGAAGCGGGAACCTGGCCGTGCACCTTCCCGATGACCGCGTGGATGAATTCGGTTCGGTCTTTGCGGCGTTCAACCGCATGGTGCTCCGGCTCGACAATGCCAGGCGCGAACTCCTCCGCACCACGCGGCGCACCGAAGCGATCGTCGAGGAGGTGGCCACCGGAGTGATCGCGGTGGACACCGGCGGACGGATCACGGTGGCGAACCCCAGGGCCGAACTGCTCCTGGAGACGTCCCTGGAAGCCGGGAGCGCCATCCCCGGGACGGGTCCGCACGCCGCCGAACTCGGTGCCTGGTTGTCCGGCTTCTACAGGGCAGGCGGCGCCGTGGAGTCGGATGCCGATTTCCAGTGGGGCGAACGGAGGATTCGGGCCCGCGCCAGGCGGATCGCTCACGAGGGGCATCTTGGCGGTGTGGTGGTGAACCTCGAAGACGTCACGGACGAACTGCGCAGCGAACGGATCCTGGCCTGGGGAGAAATGGCCAATCAGGTCGCGCACGAAGTCAAGAACCCGCTGACGCCCATGAAGCTCTCCGTGCAACACCTGCGGCGGGCCTGGAGTGACCGGAAGAGCGACTTCGGCAGGATTCTGGAGCGGAACGTGCGCGCGATCCTGACGGAAATCGACCGGCTCGCGTCGATTGCCCGCGGCTTCTCGCGGCTGGCATCGCCCGGCGCGGCCGAACAGGGCCCGCTTGTGTCGGTGGAACTCGTGGGGGTGCTGCGCGAGGTTCTGGATCTCTACCGGGGCGGAGGCGAATCGGCGATACGGATCGAGAGTGATCTGTCCGATGCGTTGCCGCAGGTGCTGTGCCGGCCGGACGAGTTGAAGGAGGTACTCCTGAACCTGCTCGAGAACGCCCGTGCGGCCATGCCGGGTGGCGGGGTCGTCCGGATCGGCGCGAAGGTGCCGGACGGCCGGGATGCCATGGTGCTCGTGACCGTGGACGATGAGGGAACGGGGATTCCCGCGGAGTTGTTGCCGCGTATCTTCGAGCCCCGGTTCTCGACGCGCTCGACGGGAAGCGGGCTGGGGCTGCCTATCGCCAAGCGACTGGTCGACTCTTGGGGGGGCACGATGGAAGTCGAGAGCGTGGAGGGAATGGGGACCCGCGTGAGCGTCCGGCTGAGGATGGAGGTGGGTGGGTCGGGACCGAAACGCTCCAGGCACGCCGGCCTTGGCGATGGAGATGCGGTCACAATAGAATGAACCCGTGCCACATATGAACCTCGGACAGGCCGGCGAACACGGTCCGCGCACCTCGCGGCGTCCCGTGTCGGCCCCCGTGGATCTCGCCGGGTGGTTGGGGGCGCACTCCAACCTCATTGCGGAGCGCTGGTCCGAAGGACTGCTCGCCGGACGGAACTCGGGGTCCCGTGCCGGCGAATCGCTGGTGAACGCGTTCTGCCGAGGGCTCGTGTCCTTCCTTCCCGGAATGCTGAGTCCATATCGCGCGCAGATTCTGCCGCTGTGGTCGGAGTGCGCGGAACTGTACGGTTCGGTGGCCGCGCGACGCGGGTTGTCGGCGGGCGAGGTGATTGAGGAGTTCCAGATTCTGCGCGAAGTCATCGTGCGGCTCATGTTCGAGCGGCCTCTCTCCGCGCACGGCGCGCTTCAGATGCGAGACGTGCTGCAACTCAACCGGGCGGTGGACATCGGGGTGACTCAGGCCAGTGTGGGGCATACCGACCTCCTGTTCTTCAACCTGGTGGACGGGTCGGGCGGGCCGGCACCGCTCGGGCGGGATGACATGGACGAGGTCGTGGAACAGATCCGCACGCTACGGGAAGAGGGCGGCCGGACCATGCGGCACATGGCCCGGATCGGGCGCGAGTGACCCGTCGCGGCGGCGGATCCGTGCCGGAAGACGAGTTGGGCCACGGATACCCCGCGACAGCGCCGGCGCCCGGCGGGATGGCGCCCGGGGAGTTTCGCGAGTGGGGTCATCGCTTCGTGGACTGGGTGAGCGACTACCTGGAGGGGATCGACGCGTACCCCGTGCTCGCCAGGACGAAGCCGGGCGAGGTCCGGGACGCGCTTCCGGCGGAGCCTCCCGCGACGGGCGAGCCCCTGCACGCACTCTTCGAGGATTTCCGGTCGGTGATCGTTCCGGGAATCACCCACTGGAACCACCCCGCCTTCTTCGGTTACTTCGCGGTCTCGGGATCGGGACCGGGAATCCTGGGCGAACTTCTTGCCGCGGCACTCAATGTGAACGCGATGGTCTGGAAGAGTTCGCCCGCGGCCACGGAACTGGAGGAGGTGACGCTCGGATGGCTGCGCAGCTTCCTCGGTCTGCCGCCGGAGTTCACGGGAGCCATCAACGACACGGCTTCGACCTCCACCTTCCTGGCCCTGGCGGCGGCACGGGAGCGTTACCTGCCCGAAGCGCGCGAAGACGGAATGAGCGCGGCGCCCGCTGGACGCGTCTACACCTCGCGCGAGGCTCACTCGTCGGTGCTGAAGGCGGTCCATGCGCTCGGTTTCGGCCGCCGGGGCGTGCGCGCCGTCGCCACCGGTCCGGACCGCGCAATGGACCCGGCCGCGTTGGCCGATGCCATCAACCATGACGTAACGTCAGGGTTTCGCCCGCTGGCGGTCGTGGCCACCATCGGAACCACCTCCACCACCGCGGTCGACCCGGTGGCCGCCATCGCCGGGATCGCGCGTTCGCGCGGGCTTTGGCTCCACGTCGACGCGGCCTACGCGGGCGTCGCGGCGGCGCTGCCCGGGATGGGCCACCACTTCACGGGCTGGGAGCGGGCGGATTCCATCGTGGTCAACCCGCACAAGTGGCTGTTCACGCCGGTTGACTGCTCGGTCCTGTACGTGCGGGACCCCTCGTGGCTGAGGGCGGCGTTCTCGCTCGTCCCCGCCTACCTCGAGACCTCCGAGACCGGGGTCACGCACCTCATGGACCAGGGGCTGGCACTGGGGCGCAGGTTCCGGGCGCTCAAGCTCTGGTTCGTGATGCGGTACTTCGGACAGGAGGGCCTGCGGGAGATCCTGGCGCGCCACGTTGCCTTCGCCCGGCGCCTTGCCCATGCGGTCGACGCTGCCGCCGGCTGGGAGCTCTGGCGGCCTTCGCCGTTTTCCCTTGTTGTGCTGCGAAGGTCGCCCCCGGGAGTGTCGGGTGGGGAGCGCGACGCGCTGAACCTGTCGATCATGGACCGCGTCAACCGGAGCGGCGCCGCCTTCCTGTCTCCCACGGAGATCGGCGGCGAGACCTGGCTGCGCTTCGCGATCGGGAACGTCCACACCGCCGCGCGCCACGTGAACGCGACCTGGGAAGCCCTGCGCGAGGCGGCTAACGAAGCCGGATAGCGCTCCGTCGCGCCACTCGCCGCTGAATCCCGGCCCGGGCCTCTACGCCTCCCGCACCTCCTTGACCAGCTCCGACATCTGCTGCGCGGCGTCGCCGAAGAACATCAGCGTGTTGTCCATGTAGAACAGGTCGTTGTCGATGCCGGCGAAGCCCGGACTCAGCGAGCGCTTCATCACGATTACGGTACGCGCCTTGTCCACATCCAGGATGGGCATCCCCGCGATCACCGAATCCGGATCGCGGGCGGCCGGGTTCACTACGTCGTTGGCGCCCACGATGAGCACCACGTCGGTCGTGTCGAACTCGGCGTTGATGTCGTCGAGGTCGAGCAGCTTGTCGTAGGAGACATCGGCTTCGGCGAGGAGGACGTTCATGTGTCCGGGCATGCGGCCCGCCACCGGGTGGACCCCGAAGCGCACGCGGACGCCCCGCTCCTCGAGCAGGTCGCACACCTTCTTGAGTTCGTGCTGCGCCTGGGCGACCGCGAGTCCGTACCCGGGAACGACCGCGACCGACCCCGCATAGGCGAGGACCATGGCGGCCTGCTCCGCGTCGACATCCCGGACCGGGCGCTCGCCGGTCTTCGCCTTCGTCGTCGGCCCGTCGGTCCCGAAGGCCCCGAAAGCCACGTTGCCGAGCGAGCGGTTCATGGCCTTGCACATGAGCTGGGTGAGGATCAGCCCCGCGGCCCCGACCAGCGACCCGGCGATGATCAGCATCATGTTGCCGAGCACGAAGCCCGTGGCCGCGGCCGCCAGTCCCGAATAGGAGTTGAGGAGCGACACCACCACCGGCATGTCGGCGCCGCCGATCGGGATCACCAGCAGGACGCCGAGAATCAGCGCGCCGGCGACCAGGGCCAGGAAGAAGGGCACGCCGACCTCGACGACGCTGGATCCGAAGATCGAGGCCACCGCGTCGCCGATGCCGACATCGGCCAGCCCCGCCCCAATCACCAGCACCGCCAGGAAGAGCAGGGCGTTGAAGGACTTCTGCAGCGGGAACGTGACGGGCTTGCCGGTCACGATCCCCTGCAACTTGCCGAAGGCGATCAGGCTACCGGAGAAGGTGACCGCCCCGATGAGGGTGCTGAGCACGATGGTGACCCCGGCGCCGAGTTCGACGCCCGTGCCGCTTCCTCCCAGCCGGACGAACTCGGCGGCCGCAACCGCCGCCGAAGCACCCCCGCCGAAACCGTTGAAGACCGCCACCAGCTGGGGCATTGCGGTCATCTCGATCTTGCGCGCCAGCACTCCCCCCACCACCGCGCCCGCGATGACCGCGGCCGCCACGGTGGTCCAGTCCAGGATTTCGTTGTCGAGGAGGGTGACCACGATGGCCAGCAGCATGGCCACCGACGCGCGCGCGTTCCCGGACCGTGCCGTGGCGGGCGACGACAGCTGCTTGATCCCGGAGACGAAGAGGATCGCCGAGACCAGGTATGCGAGTTGAGCGATCAGGGAAGTTTCCACGGCTGCCTCAGTGTTGTGTTCCGGGGATTCGCGAGCTACCGAGAGTGCCGAGGCGCCGGGCTGGCAAGGCGCGACGAGAGGGGAATAGCAGGGCTATTCGCCCGAGGAGCAACGCAGAGCGGAGCTCAGATGAGCAAGAATGTATACTATACATTACATATTGTAATATATTCATTACATTACTGGTGACATGAGCGAAGCGGTCCAGCCCGGATGAATCGGTGCTCGAATAGCCGAGATATCTCCGGGACACGACACTAACGTTTCCTGAACATCTGCAGCATGCGGTCGGTCACCATGAAGCCGCCCACGACGTTGATGGTGGCCATGACGATTCCCGCGATGCCGAGGACCCTCACCCAGGTCGAGTCCGCGGCCCCGGTGACGACCAGCGCGCCGATGATCGCGATCCCCGAGATCGCGTTGGCGCCGGACATGAGGGGGGTGTGAAGGGTGGGGGGGACCTTCGAGATCACCTCCCTCCCGGCGAGTGTGGCCAGCACGAAGACGTACAGGCCGATCAGGAGTTCACCCATGGGCTCTCTGCTCCGTGGCGGCAGCCAGGTTGTCCCTGACGCGCTCGTTGGTGATTTCGCCGCCGCGGGTCACGCAGGTGGCGGCCGTGATTTCATCGTCGTAGTCGATCCCGCCCTCGTCGTCGAAGATGTGGTCGACGAGGCCGGCGAGGTTGCGGGCGTACATCTGGCTGGCGTGGAAGGGGAGCTCGGCCGGGAGATTGGTCGGTCCCATGACGGTGACCCCGCCATGCTCCACGCTTTCGCCCGCGGCGGTCAGTTCGCAGTTTCCGCCGGTCTCCGAAGCCAGGTCCACGATCACGCTGCCGGGCCGCATGCTCGCCACCATCTCCTCCGTGATGAGCACGGGGGCGGCGCGTCCGGGAATCTGGGCCGTGGTGACGACCAGGTCGTGGTCGCGGATGTGCGTGGCGATCAGTTCCAGCTCCGCCTCGTGCTGCTCCTCCGACAGCTCGCGGGCGTAGCCGCCCTCGTCCTCGCTGGCCTCGTCCAGGGTCGCCTCGAGGAACTTCGCCCCCAGGCTCTCGACCTGCTCCTTCACCGCGGGACGGATGTCGAAGGCCGACACCACCGCGCCCAGCCGCCTCGCCGTTGCGATCGCCTGCAATCCCGCCACGCCGGCACCCAGAATCATGGCCTTGGCGGGCCGGACCGTGCCGGCCGCGGTGGTCAGCATGGGGAGGAAACGGGTCATGCCTCCGGCACCGTTGAGGACCGCCTTGTACCCCGCAACGGTGGCTTGCGAGGAGAGGACATCCATCTTCTGCGCCCGGGTGATCCTGGGGATCAGCTCGACGGCGAACGCGCTCACTCCCCGCGCCGCCAGCGCCTCGATGATCTCGGTGGGGCCCAGCGGGTTCAGGTGGCACACGAGGACGCAGCCCCGTGGCAGCGCATCCACCTCTTCGCGGGTGGGCGGCTGCACCTTCAGCACCACCCCGGCCCCGTCGAGGAGCGCGCCCCGCCCCGCGACGACGGTGGCTTCCGCCCCCTCGTAGTCCCGGTCCCGAAAAGAGGCGGCGTTCCCCGCGCCGGCCTCGACGCGTAGCTCCCAGCCTCGTTTGCGGTAGTGCCGCACAGCGTCGGGAACGAGTGCGACGCGACGTTCGCCCGGCCGGCTTTCGGCCATGGTCGCGATGGTCATCAATGTCATCTCCCGGTCAAAAACGCGTCCAACTTGCATCGGCGCGGCCGGTTCCGCCAGTCCCTCGCGCGAAAGCGGGCGGGTGCCTCGCCTCCGTCTCCACCGTCGAAGGGCCGATTTCGACATTCCAGCGCCCGCGAGATCCCGGTAAACTGCGTGCCGACAAATCAATTTCGCGGAGTTCGGCATGCTTGCAGTGGTGCATTCGTACTGGGTCCACGGGGTCGAAGGCCAGCCGGTCACGGTCGAGGTCAAGGTGCAGACGGGCTTGCCCCTTTTCACGGTGGTCGGGCTCCCGGCGGGCGCCGTGCGCGAGGGCAAGGAGCGGGTCTTCGCCGCGCTGGCGCAGAGCGGGAGGGCGCTTCCACCGCGGCGCATCACCGTGAACCTGGCGCCCGCGGACATGCCCAAGTCGGGGTCGGGTTTCGATCTCCCGATTGCGGTGGCGCTACTGACGGCATTCGGCCACCTGCCGGCCGAGACGTTCGGGGAGTGTGCCTTCGTCGGGGAACTGGGTCTCGATGCCTCCGTACGCCCGATCCGGGGGGCGATCGCGCTGGCCATGAGCTGCCGGGCCCAGAGGACGAGACGACTCTTCGTGCCGACGGGCAACGCCCGTGAGGCCGCCGCCGTGCCGGGGGTGGAGGTGGTGGGGGTCGAGTCGCTGGACCAGGTCGTGGGGCTGTTGCGCGGCGAACTGGAACCTGCGCCCATACCTCCGCGCGCCTCCGGCAGCGCCCCGAGGTACCGTCCGGATCTCGGGGATGTCCGTGGGCAACCCCTGGCAAAGCGCGCGCTGGTGATCGCCGCCGCGGGAGGTCACAGCCTTCTCATGTCGGGCCCGCCCGGCTCCGGCAAGACCATGCTCGCGCGGCGCCTGCCCGGCCTTCTGCCACCCCTGGCGGAGGCGGAGTCGCTGGAGGTGACCCGGGTCCATTCGGTTGCGGGACTCCTCGACGACGACGATCCCATCAAGACCGATCGCCCGTTCCGCGCCCCCCACCACACGATCTCCGCCGGGGGACTCATTGGTGGGGGCAATCCACCGCGGCCCGGCGAAATCAGCCTGGCTCACCTTGGCGTGCTCTTCCTGGACGAACTGCCGGAGTTCAGCCGGAGCGTTCTGGAGACCCTCCGCCAGCCCATCGAGTCGGGCCGGGTCCGGATTGCCCGCGTGCGGCACACGGTCACCTTTCCGGCGCGCTTCCAGGTGATCGCCGCCATGAACCCCTGTCCCTGCGGGCAGGGAGGGGAGGACTGCGTCTGCGCCGACCGTGATGTCGCGCGCTACCGGTCGCGCCTTTCCGGGCCCCTCCTGGACCGGATCGACCTTCAGGTTCAGGTCGGGCCCGTCTCCTGGAACGAGCTGTCGGGGGTCGGGGGAGGAGAGGGCTGGGACACGGCGGTCGCGAAAGACCTGGTGGCCGGAGCAAGGTGTCGGCAGTTGCGGCGCTCCTCCGGTAGCGGGGCGGTGAACGCGTTGGTGCCTGCGCGTGAGGTCATGCGGGCCTGTCGGATGTCCGAATCCGGAAGTCGGCTCCTCGAGGATGGAATCGGCCGATACGGGTTGTCCGCCCGCTCGGTGCACCGGACCCTGCGGGTTGCGCGCACGATCGCCGATCTCGCGCGGAACGACCGTGTGGGCATGCGGGAGGTGGCCGAGGCGCTCCGTCTTCGGGTGGGGTTGCTCGGGCGGGGGTTCGGACTCTCCGCCGACACGCGCCGGATCGCGCCGACCGTCCGTGGCAAGGGGGTCGCACCCTTGTTTACCGGGACCTCCACCGATTAGGCTGGCCAATGGAATACCGCACCCCGTACGACCGTTGGCCGGAGGAACCCTGGCATGGGACACTACATGGACTACGCCGCCACCTCGGCGGTGCGCCCGCCGGAGGTGGCCGACGCGGTCGCCGAGTTTCTGCGGGGGGTGGGCTGCTCACCCGGGCGCGGAGGACACTCCGGGGCGATGGAAGCGGCACGCCTCGCATTCCGTTGCCGTTGCGAACTGGCCCGGGTCATGGGCCTGCCGGGCGATCCGGGACGGATTGCATTCATGCAGAACGCCACCCACGCGCTCAACACGGCCCTTTGGGGCCTGCTTGCGCCGGGCGACACCCTGGTCATATCCCAGTACGATCACAACGCTGTGCTGCGGCCTTCCCACTACCTGTCCGAACACCGGGGAGTGGAACTGCGCATGCTCTCGGGGAGTCCCGACGGGTCGATCGACATGGACGAGGCGGAGAGGCTGCTGGACGGCGCCGGCGTGCTCGTAGTGAACATTGCATCGAACGTCCTCGGCACGCTCATGCCGCTCGGCCCGCTGGCGCACATGGCGCACGAAGCCGGGGCGGTCGTCGTGGTGGACGCCGCCCAATCGGCCGGGCACTGGAGCCGGAGCCTCGCCGCGGACGGGGCCGACGTGGTCGCCTTCACGGGTCACAAGGGGCTTCTGGGGCCGCAGGGCACCGGTGGTCTGTGGGTGAGAGAGGGGTTGGAGGTCGACTCCTTGCTGGTCGGCGGTACCGGAGGCGACTCCCGGAACAGGCTCATGCCCCCTGCCATGCCGGACCGCCTGGAGGCGGGGACGGGCAACCCTCCTGGGATGGCCGGGCTCCTGGCCGGCTGCCGGTTCCTGGTAGGGCGGGGACTGGATTCCATCCACGCGCACGAGATGTCTCTCAAGGCCGAACTCTTCGAAGGACTTTCGACGGTGCCGGGACTCGACATGCTGTCGCCCCCGGCTCCGGACGGCGTCCCCGTCGTGACCGTCAGGGCCGAAAGCATGGATGCCGCGTCGCTGGCCGGACATCTCGACCGGGAACATGGGGTCCAGACGCGCGCCGGGCTGCACTGCGCGCCCGAAGTGCACAGGATCCTTGGCACATCGGAGGAGGGGGCCGTTCGCTTCTCGCTGGGATGGGCCTCGTCGCGAAGCGATGTGGAGGCCGCCGTTCAGGGCGTCGACGCCGTACTCGGTCCAGTGGCGGTTCCGGTGGCTTGAGATCGCTACGCCTGTTCTACGCGGTCTGGCCGCCCGAACGGGTCCGGCGGACGTTGTGGCGCTCTCTGGCCCCCGTGCGCGAGTTCCTTCCTTCCGTACGCTGGGTTCCTCAGGAGCGCCTGCACATCACGGTGCGTTTCATTGGCGACGTTTCGACCCGGGTCCTGCCCCGACTCATCGCCGCGACGGAGGCGCTCGACCAGGTCGCTCCATTCGAGATCGGGCTTTCCGGGACGGGCACATTTCCCGGGCGCGGCCCGCCCCGGGTATACTGGGTGGGAGTCAGCGGCCGGCCGCTTTCCGGGCTGCGGAAAAGGCTGGACCGTGCACTCGCCCACGAGGGCGTGGCCCGTGAGAATCGGACCTTTAGTCCTCATCTCACGGTAGGAAGAGCCAGCAGGGCTCGCTCCGGCGGGGATGGCGCCCGACACCGCAACGCCGTCACCATTCCGGATCTGGTGTTCCCCGTCGCGGCGGTTCACCTCGTGCGCAGTGAGTTGCTGCCCGGCGGGCCCCGCTACACGAACGTCCATCGGGCCGTCCTCGGAGGCGGCGGTCCGTCCAGTGATCCCGAGTCGCCGCCGGCGCGGGGCGGTGGTCTCTCGAGAGGGGCTGCCGAACGAGAGAGTCGAAAAGATGGGTAAGGCGCTGAAGAGATTCGTGACCCGAACGGTGCTGTTGCTGGTGGCCGCCCTGGCGGCATATGGGGGCTGGAGATGGGGCGATGCGGTATTCCCCCGCGTGGAATCGGCGCTGGGGATCGACCAGGCGGAGGTTGCGGACCTGCCGGTCAATGCGGAAACCGCCGCCCGGGCCGAGGCGAAGATCGAGGAGTTCCAGGTCTCCGAAGAGCCAGAACTGAGGTTGGAATCGGCCGAAGTGTCATCTCTGTTGCGCTATTCGATCCCCGGAATCGTCCCTTCCGGCGTACTGGACCCGACCGTCTCCTTCGTCGGGAATCGCCTGGAAATTCGAGCCCGAGTACTGCCCGCCCGAATCTCCGACCTGCCCCACCTGGGAGGGGTCGCCGGCATCCTGCCCGATACGGTCGATGTGGTCGTCAAGGGTTCGCTGGGTGTATTCGGGGATGAGGTTTCGGTGCTCGTGGTCGGGGGCGTGGAGTTGCAGGGGTGGCCGATTCCGGCGGCCGCCGTTCCGGAGATCCTCGCCGCGCTCGGCCACGAGCCGCCGCCGGACGCGCCCGCTTCTGCCGTGCCGGTTCCGGCGCTCAGCGGGCTGAGAGCGGCGCATATCGAGGATGGCAAGCTGGTTTTGGTTCGCACCTAGTCACGATCGACCCGTGGAAGACCCGAGTTCATGGCAAGAATCCTGATCATCGACGACGAGGAGTCCGTTGGCGAGGCCCTCAGGCAGGTCTTCGAGTATGAAGGCCACCGGGTGCACCTGTGCAGCAACGGTCCGGCCGCGCTGATCGACTATCCCGAGTTCAGGCCCGACGTGACCCTCCTCGACGTGAAGCTCCCGAAGATGGATGGCATCGAGGTCCTGGAGCGCATCCGGCAGACCGACGCCGGGGCCGTCGTGATCATGATTTCGGGGCACGGAACGATCGGGACCGCGGTGAAGGCGACGCGAAACGGGGCCTTCGATTTCCTCGAGAAGCCGCTCGACACCAACCGGTTGCTGGTCACGCTCCGAAACGCCCTGATGGTTCGTGGCCTGTCCGACAGCGTCGAGCGCCTGACCCACGAGATCGAAATCCACCACGGGATCGTCGGGGGATCACGCGCGATCAAGCAGGTTCTGCACGACATCGAAAAGGTCGGTGGCACCGACGCGCCCGTCCTGATCACCGGGGAGAACGGAACCGGGAAGGAACTCACCGCGCGTGCACTGCACCGCCGCTCGACCCGGTCGGCGCAGCTGTTCGTCGAGGTGAACTGCGCGGCCATCCCCTCCGAGCTGATCGAGTCCGAGCTGTTCGGCCACGTCAAGGGCTCCTTCACGGGGGCCGTGGCCGACCGGATGGGGAAGTTCGAGCAGGCGCACCGGGGCACGCTCTTCCTGGATGAGGTGGGAGACATGTCGCTCGCGGCGCAGGCCAAGGTCCTGCGGGCGCTGCAGGGGGGCGACATAACCCCGGTCGGAGGGGCACGGCCGGTTTCCGTGGACGTGAGGGTCATCGCCGCCACCAACAAGGATCTGTACGACCTGATCGACAGAGGCGAGTTCCGCGAAGACCTCCTTCACCGGCTCAACATGGTCACGATCCGTGTCCCTCCGCTCAGGGAGCGGGCAGAGGACATCCCCATGCTGGTCAGGCACTTCGCGGAGTTGACGCCCGGCACGTACGGGGTGCCGCACAAGCTCTTCAGCGATGGGGCCCTGGAAGCTCTCGCGCAGCCGGACTGGCCCGGCAACGTCCGTCAGCTCAAGAACGCGGTTGCCCGCCTGATGATCCTCAGCCCGGGAGACTCGGTGGAAAGACGCGACGTGACCCAGCTTGTCGCGGCCGTCTCGCCCGACGCCGGCGTTCCGGGGAGCATGATGGCGCTGGAGACCCTGAACGAGTTCAAGGAGGCGGCCGAAAAGGCCTTCATCGCGGGGAAGCTGCGCGACTATGAATGGAATGTCTCGGAGGCCGCGAGGAGGATGGGAATGCCCCGGTCGAACCTCTACAAGAAGATCGAACGCCATGGGCTGGAACGGGAGTAGCGCCGTGTCGCCAACGGGAAGCGGGTTGTCGCAGGCCAACGTCGGTTCCAGGATGAGAGCATGAGTCTCTCTCCCCGTCCCGATCCCTCCGGCGGATCCCTCGACCAGTACCTCGAGGAGATCAGCCGGTATCCGCTCCTCGACCGGGATGAAGAGGTTCGTCTTGCCCAGGGGATCAGGCGCGGCGAGGAGGAAGCGCTCGACAAACTGGTTCGTTCGAACCTTCGCTTCGTGGTCACGGTCTCGAAGAAGTACCAGAACCAGGGCGTCCCCCTTCCGGACCTGATCAACGAGGGGAATCTCGGGCTCATCAGGGCCGCCCGGAAATTTGATGAAACGAAAGGGATCAAGTTCATCAGCTATGCCGTCTGGTGGATCAGGCAGGCGATACTGCAGGCCCTCGCCGAGCAGAGCAGGATTGTGAGGGTCCCGCTGAGCCGGGCGGGCCTCTTCCACCGCATCGCGAAACGCAAGGCCGTGCTCGTGCAGGAGCTGGGCCGGGAACCCACCGTTGCGGAGCTCGCGGAGGAGGTGGAACTCAGCCGGGAAGAGGTCGAGAAGACACTCGCCATCTCACGTGCCCATGTCTCCCTCGACGCACCCGTTGCCCCGGGCGAGGACGGCCGTCTGCTCGACTACCTGCCGGACCGGGTGTCACCCGGCCCCGACGAGCCCATCCTGGAACAGGCGCTCACTGAAGCCCTCGAAGCCGCCCTCGGGACGCTGCAGGCCCGCGAGGCACAGGTTCTGCGGCTCTATTTCGGGCTCGGTGACCAGCAGCCCATGTCGCTGGAGGGAATCGGTTCCAGGCTGGGGGTGACGCGCGAGCGGGTTCGGCAGATCAAGCAGCAGGCACTCGAGCGTCTGCGCCACGCGTCGAGGGCCCGGCTGCTCAAACCCTTCACCGACTGACGTGCCGGGCGCGTTTCACCGTGCATGCGTCCCGGACTTCAGGCTCATTCCCCGCTGGAAACCGGCCTTGAGCGCGGGCTCATCTGCCGTTGGACCCGACTTGTGTTGACACCCGCCGGAGGTCTGGATACAATTCCTTGCTGTGGATTTTTCTGGCCGACCTCGCGAACCCGTTTCGCGGGGCGGCTTCGTTTCGCAGGGCATGGGGAAACCGTGACGACCACAATCACTCCCAGGAAAGATGACATCCACCGGAGTTGGTGGGTTGTTGACGCAGAGGGCAAGCCGCTGGGCCGGCTCGCGACCGAGGTCGCCCGGATCCTGCGTGGCAAACACAAGCCGATCTACACGCCCCATCTCGACACGGGCGACCATGTGATCGTCGTCAACGCGTCAAAGGTGGTACTGACCGGCCGCAAGGCGGAGCAAAAGACCTATTTCCGCCACTCGGGGTACATGGGGGGCGACAAACACATCCCCTTCAAGACGATGCTGGAGCGGTTCCCGGACAGGGTGATCGAGTTGGCCGTCAGGGGTATGCTGCCGAAGAACAAGCTGGGGCGGAGCATGCGCCGCAAGCTCCGGGTCTACCCGGACGCGGTTCACCCACATCAGGCCCAGGGTCCCAGGCCCCTGGAGATCTGACTTGCGCGAGGAGACGCATGGCCGCTGAAGTGCCGATCCAGGCCGTAGGACGCCGGAAGAGAAGCGTTGCACGAGTATCCATCCGCCCGGGTGGCGGTCGCTGGTCCGTCAACGGAAGGACACCCGAAGACTATTTCCCCCGCCCGGCCCATCGGGTTCGCATCGAGGATCCTCTGCGCGTCGCCGAAGCGGACGGTCGCTTCGACGTAGTGGCCCGGGTCCACGGGGGCGGGCTGACAGGCCAGGCGGACGCGATCCGGCTGGGTCTGGCCAGGGCGTTGTTGACTCACGACGAGGAACTGCGGGCACCGCTCCGGGAAAACGGGTTGTTGACGCGGGACCCCCGCAAGGTCGAACGCAAGAAGCCTGGCAGGCCCAAGGCACGCAAGCGTTTCCAGTTCAGCAAGCGATAGCAGCCCGTGGATGGAATCCCCCCGGCATTCGAGCGGCGATGCATCCGGGCTGGGCGCTTCACTTCACCTGTCAAAACTGTAAAGTACACATTACATTATGTCATGTTCACTATACATCTTGTCACTCCAAGGCTTCGCTCTGCGTTGCTCCTCGGGCGAATAGCGCTGCTATTCCCCCTTCGTCGCGCCTTGCCAGCCCGGCGCCTCACCGCTCTCGGTGCTCGGGCGGCTCCATCCACGGACTGCCAGGCTACACTCTCATGAATCCTGCCGAAAACGATGTCGGCCTGACCGACCTTCTCGATGCCGGTGTCCATTTCGGGCACCAGACCAGGCGTTGGAACCCCAAGATGCGGCCCTACATCTTCGGAGAACGCAACGGGATCCACATCATCGACCTCCGCAAGACGCTCGATCGCCTGGAACAGGCGTGCGACGCGGTGCGCAGGGTCGTTCTCAAGGGCGAGAGGGTGCTCTTCCTCTCCACGAAGCGGCAGCTGCGGCAAGTCATCGAGGAGGAGGCCGAGCGCTGCGGGGCTCTGTACGTCACCGAGCGCTGGCTCGGAGGAATGCTCACCAACTTCAAGACCATTCGCCGCCAGATACGGCGCATGAAGGAGCTTGCCCGCGGCCAGGAAGAGAACGCCTTCGAGTTCTACACCAAGAAGGAACGCCTGCTCCTCGAGCGGGAGCGCGTCAAGCTGGAGAAGTACTTCATCGGCCTGCGCGACATGGTGCGGCTGCCGGGCGCGATCTTCGTGGTCGACGCCAGGCGCGAGATCATCGGGGTGCGCGAGGCTCACAGGCTCGGAATTCCGGTCATCGCGATTGCCGACACCAACGTGGACCCGTCCCTGATCGACTACCCCATCCCCGGCAACGACGACGCCATTCGCTCGGTCAGCCTGATCGCCGGCCGAATCGCCGAAACGATTCGCATTGCCCGGCGCGAGGTGCCGGATGAACAGCTGAGGCGACAGGCCGAGCTGGGGGCGACGACCTATTCCACCGAAACCGGTGAGAAGACCGCCGACACGCGCGAATTCAGACCGCGCCCGCGAAAGCGGCGTCCCCGGCCGGAAGCGATTGCACAGGTGCGCAAGGCCGGAGAGAGCGACGGAGCACCCAGGCGCCCCCGGCGCCGCAAGCCGGCATCGGGTTCGAAGGGTGGGTCCGAGGCTCCGGCGGACTAGTCTCACGGGTACGGCCGTTGGGCAGGCGAAGTCGGGCTCTCCGGGGGTCGGAGCGCGTCGTTCGATGGATGCCTGGGCAGGTTTGTTCAAGTTCTGGTTCACCCCAAGCGACGTTGGCGCAAGTCAGGGAATAGTTTACGATGAAGATCGGCGCAAAGCTGGTTAAGGAGCTCCGTGACCGTACCGGGGCGGGGATGATGGACTGCAAGAGGGCGCTGGAGTCGACCGGCGCCGACATCGAAGCGGCGATCGACCTGCTGCGAAGCAAGGGCGAGGCGAAGGCTGCCAAGCGGGCTGCGCGGGCCGCCAACGAAGGCACGGTCGCCAGCTACATTCACCACGGCGGGCGCATCGGCGTCCTGGTGGAACTCAACTGCGAGACGGACTTCGTGGCAAACACCGACGACTTCCGGACGTTGGCCCGGGACCTCGCCATGCATGTGGCGGCTGCGGACCCCATCGCGGTGGCCGCCGACGACGTGGACGCATCGACCGTCGAGCGGGAGCGCAGGATCTTCACGGAACAGGTGGCGCGGGAGGGGAAACCCGAACACATCCGCGACAGGATCGTGGACGGCAAGCTGGCCAAGTTCTACAGGGAACGCGTGCTCCTGGAGCAGGCGTACGTGAAGGATCCCGACCGGAGCGTCGGCGAACTCATCACCGAAGTCTCGGCCCGTACGGGAGAGAAGATCAGGGTGGCGCGGTTCTCGCGATTCCAGGTCGGGGGGTAGCGAGCAGCCCGTGCCTGGCCCGAACCCCGGCAGCGGCGAGGCGTCCGCCGCGCGCGACCGGCGCAGTTCGGGCTACGATCGTGTCATCCTGAAGCTCTCGGGAGAAGCGCTGGCCGGGCAGCGGGGCTTCGGGATCGAACCGGGGGTCGTGGACGAAATCACCGACGAGATCCGGGCGATTCACGAAGTGGGCGTCTCGCTGGGGCTGGTGATCGGGGGTGGCAACATCGTCCGCGGGGCCATCGCCAGCAGACGCGGGATGGATCGCGTATCGGCGGACTACATGGGCATGCTGGCCACGATCATGAACGCGCTGGCCGTGCAGGATCTGCTCGAGAAAAAGGGTATCGACACGCGGGTCATGACGGCCATCCGGATGCCGCAGCTCGCCGAACCGTACATACGCCGCCGGGCGGTGCGACACCTCGAGAAGGGGCGGATCGTCATCTTCGCCGGAGGAACCGGCAACCCCTACTTCTCGACCGACACGGCCGCGGTGCTGAGAGCGATCGAGATGAACGCCGATGTCGTGATCAAGGCGACCAAGGTGAAGGGCGTGTACACGGCCGATCCCGCCCGCGACCCCGATGCCGAGTTCATTCCCGACATTTCCTTCCACGAAGTCGTCGCGCGCGACCTCCGTGTCATGGATGCGGCGGCGGTCTCGCTTTGCCGCGAGAACGACCTTCCGATTATCGTCCTGAACCTGGACGACAAGGGTGCCGTACGCCGGGCGATCCGCGGAAAATACGTTGGAACGCTGGTATCTTGAACGGAACCGACATGATCAGCGCGCCGCGTTCGTGGTGAACGCGGCGTCGAGCGGCAGGAGAGCAACGTGGAAGTAATGGACGAAACCAGAAGCAGAATGGGCGAAGCCGTGGATGCGGTCCAGCGCGAGTTCGCGACGGTGCGCACCGGCAAGGCGGTTCCGACGATCCTCGATGGCGTTCGGGTTGATGCCTACGGGGGCCGGATGCCGTTGAACCAGGTGGCGAACGTCTCGGCCCCGGACGCATCGCTCCTGGTGGTCCAGCCCTTCGACCCTTCGCTGATCGAGGCGATCGAGAAGGCCGTCCTGTCAGCGGGGCTCGGCCTCAATCCTTCCAATGACGGATCCCTGGTTCGGGTGCCCATCCCGCCCCTCAACGAGGAGCGTCGCCGAGAATACGTGCGCCTGCTGCACAAAATGGCTGAAGAGGGGAAGATCTCGGTGCGCCACGCCCGGCACGCGGCCAACGATTTCGTGAAGCTGATGCTCAAGGAACACGAGGTGGGGAAGGACGACGCGCATCGCATGATGAACGAGGTGCAGAAGGTCACGGACGAGCATATCCGCAGGATCGACGAACTCCTGAGTGCCAAGGAGAAGGAGGTGATGGCGATCTGACTGACCTGCTCGACCGCATCCTGATGAACTCCCGCGTGCCGCGTCACGTGGCCATTATCATGGACGGCAACGGCCGCTGGGCCCGCACAAGGGGTCTGCCCAGGCACGCAGGGCATTGGGAGGGGATGAACGCGGTCCGCGAAGCTGTCGAGGGAGCCTGCGCCGCCGGCGTCGAGATCCTCACCCTCTTCGCCTTCTCCACCGAGAACTGGAAGCGGCCCCGGAGCGAGATCGACGCGCTCATGCGACTGCTCCAGGTATATGCCGAGAAGGAACGGGGCCAACTGGCCCGGGCCGGCGTGGAGGCCAGGGTTCTGGGTGAAGTCGAGCGTCTCGATCCGGCGGCGCGCGAGGCGGTCAGGCAGATCGAGGAGACGACCCGGGGCGGCACGGTCCTGCGGCTCAACCTGATGGTGTCGTACGGGGCCAGGGAAGAACTCGTTCGTGCGGCACGGATGCTGTGCGAGCGGGCCAGAGACGGGTCCCTGGACCCCGAGTTGATCGACGAGAACGTCCTCGAAGGCTCCCTGTTCACCTCCGGGCTCCCGGACCCCGACCTGCTCATCCGGACTTCCGGCGAGTTCCGCCTCAGCAACTTCATGCTCTGGCAGCTGGCCTACACCGAACTGTACATCACGACGGCCTACTGGCCCGACTTCACGCGCGAAGACCTTTTCGCCGCCATCCTCGACTACCAGCAGCGGGAACGGCGGTTCGGCCGGGTGGCGGCGGGTTGACGTTGCAGTCCGTGTACGGAATCCCCCCGGCCTTCGAGCGGCCATGTGTCCGGACGGCTCCGTCCACGGACCGCGGCCCCGGCGCCTCGTGAAGATGTCGGCCGAACTCAGAGCCCGGATTCTGGTCGCCGCGGCGGGCATTCCGCTGGCGATCCTGCTGATCCATCTGGGCGGCTGGTATCTCGGTGCGCTCCTGATGGTCGCGGCAGCGATCGGAGCACACGAATTCTACGCGCTTGCGTCCGCGAGAGGCGCGCGTCCGGTGCGCTGGCTGGGAATCCCGGCCGCGTCGCTCCTGGTGCTCCTGGCCACCCACGACCCCGCCTTCGCGGCGTGGGGCGACCGCGGACTGGCGCTTGTCCTGATCCTGGTGCTGATGACCGCGTGCGTGGCGGTCTTCGGCCGACGGATCGGCGAAGCACCACTCCTCTCAGCCGCGGCCACCGTCCTCGGAGTTCTGTACACGGGTGGCACACTGGCGTTTGCCGTTCTGCTCAGGAACCTGCCCGAAGTGATGGGCACGCTCCCCTGGCACCCCTGGGAAGGAACATTGCTCGTGCTCCTGCCGTTGGGCGTGACCTGGGCCGGCGACACCGCGGCTTTCTTCGTCGGCCGAAGCGTCGGCAAGACCCGCCTGGCGCCCCGGGTCAGTCCGGGCAAGACGGTGGAGGGAGGTGTCGGGGGATTGGCCGCGTCCGTGGCGGCGGGCGTGGCCGCGGGTTTCGCGCTGGACGACTTCGGCACCGTTCCCCTGTCACCGCTTGCCGGTGGTTTGATCGGGCTCTTTCTAGGGGCGGCCGCGCAGGTGGGCGACCTTGCCGAGTCCGTCCTCAAGCGGGAAGCGGGGGTGAAGGACTCCGGGGCGATCCTTCCCGGACACGGTGGAGTGCTGGACCGCTTGGACGCGCTCTTCTTCACGCTGCCGCTGGCCTACGGCCTGCTCGTCCTGACCCGGTACCTGGCGTGACGGGAGTCGCGGTACTGGGGGCCACGGGCTCCGTGGGACTTTCGACGCTCTCCGTCATCCGAAGGCACCCGGCGCGATTCAGGGTGGTCGCCATGTCGGGCCACCGATCCGTCGGGAAGCTGGAACGGCTGGCGGCCGAGTTCGGGACGCGTGAACTCGCGGTGGCCGAGTCGTCGGCGCTGAAGGATCGTCCCGACCTGAAGGCCGCGGGCTGGCGGACCGGTCCCGAGGGTGTGGTGGAACTCGCGGCTCTGCCCGGTGTGGATGTCGTGGTGAACGCGGTGGTGGGCGCGGCGGGGTTGCCGCCCACCCTTGCCGCCCTCGAGGCCGACAAGCGCTGTGCGCTGGCCAACAAGGAGTCACTGGTCGCGGCCGGAGATCTCGTGCTTGAGGCGGCGCGCCGAGGGGGTGGCGAACTCGTGCCGGTCGACAGCGAGCACTCCGCGATCCTGCAGTGCATCGGTGCCGCGCGGCGGGACGAGATTAACCGCGTGATCCTCACCGCGAGCGGCGGGCCCTTTCGCGAGACCGACGCAGAGGCGCTGGGAGAGGCCACCGCGTCGATGGCATTGCGACACCCCACCTGGGAGATGGGCGCGAAGATCACCATCGATTCGGCGACCCTCGCCAACAAGGCGCTCGAGGTGATCGAGGCGCATTTCCTGTACGGTTTGCCCTACGACCGGATCGAGGTCGTGGTGCACCCGACGTCCATCGTCCACTCCTTCGTCGAGTTCGTTGACGGCTCGGTCCTATCGCAGATGGGCGCGCCCACGATGGAACTGCCCGTGCTGCACGCGCTTACCTGGCCGCGCAGACCGCCGGACCCCGTGCTGCAGGGATTCGATCCCATCGAGCTCTCGCCCCTCGTCTTCGAACCGGTGGACGAGAAGCGCTTCCCGCTCTTCCGCCTCGGCGTGAACGCCGGACGCGCGGGGGGCGCGGCCCCCGCGGTGTTCAACGCAGCGAACGAGGTGGCCGTTGAAGCCTTTCTGACGGGCGGGGTTACCTTCTTTGGCATGGCGGAAGTGGTGGCGGCCGTCCTCGAGGCACTGGAGGGACGAACCGCGTGTGATCTACAGGAGGTCCTACAGGTGGACCGGACCGCGAGGCGCTGCGCGGCCGCGGAAGTGAAAAGGATCGGTGCATGGCAATCTTGGCCACAATAGTCGTTCTCGGCGTTCTGATCTTCGTACACGAACTGGGGCACTTCTGGGCCGCCAAGTCCGTGGGAATCGGAGTGGAGCGCTTCTCCATCGGCCTCGGGCCGCGCATCTGGGGTGTTGAGCGGGGGGGCACCGAGTACGTCCTTTCCGCCATTCCGCTGGGCGGCTACGTGAAGATGCAGGGGATGGACGACGAGGTCATGGAACAGCTGGAAGGGGGTGCCGCCGAGACGCCGCGGAGGCCCCGACCCACCGATTTCGATGCCCAGCCGCTCCTGGCGCGGGCATTCGTCATCTCGGCGGGGGTCATCATGAACATGCTCTTCGCGTTCTTCCTGTACACGTTGGTGGCGGCTGCGTGGGGCGCGCAGGAGCTGGCCACCACACGGGTCATGGGTGTCGACGAGGAAGCCCTGCCCGCGGGAACCGAAGCGCTGGCGGAGATCGTCCCCGGAGCCGAGATCTCACGGGTGGGTGGAGTCCGGCCGGAGTCCTGGGTCGACATCCAGCGGGCGTTGCTGGAGAGTCCCGCCGGACCGCTCTCGTTGGCCACCGAGTCGCCCGCCGGCACCTTCGGAATCGTCGTTCCGGACGACGAGGACGAGCGCCGGAACCTGGCCGCCGCGCTGTTGTACTGGGTCGATCCGGTGGTGGGCGACCTCGAACCGGGCGGCCCTGCGGCGGGCTCGTCGATCGAGCGCGGCGACCGCCTCACGAGCGTGGCCGGGGCTCCCGTGCGGAGCTGGATGGATGTGATTCGCGAAGTCGGATCCCGTCCGGGCGAGACCGTGGAAGTCGGCCTCCTCAGAGGCGAGACCGCGCTGACCCGCATCGTGGAATTGGACGATGTCGAAGGCGAGGAGGCCGGTGAGCGCGTCGGACGGCTGGGCATCTTCCGGGCCACGCCCGAAACCCGCACCGTCCCGGTCGGCCGGGTGGAAGCCGTGTCCCTGGGATGGGCCAATACCTATGGCATGACCCGTCGCATTCTGGGCTTCCTGCGAGACCTCTTCACCCTTGACGTGTCACCGCGGTCGGTCGGGTCGCTCGGCACCATCGCGGTTGCCTCGGGCCAGGCCGCCGCCGAGGGAATGGCCGCCTTCCTGAGCTTCATGGCCCTGTTCAGCATCAACCTGGCCATCCTCAACATGCTTCCCATTCCCGTCCTCGACGGGGGCCACATGGTCTTCCTCGGAATCGAACTCGTGCGGGGCCAGAAGCTGTCGGTGAAGCAACGACTGCGCTGGAGCCAGGTCGGCCTCGTGTTCGTCATCCTTCTCATGGTCTGGGCGCTGGGCAACGACGCGCTGCGCTTCCTGGGGTTGTAGCAGAAGCCGTCCAGCGGCCGCGGCCGCGCGGGTCAGAAGAACGACAGCTGCCGCGGGCCCGCCCGCTCGCGGAGGATCGCCAGGTCGAGCACCGGCGTGGGCCGGTCCGGACGGGCCACCTCGACCGTCCCCTTGAATCGCTTCCTTGCGAGCGCGCCCTCCATTACGCTCTTCGCCAATCGGGCGGTGTTCGATTCCTCCGACAGGTGTGCCAGCACGACCACGGTGAGCTTCGCGCTCAGCAGTTCCACGACCAGCCGGGCGGCCGCCTGGTTCGAGAGGTGTCCGTGACTCGAGGCGATTCGGGCCTTGACCGAGGCGGGATAGCCGGTGGACCACAGCATCGACTCGTCGTGGTTCGATTCGACGATCAACGCGTCGCATCCCCGTAGCGCGTGCATCACCTGGAGCGTTGGTCGGCCCAGGTCGGTGGCGATTCCCAGGCGCAGACCGGTGGCGGGTTCGCGTACCGCGACGGCCACGGGGTCGACCGCGTCGTGGACGGTGATGAACGGTTCGATCTCGAGCTCCCCCACCTCGACCGGGTAGCCGGCCCGGTAGGTCCGGACCTCTTCGCTGCCCCGAAGCAACCTGGCACAGGCGCCCAGTGTACCCTCGGTCATCATTATCGGCGTGCCGTGCGCCCGGGCGAAGACGCCCACCCCCCGCGTATGGTCCCCATGCTCATGCGTGACCAGGATTGCCGTGACCTGGGCGGGTTCCACACCGACGACGGCGAGCCGCTTCGCCAGTTCCCGCCCGCTGAACCCGGCGTCGACCAGCAGCCGGGTGGTTCCCGCGGCGATGAGGGTGGCGTTGCCGCGGCTGCCGCTGCCGAGCACCGAGAACCGCACCGTTCAGCGAACGCCTTTTCCGGATCGCAGCGGCGCCGTGTCCGCGAAGGCGCGGCGGAACAGGCGGCGGTTGCGGGCCGACAGGTCGACGCCGCGGCGCGCCATCGCCCGGGCCGCCGTTTCGAGGAAGCGGTCGATCCGGTGATCCACGAAGTCTCCGCCACCCCCCCAGGAGAAGGGCGGCACGTCCTTCGGCATCATGCCCCCGCCGAAGAGACTCGACCCCGCGCCGACGGTGGCGCCCGTGTCGAGGAGCGTGCCGATCCCGGTGCGGACGTGGTCGCCGAGCAGACACCCTGCCTTGACCAGCCCGGTGTCGATCGTGGTCCCGTCCACCTCGACCCGCACGGTGCCGTAGGAGTTCTTCAGGTCGGAGTTGCTGGTCATCGCGCCCAGATTCACCCACCGCCCGACCACCGAGTGTCCCAGGAAGCCGTCGTGGGCCTTGTTCGAAAAACCCAGGATGACGGTCGCTTCGACCTCGCCCCTTACCTTGCAGAAGGGCCCGATGCCCACGTCCGCGAGTACGCCTCCCAGAACCGTCGATCGGCGGCCGATATACGCCGGCCCCGCGATGCGGCACGGAGCCTGAACGCGCGCCCCGGCGTCCACGACCACGGGTCCGCGGCGCGTGTCGAGGACCGCTCCCGGCTCGATGACCGCCCCTTCGCCCACGCTGACGGCCCCCCCGCCGATGCGGTCAACCCCCGAGGGCACCCCGCCGTCCGCGAATCCCTCACCGTCGGCCCGAAGACGATCGCCGTTCTTCGCCATGAGCTCCCACACCGATCGGAGCACCGTCCCGTTGAGACCGGTTTCCGGCCAGTCCGGCCACTCCCCATCCTGGACTGCCGCGGGCAAATCCGTTCCGTCCGGGATCCAGACGCCGACCGGTTCGGCCCGTTCCGCCGTAAGCAGCGTGGGCCGGCGAAAGGAGATGTCTCCAACCTCGGAGGCGAACCGGCTCGACAGAAGGAGCCGATTCCCGTCGTTCCCGATTTCGTCCGGGCTCACGCACCGGGGGGCGCCGGGCTCGTCGAAGTCCAGCAGGGCGTCCCCGGCAAGGTGGCCTCGGCACTTCAGTCCCCACACGCGTTCCGCGCGGGCACGCAGCGTCTCCGTACCGAAGAGGAGTTCGCCGGCCGGGCGTGTCACCGAGAAGGGACGCCAACCCCGGGCCACCGCGTCGTCGAAGAGGAAGAGACGCGTCGGCATCAACCAGACGCCGCGTCGGGCCCGCGGCCGGAACCCGGTTCGAGCAGGTGCGGGGGCAGTTTGCGCAGATAGTCCTTCAGCCGGGGGGACTCCGAGCGGGGCATGACCAGCGTGACGTGCCCGGTCTGGACGACGAGGAGATCCTCCACACCGAACAGCGCGAGGCGTCCGCTGTCGGCCACTGCGATGTTTCCCTCCGATCCGGACAGGTGAACTTCTCCCTCGCACACGTTGCCGTCTGCGTCCGACAACCGGTTGCGGGCCAGCGACTCCCAGCTTCCGACATCGTCCCACCGGAAGGCGGCGTCGATGCACGCGACCCTTCCGCTTCGCTCCAGGACCGCTTTGTCCACGCTGATCCTGGCGGTCTCCTCGAAGAAGGCGGCGGAGTCTCCCCGCTCCAGATGCGTGAGCGCGCCGGCTACCTCGGGCGCGCATCGCTCCAGTTCACGCAGGAACACACCGGCCGCCCAGATGAAGATTCCGGTGTTCCAGCGGTAGCCCTGGTCGATGAACCGCGCAGCCGCGGCAGAGTCGGGCTTCTCCACGAAGGCGCCGACCCGGTAGGCGCGATGCCCCGTCGGCGCATCCAGTGCCTCGCCCGGACGGATGTATCCGTATCCGGTTTCCGGCCGGTCGGGCGGCACCGCCACCGTGAGCAGCAGCCGCTCCCGGCGCGCAGTCTCGACGGCGGCGCCCACGACGTTCCGGAAGGCGTGCACCGGCTCGATGATGTGATCGGAGTGTAGCGAAATCATGATCGCGCCGGGATCGTGCCGGGCGATCTCCCACGCTGCGCGGGCCAGGACCGGACCGGTGCCCATGGCGCGGGTCTCCACCAGAAAGGACTCGCGCCCGAGTCCGGTAGCGGCCCGGATGGGCTCCACGAGACCTTCGCCGGCCAGGACTCGCAGCCGCTCGGTCGCGACCAAACCGCTCACCCTCTCGATCGTGTCGGCGATCAGGGGCCGGGAGCTGGCCAGCGGCAACAGCTGTTTCGGGCGGGCGGGCGTGCTCATGGGCCAGAACCTGTGTCCGGCGCCGCCCGCGAGGATCGTGACCCACACCGGGGGATTCACGGTTACGAACGACTCCCTGACTTGGGAAGGTGTCGGAACCTGGCAGCCCCTGGACAGAACACCCCCGGCATTCCGGCGGCGAGGCATCCGGGCGGATCTATCCACGGACTGCCCGTGGATCGGGCCGCGAGCGGTGCGGTCGCCATTTCACGCATGTAGTGTCCTCCGCATTCCAGGCCCGCCCGTGGTGGGGTTCCACCCGGCATTCGGACGGCGATGCAAGCGCGCCGCATAGCTACGCTCAACCGCCCACAATAGTAACGATAACGTGAGTTGACCCGAATGAGCCGGGTCGGA
Organism: Gemmatimonadota bacterium; assembly: GCA_028874995.1. GTDB lineage: Bacteria > Gemmatimonadota > Gemmatimonadetes > Longimicrobiales > Gaopeijiaceae > Bin94. The sequence goes on along the minus strand of JAPPGM010000104.1, from coordinate 42,611 downwards.
TAGATTGAGCCATGAAGATTCGCAATCTGGTGCTGGTGATCGTCGCAAGCGGGACCTTGCTTGCCGCGTGCGGCGACGACCCGTTCGCGTTCAGCTGGGTCGCGAACCCGGATACGGTTGAGTTGTACGTCCTGTCCCGGCCCGAAACCAACCTGCTTTCGGCCTTCGATTTCTTCAGCCGCATCCCGAAGCGGCTGGAGGCTCCGACCACCGGCGACCTGTGGGACCTTACGGTGGACTACCGGGACGGGCAGTTCGTGTGGCTGCCGCCCGGGGCCCTCGGGATCAGCTCGGACGCCGGTCTGGCGACCCTCGAAGGGCACACCTTCGAGACGGCCGAGGAGGCGCCCGCCGATACCGCCCGCTACGTGACCGATGCGCCGATCCCGATCAGTTTCGACCCGATCTACGTCATCCGCACGCGGCTGCACCAGGGCACCTTCTCCGTGTGCAACTACTACGGCAAGATCGAAGTCCTGGAGACGGACAGCATCGTCGGGACCGTCCGGTTCCAGTTCGATGTTAACCGCATCTGCAACAGCCGCGACCTCGTCCCGCCGGATTGACGGCGCGTGGACGGAGTCCCCCCGGCCCTCGAGAGGCGATGTACCCGCGCAGGCTCTTGAACGGACTGCCGACGACCCGGGTGAACCTCTGAATGCTGGACATCAAGGCGTTGCGCCGCGATCCGGCGGGTGTCGGCGCGGCGTTGGAACGGCGGGGGGAGGAGGGGATCGCCGGGCTCGTCGCAGAAGTCGCCGAGAGGGACCGCATCCGGCGTGAGGCACTGGGTCGCGCCAACGACCTGAAGGCGCTCAGAAACCGGGTCTCGAAACGGATCGGCGAGGCGAAGCGACGGGGCGGCGACGCGCGGGCGGAGATCGCGCGGATGCGTGAGGTGGGCGCGGAGATCGCGGAACTGGATGCCCGCGTTGCCGCCGCGGATGCGTGGATCGCCGAGCAGCTCGCGGTCATCCCGAACCTGCCCGACGAACGCGTGCCCACCGGTGGCGAGGAGGCGAACGAGATCGTGCGCGGCTGGGGCAGGCCGCCGGAATTCCCCTTCACCCCGCGTCCCCACTGGGAGCTGGGCGAGTCGCTGGGGATCCTCGACCTGGCGGCGGGGGTTCGGGTGTCCGGATCCGGGTTCTTCATGCTGCGGGGAAGGGGGGCCGCCCTGCAGAGGGGGCTGATCAACTGGATGATCGGGTTGCACGCGGCCGAACGCGGCTACACCGAACTCCGGGTCCCGTACCTGGTGCGCGAGAGCACCATGACGGGCACGGGACAGCTGCCCAAGTTCGCCGACGAGTCTTACGTGACGCCGCGCGACGGACTCTGGCTGATTCCCACGGCCGAAGTGCCCGTGACGAACATTCACCGGGGCGAGATCCTGCGCGGGGATACGCTGCCCCGCAAGTACGTGGCCTATTCGCCTTGCTTTCGAAGAGAGGCTGGCGCGGCAGGCAAGGACACCCGCGGGATGCTCCGGGTCCACCAGTTCGACAAGGTGGAGCTGGTCCGCTTCGAGCGGCCGGAGGCGAGCGCCGCGGCGCTGGAGCAACTGACCCGTGACGCGTGCCGCATCCTCGAACTGCTGGGGCTCACCTACCGGGTCGTGCTGCTCGCGTCCGGCGATCTGGGGTTCTCGGCCTCGCTGACCTACGACCTCGAGGTCTGGGCTCCCGGCGTGGAGCAGTGGCTCGAGGTTTCGAGCTGTTCGACGTTCACCGACTACCAGGCGCGCCGGGCCAACATCCGTTTTCGCAGGGCCCAGAGCTCCGGGACCGAGTTCGTGCACACGTTGAACGGGTCCGCGTTGGCGCTGCCGCGGCTCATGGTCGCGCTGCTCGAGACCTATCAACAGGAGGATGGGTCGGTGCGGCTTCCCCCAGTGGTGGCACCGGCGCTGGGCTTCGACGAGATCGGACCGGGAGGGTGATGAAGAGAAAGAAGCGCGCGCGGACCGCCGCCAGGAGGAGGGATCCGCGGAACTGGCAGCTCGCGCTGGGGATTCTCTTCTTCGCGCTGCTCGTCTTCTACATGGTGTACACCGCCCAGATCGTGCGTTCCCGCCAGGCCGACGCCGAGATCTTCTCCCGCATCTACGCGCAGGTGGAGAACGGGCTGACGAGCCAGGAAGAAAACGCCGGCGTGGCTGCGCTCTACAACCTGCAGACCCTGATCCTCGAGCTCGGTGTGCCGTTCGTCGTCACCTCAGGACCGGGTCGCGACTACTACGCCCACGCCAATCTTCCCTTCGACGTCTCGGACCCGCCAACCGCCGAAGACATCGAACGCATCCTCCGCTACGCCGACGAACTGGATCTCCGCAATGCGCCGGTGGGTGACACCACCAGCCAGCTGGTTCACTACGGGATCACACCCGAGACGGCGCGCCTGCAGTGGATTCCCTTCCTCTGGGCTGCGGGGCTCGTGCTGACGGTCCTTCTTGCTGTCACCTTCTTCCGCTATCAGCGGCTGAGTGCGGCGGAGCAGGCGTGGACGGCGATGGCCCGGGAGCTTGCCCATCAACTCGGGACGCCCATCAGTTCGCTTCAGGGATGGGTCGAGGTTCTGGGGCTGTCACGCGAGGCCCGCCCGGGCGACATGCGCCAGGCGGAGATCGCGACGGCCATCGGCGAGGACCTGGTTCGGCTGGAACGGGTAAGCCGCCGCTTCGAGCTGATCGGCAGGGATCCGGAGCTGAAGCGCGTCTCGCTCGGGGCGGTGATCGCAGAGCTCAGGAACTACATGGGGGCCAGGCTGCCCCGGCTGGGACCTGGAGTGGCGCTGCACGTCGATGTCCCCGACGACCTTCCGGATGTGCAGGGCCACCAGGTCCTGCTGGCCTGGGCGCTGGAGAACGTCGTGAAGAACGCCCTGGACGCCATGGCCGGTACCGGCGGGTCCATCACCATATCGGCGCGCGCGGCCGAGCGGCGCTGGGTGGTGGTACGAATCCGGGACACGGGGCCCGGCGTCCCGCTCGAGATCCGGGACCGGGTGTTCGACCCGGGCGTCAGCACGAAATCGGGCGGATGGGGCGTCGGCCTGACGCTCACGCGACGGATCGTCGAGGGCGTCCACCGAGGGCGCATCGAACTGCTGGACCGGGGCGAGCGCGGCGTCACGTTCCAGGCACGTTTGCCCCGCGCGGCGGACTCCTGAACCCCACGACCCCTGACTGCGCCCGCCCATCCACCTCAGGCACGTTCACCCTGTCGCCCCGCATGAATCCCGTCGCCCTGAGCGAGCGCCTCCAATGCTGGAAGCCCTGAACCCCGAGCAACGCCACGCAGTCGAGCACTTCGAGGGCCCGTGCCTCGTCCTTGCCGGGGCGGGGTCCGGGAAGACCCGCGTCCTCACGACCCGGGTGTGCCAACTCGTCATGGAGCACGGCGTGCCCCCCGACCGTATCCTGGCGGTCACTTTCACGAACAAGGCGGCGCAGGAGATGCGCGAACGGGTCGTGTCGATGCTGGGCGGGGATCCGAAGGGGATCTGGATGAGCACCTTTCACGCGCTGGGCGCGCGTCTGATGCGGCGTCACGCACCCGAACTGGGCTGGACCCGGGCCTTCACGATCCGCGACGCGGACCAGTCGCTGCGCGAGATCAAAAAGGCACAGAAGAGCGTGGACATCGACCCGCTCCAGTGTTCCCCGCGTGCCGTACGCGACCGGATCTCCGACGCGAAGAACCACCTGATCGGCGTGGAGAAGTTCAGGGAGGAATACGCTGACCTCGACCTCTTCCTGAGCCGGGTCGCCGTCGTGTACGGCGCCTACCAGGAAGCGCTGAAGCGACAGGACGCCATGGACTTCGACGACCTGCTCGTCCTGCCGGTGCGCCTCTTCGAGACCAACCCCGATCTGCTGAGCAGATACCAGCGGCTCTTCTCCTTCATTCTCGTCGACGAGTATCAGGACACCAACCGGGCCCAGTTCCGCCTGCTCGAGCTGCTGGCCGCCGACCACGGCAACCTCATGGTCGTGGGCGACGACGACCAGAGCATCTACGGATGGCGGGGCGCCGACATCCGCAACATCCTCGACTTCGAGAAGAGCTTTCCGGGGGCGAAGGTGGTGCGCCTGGAGCAGAACTACCGCTCCACGCCGGTCATCCTGGACGCCGCCAATGTGGTGATCCGCCAGAACCTGGACCGCAAGGAAAAGACGATGCGGACCGAGCTCGTGGGTGGCGCGCCAATCACCCTGGTCGAGACGGCGAGCGAGGCCGACGAGGGCCGCTGGATCGTCGAGGAGGTAGAGCGCCGAATGCTCTCGAATCCCGAGTACGATCACCGCCACTTCGCGGTCCTCTACCGCACCAACGCCCAGTCGCGGGCGCTGGAGGACCGCTTCCGGCGCCGGGGCGTCCCGTACCAGATCGTGGGCGGGGTCCGCTTCTACGAGCGCCGCGAGATCCAGGATGTCCTCGCCTACCTGCGCCTGATCGCCAACCCGCTCGACATGGACGCCTTCGACCGCGTGGTGAACTATCCGCGCCGGGGGATCGGCAAGACATCGCTGGAACGGCTTGCCCGGTTCACGCGGGAATCGGGAATCGATCTGTTCGAGGCGGCGGGGAGGGCGGGGGAGGTTGCCGGGCTTTTCGCGGGAGCCCGGAAGGGGCTTGAGAAATTTGCCGGGCTGATCGGCAGGTATCGTGCAAGGGCCGGTCTCCTGACCGCGGGCGAGATCCTGGAGGAGCTGATCGAGGAACTCGACCTCGAGTCGCGGCTTCGTTCCGAAGGTCCCGAGGGACGGGAGCGGGCGGAAAATGTGCTGGAACTGATCGCGGCGGCTCGTGACTTCGAGGCCGAGCAGGTGATGGAGCTGGACGAGGACGACCGCGAGACCTTCACCGATCTCGATCTCTTCCTCCAGCATGTGGCGCTGGTCACCGACCTGGACTTTCATGACTCGGTGGCGGACGCGGTCACCCTCATGACGCTGCACAGCGCCAAGGGGCTGGAGTTTCCGGTGGTGTTCATCAGTGGACTGGAGGAGGGGTTGTTTCCGCTGCTTCGTGCGTACGACGAGACGCGGCTGCTGGAAGAGGAGCGGCGCCTCTTCTACGTGGGGATTACCAGGGCCATGGAGAGGTTGTACCTGACTCATGCGCGGCGGCGGCGCAGGGCGGGGGAGACCGTGTTCGGGCGTCTGTCGACGTTCGTGAACGTGCTTGAGGACCGCGTGGAGACGAAGTCGACCGATCTGGTTTCGGGGGCTTGGACCGGGTACGGGCGACGAGCCCGCGACCCCGAGCGTCAGGGGCCGGCACGTGCACGCGCCGACTACACCGTACCGGTCGACGATGGCTCGGACTTCAATCAAGACCGGCCCCGTTACGTAAAGGGCGAACGGGTGGTACACCAGACCTTCGGTTCCGGGACGATCATGGAGATCTCGGGTTTCGGGCGGGACCTGAAGGTGACGGTCGAGTTCGACGCCGCGGGGAGGAAGAAGCTGCTGGTGCGTTATGCTGGGTTGGAGAGGGATTTTTTCTAAGAGCAGGCGGTGGAAAACAGCCGGCTACTCCTGATCCTGACCCGTAACCGCCGCCTCCTCACCCGAGCTGGCAACATCCTTGCCCTCGCCGTCGCCACCTATTCCTTCGTTTCCGTTTCCGGTGTCGTTTCCGGCTCCAGCTGCCGCGCTGCCCACCCTCGCCAGCAACCCCGCCCCCTTCCGCAACATGCGCAACTTGGCGGCCGCATCCAGCACCGCGTCCTCCGCCTCCGACTGGGCCACATCGAGAAGCGCGGAAAGGTCGGCGATCCGGCGCCTGACCTCGAGCGAGGCCTCGCCGATGTCGTCGGTCACGCCCTCGATCATGCCGTTGAGGCGGTCGATCTCGGCCCGCACGACCGATGTGATGTGGTCCAGGTTGCGGGCGGTGTTGCTCGCGTGCTCCACGAGCGGCCCGGACCGTTCGGTCGTGGTGGCCACAAAACCGGTCCAGGTCCGCGACAGCGTGCGGAGCTCCGCCAGGACGAGCACCAGAACCACCAGGATCGCCAGGAACGCCAGCCCCAACCCCACCATCGTCCACGCCGACACCACCGCGAGGCCGTCACGCGCCAGTTCGACGACGGTGGTGTCCTGCACAACGGCAGTAAAGGTGGGTGACATGATGGCTCCGACAAGCGTGATTCGCGCCCGGAATATGGGGCTAGCAGCCCGCGGACAAAACCCGCCCGGCATTCGAGCGGCGATGCATCCGGGCTGGGCCGCTCCGTTTCACCGATGCACAATGTAAAGTATACTATACATTATGGAATGTAGAGTATACACCAGATTTCTTGAAATGCTCTGCTCTGCGTTGCTCCTCGGGTGAATAGCGGTGCTATTCCCCTCTCGTCGCGCCTTGCCAGCCCGGCGCCTCACCGCTCTCGGTGCTCGGGCGGGTTCATCCACGGACTGCCAGCAGCCCGCGGACAAAACCCGCCCGGCATTCGAGCGGCGATGCATTCGGGCTGGGCCGCTCCGTTTCACCGATGCACAATGTAAAGTATACTATACATTATGGAACGTATAGTATACATCCAATCTTTGGAGGGCTTCGCTATGCGTTGCGGATTTCGGTATCTTTCAGCCGATGCCATCATTCATCGTATCGGGCGGCCACGAGTTGAGCGGCGCCATCCGGCCCGCCGGCAACAAGAACGCGGCCCTGCCGGTTCTCGCCGCGACCCTCATGTCGTCGGAGCCGGTGACCATCCGCAACGTTCCCCGGATCCGGGACGTCCATACCCTCCTGGAGATCATGGAGTCGCTGGGCGCGTCGGTGACCTGGACCGATACCAACACGGTGGCAGTCAACGCGGCCAACGTCGAGGCCGGGGATCTCGATCCCGAACTCTCCGAGCGGATCCGCGCGTCGATCCTTCTCGCCGGCCCGCTCCTGGCCCGTTTCGGCTCCCTCTCGCTGCCTCCTCCCGGGGGCGACGTGATCGGCCGCCGCCGTCTCGACACCCACCTGCTGGCCTTCCGCGCACTGGGCGCCGAGGTGGAGACCTCGACCGGTCTCGACATCCGTGCGCCCGCCCTGCGGGGCACCGACATGTTCCTGGACGAGCCCTCCGTCACCGCCACCGAGAACGCCGTGATGGCTGCGTCGATGGCTGCGGGCGAAACACTGATCCGCAACGCGGCCGCCGAACCGCATGTGCAGGACCTCTGCCACCTCCTGAGCGCGATGGGTGCGCGCATCGAGGGGATCGGGACCTCCAATCTCACCATCCACGGCGCACCCACCCTGGGCGGCGCCGACTTCGAGATCGGACCCGACCACGTCGAGACCGGCTCCTTCATCGGTCTGGCTGCCGTCACCCGCAGCCGGCTGGTGATCGAGGACGCCCCGGTCACCCATCTCGACTCCATCCTCCTCGGCTTCCGTCGGCTCGGGATCGACTGCCGTGTGGAGGGCCGGGACCTTGTCGTGGACGGACGCACCGAACCCGTCATCCGGATGGACGCCTTCGGGCACATCCCCAAGGTCGACGACGGGCCCTGGCCCGCCTTCCCGGCCGACCTGACCTCGATCGCCGTCGTCGCCGCCACCAGCGCACGGGGAACGGTCCTGGTCCACGAGAAGATGTTCGAGTCCAGGATGTTCTTCACCGACAAGCTGGTGAGCATGGGCGCGCGCATCATCCTGTGCGACCCCCACCGGGTCGTTGTGGTGGGACCGTCGAGCCTGCGCGGTGCGAGGGTGGAAAGCCCGGACATCCGGGCCGGAATGGCCATGCTGATCGCGGCCCTCGGAGCCCGGGGCGAGAGCGTCATCCGCAACGCGGGACAGATCGAACGCGGATACGAGAGGATCGACGAGCGGCTGCGGAAGCTGGGCGCCCGGATCGAACGCCGTGGGTAGCGGTCGGCGGAGGGAACCACGCGGCACCCCGTTCACGCTACCCCGTCGCGATTGACCGGGAGACCGCGGGACGGCTATAATTCAGGAGGCGGTCCCGAAACGGCCGCCCGACGCCGGCGGCGTTATGAGTGGGGGAGAAGGCATCCCCCGCTTTTTTTATCCACTGTCGCAGGGGGTGACGACTTGAAAGCGTACCGGGCAGGTATCCGGGAGGAACTGGAAGCACGCCTTTCCCGCCTGGGGTACGAGCTGGTTCAGCTCGACTGGGCGGGCAGCTCCGCGCGTCCGATCATCCGGCTCCGCGTCGAACGCGAAGCGCTGGACCGCCCCGTCTCCCTGGACGACTGCGCGACGGTGAGCCGGGGCATCGAGGCGTGGCTGGACGGGGACGCGAGGGTGCCGGAACGGTACGTCCTCGAGGTGTCTTCGCCCGGCCTGGAGCGCCCTCTCACCCGCAGCCGGGACTTCCGTCGGTTCCGCGGACGGAAGATCGCCGTCACCGGCACCGAAACCCTCCACGGCCGGAGTTCGCGCCTGGAGGGCGAGCTGCTGGGTCTTGGCGAGCAAGACGGCGGCACGGGCTCCATCCGGCTCCGGCTGAACGGGGGCGACGAGGTCGAGGTTCCACGGTCGCGGGTATCGGCAGCCCGCCTGGTCCACGATTGGAAGGTGTCATGAGCGTCAACACCACGCAGATCAGGGCGGCGTTCAGCGACATCATGGACGCCAAGAGCCTGGAGTTCGACGAGGTCAACGAGCTCATCAAGGACGGGATTCACGCCGGTCTGGCACGCATATTCGGTGCAAACGTCAACGCCGAGATCCTCATCGACGACGTCTCCGGCGACATCGAGATGATCGTCCTCAAACGGGTCGTCGAGACCGTGGAGGATCCGTCGTCGGAGATCTCGGTGGACGAGGCGCGGTGGGACGATCCCACCTACGAAGTCGGCGACGTGATGGAGATTCCCGTCGAGTTCACCGAGTTCGGGCGCAACGCCGTCATGGCCACCAAGCAGCGGATCGTGCAGCTGGTGCGCGAGGGCGAGCGGCAGCGCATCCGCGACGAGTATTCCGATCGCGTGGGCGACCTGCTCTCCGGCGAGGTGCAGCAGATCGAGCGCGGTAAGCTGGTGCTGATCCTGAACCGCTCCCGCGAGGCCGAGGCCATCATTCCGTGGAAGGAACAGAATCCGCGGGAGCGGTTTCGCCAGGGAGAATCGATCCGGGCAGTGCTCAAGAAGGTCGACGAGACGCCCAAGGGTCCCCGCCTGATCCTCTCCCGCGCCGACCCCGGCTTCGTCGCGGCGCTCTTCAAGCTCGAGGTGCCGGAGATCTACCAGGGCATCGTCGAGATCAAGGAATCCACGCGCGAGGTCGGGGGCCGGACCAAAATCGCGGTGCACAGCCGCGACGATTCCATCGATCCGGTGGGGGCCTGCGTGGGGCTCAAGGGCTCCCGGGTTCAGGCCGTCGTGCGCGAACTGGGGGGCGAGCGGATCGACATCGTGCCCTGGCATCCCACGCCCGAGATCTTCGCCCGGCGCGCCCTCGCTCCCGCCCGCGTGGCCAAGGTCATTTCGGACACGGCACGGCAGGTCATCACAGCGATCGTCGACGAGGATCAGCTCTCGCTCGCCATCGGCAGGAACGGCCAGAACGTGCGACTGGCATCGCAGCTGATCGGGTGGCAGATCGATCTCTACGGTTCCCGCGAGTGGCTGGAGCGGGGCACCGACATGTCGGTATTCGTCGAGGACGAAAGCGACTCCTACGAGACCGCGGACTTCCCGCTGAGCGAACTGGCGCTGGACGGTGAGACGCTCGAAGCGCTGAATGGCTCGGGATACAACAGCTTCCTCGACATCATCGATCTGGACCGGGCGGACTTTCTGGCTGTGGACGGGGTCACCGAGGAGGCGGCTGGCCAGCTCCTCACCCTGATCGAGGATCTCACCGTGGTCGAAGCGGAGCCGGCCGGCACCGGGGAAGACACGGCGGCGCCCCAGGAGGAATCGGCCTGATGCGGGTCCGGGAACTCGCGGTCGACCTGAGGGTCAACGCCGATGTCCTCCTCAGGTTTCTGAGGGAATCGGGTGTACGTGTCGGCCACCCCGACGCCTACATCCGGGACACGGACGTCGCCAAGGTGCGGACGCGCCTCGAACGGGAGCGCAGAGCCGGCCGCGGTGACGCCGCGGACGTCATGCGCGCGGTGGTGAAGGCGCACAAGCCCACGAGCCGCAGGCGCCGCCGTCGGCGTGTCACGACCCCCAAACCCTCCGCCACGGTGGAGGTCCCACCCGAGGAATCCGTAGCCGCGGACGGGGAAGTCGGCCCTGCAGTGGCCGAGGCGGCGGCACCTGAAACGACGGTGGAGCCGGTCGTGGTGGATGCGCAGGTGGATGTCGAAGCGCAGGTGCGGGATGCCCGGCCGTCGGACGCCGCGACCCCGGCCTCGCCTGGGGAGGCCGAAGTTGATGATGCCGTGGACACGACTCCGCCCTTGGAGGCTGCTCCACCGGAATCCCCACCGCCGGAGGCTCCCGCGGTCGGCACCGCCCCGGGCCCGTCGGAAACCGCCGTCCCGCCGATCGCTGCCCAGGCTCCGGCAGTGGAACCCGATCCCGTGATCGGACCGGCGGACGGCGCACCTCCCATCATGCCGGCTCGCCCCGCGCCCAAGCCGTCTCCCGCCCGAGACGGTGTTCCGGGTGTTGTGGCTCCGGTCAGGAGCAAGCCCGCGCCGGCAGCCAGCGCGGGTCCCGGCGGCAAGGTGCGCATCCAGGCCGAGGGGTACACCTCCGACGGCCGCAAGAAGAGAGAGCGGAGGCGGGGCAAGCGCCGGCGGGGGACCGATCGCGACAAGGCGAAGGAGAACATCCAGCGGGTCATGGCCGAGCTCAAGGGCGGCCGCAAGAAGCGCCGCAAGGGCAAGAGCGCCGTGGCCGCGGCCAAGGAGGAGCGTGTCGCGGCGGAGGAGCGGGCGGCCGAACAGGTCGCCGCCGAGGCCCGCACGGTCCGGGTCAACGAGTTTCTCACCGTCGCGGAACTCGCCGAACTCATCGAGACGAGCGCCGCCGAGATCATCGGGTCCGCATTCAGGAACATGGGTCTTCCGGTGACGATCAACCAGCGTCTCGATTTCGACCAGATCGAGCTGCTGCTGGAAGGGTTCGGGTTCAGGGCCGTTCGCGAGACCGACTATCTCCCACCCAGCGAGGAGATCGTGGAGGACGATCCTGCCGATCTGCGCCCGCGCCCGCCGGTCGTCACCGTCATGGGACACGTCGACCACGGCAAGACGAAGCTGCTGGACTGGATCCGCGACACCAACGTCGTGGCCGGCGAAGCGGGCGGCATCACGCAGCACATCGGCGCATACCATGTGGAACTCGACGACGACCGCACGATCTCCTTCCTGGACACGCCCGGCCACGCCGCCTTCACGGCCATGCGCGCGCGCGGCGCCGACGTGACCGACCTGGTGGTTCTCGTCGTGGCCGCCGACGACGCGGTCATGCCCCAGACCATCGAGGCGATCAGCCACGCGAAGAACGCGGGTGTTCCGATGATCGTGGCGATCAACAAGATGGACCTTCCGGCCGCCGATCCGGGACGGGTCCGTCAGGACCTCCTGCAGCACGGCGTCACCGTCGAGGATTTCGGGGGCGAGACGCTGGTGGCCGAGGTCTCGGCGAAGACCGGTCAGGGCATGGACGATCTGCTGGAGAGAATCCTTCTCCAGGCCGAGATCCTGGAACTGCAGGCCAATCCTTCCCGCGACGCCGTGGGCGCGGTGGTGGAGGCCGAACTCGACATCGGAAAGGGTCCGCTCGCAACGGTCCTGGTACAGAGCGGAACGCTGCGTGTCGGCGACAGCTTCGTGGTCGGTCTCTACGACGGCCGCATCCGCGCCCTCCTCGACGAGCGCGGCCAGCACGTGGACGATGTCGGACCGGGAATCCCGGTACAGATCCTGGGCACGGCCGGAGTGCCGCAGGCCGGCGATGTGCTTCAGGTCATGGACGCCGACAAGGCGGCTTCGATCGCCGGCAACCGCCAGCGTCTGGACCGCGAGAAGCAGCTGCGCATCAAGGAGCGCGGAATCAAGCTGGGCGACTTCACCCAGCTTCTGGCCGCCGGCGACGTGACGACGCTGCGTCTGGTGGTGAAGGGCGACGTGGACGGTTCCGTGCAGGCGCTCTGCGACGCCCTCGAACAGCTCTCCGCCAAGGAGGTGCAGGTCGAGATCATCCATCGGGGCGTGGGCGCCGTCAACGAGTCCGACGTGATGCTCGCGCTGACAGCCGGCGCGGTGGTCATCGGTTTCCGGGTCCGTCCCGACGCCGGTGCGCGGCAGGCGTCGGCGCGCGAGAGCGTCGACATCCAGACGTACGACGTCATCTACGAGGCCGTGGACGACGTCAGGGCCGCGCTGGAGGGACTGCTCGCGCCTGAGCGGCGGGAGAGCGTGACGGGTGCCGCCGAGGCACGGGTGATCTTCAAGATCCGCGGCGTCGGCACGATTGCGGGCAGCTACGTCGTTGACGGAATGATCCGGCGCGGGGCTCTGGCGCGGGTGATCCGGGATGGCGTCGTCATCTACGACGGGGAGATCGGGTCGCTCAAGCGCTTCAAGGACGACGCGCGCGAGGTCAAGGAAGGCTTCGAGTGCGGCATCGGCATCGGCAACTTCAACGACGTCAAGGCCGGGGACATCATCGAGACCTACCAGGTCCAGGAGGTCGCTCGCACTCTGGCCAGCGCCGAACGGGATTGAGGACGTCCAGCGCTGAGACGCACCCGCGACCGACGATGGTGGTGACCGTGTCGACGTGGGACCTGGCAATCCCGGGTTCGGGATCGCTCAAGCAGAAGCGTTCGGTTCTCCGTTCGTTGAAGGACCGGCTTGCCCGGATGAACGTTTCGGTGATCGAGTCCGGGCTGCAGGACGTGCGCAACCGGGCGCGGATCTCGGCGGCGTTTCTGGCCGCCCACCCGGCACAGGCGGACTCGATCCAGGAGTCCGTGGACCGGCTCGTTGCCGGGGCGCGCGATGCGGTGGTCGTGGCCAACTCGTCGGAACGCTTCTGATGTCCTCCCGACGCCGTGCCCGCCTGGGCGAGCAGCTGCGCCGGGAGCTCTCGGCGAAGATCCGGTACCTGGTGCGCGATCCCGACGTTGGGCCGCTCTCCGTGACCGGAGTGGATGTGAGCGCGGATCTGTGGATCGCGCGCGTGTACGTGGAGCCGCATGGCAGCGAGGACGAACAGGCATGCACGCTGGCGGGTCTGGCCCGCGCCGCGCCCTTTCTGCGCTCGGTTCTGGGGCGGGAGCTGCACATCCGGCGGATGCCCGAGCTGCGCTTTGAGCGGGACACATCGATCGAAGCGGGGCAGCGGATCGAGGCGATTCTGAAGGAGGTCCTGCCGCCGGGTGATGCGGGGGACGCTCAAGCCGACGATGCCCCCGAAGCTGGAGAGGACGACCGTTGAGCCAGCCGTCGTCGGCCATGGGAATGCTGCTCGTCGACAAGCCGGCGGGCGTGACCTCGCACGATGTCGTGGCGGTGGTTCGCCGTGCGCTGAGGGTTAAGAAGGCGGGCCACGCGGGGACGCTGGACCCCTTCGCGACGGGCCTCCTGGTGTTGGGGATCGGAAGGGCGACCCGCCTCCTGGAATACCTGTCCGGTCTGGACAAGGGATACGAAGCGACTGCCCGCCTCGGGATCGCAACCGATTCGCAGGATCCCGAGGGCGCGGTGATCGCGGAGGATGATCGCTGGCGGGAGCTGACGGCGGATCGCATCCGGATGATCGCGGGGGGGATGGTGGGATCGCTGCGGCAGTCGCCGCCGGTGTATTCCGCGGTCAAAGTGGGGGGTGTTCCCGCGCATCGGCGGGTTCGGCGGGGCGAAAGTGTGGAGCTTCCGCGGCGGGACGTGACCATAAACGCGCTGCAGGTGGTTGGGGTGGAGCTTCCCGAAGTGCGCTTCCGGGTGGAATGCTCGAGCGGGACGTATGTGCGCAGTCTGGGCGTCGAACTGGGGGAGCGGCTCGGGACGGCATGTCACCTCACCGCGCTGCGCCGTACCCGGGTGGGGGATTTCCATGTGCGTGACGCGGTGGGGCTCGAGGGGGTGCGGGGTGGGGGGATCCCGGATCGAGCCCGGGTGGGTGCCGTCTCCGCACTGGCCCACCTGCCGCGTGTGGTGGTGGAGCCGGGCGAGGCGGCAATGCTCGCAACGGGGAAGAAGGTGCCGAACGGGACGCCGGACTGCGGGGTGGCCGTGTTCGCGCTGCCGGGGGACCGGCTCGTGGCGGTGGGGGCCGTGCTGGACGGCGTGCTCGTACCGCGCAAGGTGTTCCATCGTGCGTGAGGACGGTGGACGCGTGGCCGTCGTCGGGGGGCGGCACGCATGACCGTCTTCCAGGACGGTACCTCCGGCCTCCCGCGCGACGATCGTCCCGTGATCGTCACGGTGGGCACCTTCGACGGGGTCCACCGGGGGCACTGGAGCGTGCTCGACGAGATCGGCGCCCGCGCCGCGGCCCGCGCGGGCAGGAGCGTCCTCGTCACCTTCGACCCTCATCCGCTGCAAATCATCCGGCCCCAGGCGGCACCGAAGATGCTCACCACGATGGACGAGAAGAAGGTGGTGCTGGCGGGCAGCCGCCTCGACTACGTCGTGTTCCTCGCCTTTACGCCGGAGCTGCGCGAGTACTCGCCCCGCTGCTTCGTGACCGAGATCCTGATCGGTGGTCTGGGCATGAGCGAACTGGTCATCGGCTACGACCACGGCTTCGGGCGCGGGCGTTCGGGCAACGTGGAAACGCTCCGCGCCATCGGCGCCGAACTGGACTTCGCGGTGGACGTGGTGGAAGCCGTGCACGCAGGTGAAGCCGCCATCTCGTCGTCCTCGATCCGCCGGGCGCTCGCCGAGGGCAGGCTGGCGGACGCGAACCGCGGTCTGGGGCGCCCGTATCCGATCACCGGAACCGTCGTCCCCGGCGACGGACGGGGCCGCGAACTGGGGTTCCCCACGGCCAATCTGCGCGTCCACGGCGCCGACAAGCTCGTGCCTCGGGAGGGCATCTACGCCTGCTACGTAACGGTGCCCGCGGGAAGGTTCATGGGCGCTCTGCACATCGGTCCGAGGCCCACCTTTCCGGGGGTGGGCGACGCGGTGGAGGTATTCCTGCTCGACTTCGACGGCGAGCTGTACGGGTGTGAGATCCGGGTGGAACTGGTCGAACGGCTGCGCCCGGTGGCCGCCTTCGACTCGGCGGACGAGCTGGCCGAGCAGATGCGGGCGGATGTGCGGAGAACGCGGAAGGCGTTGGCGGGTTGAGAGGGACGCCGTACTTTCGTCCCGAAGCGGACATGATCGATGGAATGACAACTTTGGTTTACTAATTGTCAACATAAGTTTACTATGCGGAGGCGATGGCGCTGGCGCTGTCGACGGCGGTGGTGGCGATCCGGGTTTCCTCGAGAGGGAGTCTGGGTCATCGTGCGATGGTCGAGTCGGGACCGGCGTGTGACGTTCTACCAATGGCCCTTGTCCGGCGGCGACACAGACCAAGAGGGAAGAGGAATCATGAGGGGAAGATTCGGAGTGAGCACAGCGCTCCTGGTGGCCCTTTCCGGGTGCGCCGAAGAGACCCCCGAGCCGGGCTCCTTCTTCGGAGACGGCTGCGTCCTGGAAACGGAGGCTCCGCTCTGCGACGATTGCATCGAGTTCGCACACGTCACTCGCCTCGGGAGCGACGAACTGGGCCCCGGGTTTCTGACTGACGACGGGACCATGGACAATGTCGTGCGGGACAGCCTGGGGAACTACTGGGTGGGCCAGGTCGAGCAGATCAAGGTCTTCGATCGCGAAGGCTCGTTTCTGCGGACGGTTGGCCGCAGGGGGAATGGCCCAATGGAGTTCCGCCGGGCCGAGCCAATGCATGCGGATGCCTTCGGACGCGTGCACATAATCGACACCTCGGAAAACCGCAGAATATCAGTGATCGGCGGTGGGTTCACCCTGGCCGAAGAGAAGCGGCTTCCTCCGTCGGTCTCAGCGTTCGCTCCGCTGAACGACGGTGAACGATATGTCGTCCAGGCATCGATCGGGGAGCGCGGACGGACAGGCATGCCTATTCACATCATCGATGATTCGGGAGTCCTGAAGTCGTTCGGCGCCGGGGAGGAGCCGGACGAGTCCTGGCTCGGATCCATCGATCTGCGCCTTGCGGGCGGCCCGGAAGGTCACGTGTTCGCGGCGCACCCCGTCGAGTATATGATCGAGGGGTGGTCTCAGGAGGGTACGCGCGTCGGTAGGCTTCGCCGGGAGCCGGCGCTGAACGCAGAGACGTCGCTGCAGGAGCCTCCATCGCCCGACAACCCGCCCCCCAGTGGCATCTTCGACATTCACCCCGACTCGGACGGTCTCCTTTGGGTGTCTCTCCTCATCCTGCGACCCGACTGGCTGCAGCACATCATGTGGGATCCGTCGGGCGACGTCTCCTCCGAAGTCGCACCCGATGTCATCACCAGGATGTACCAGCCCCGCCTCGACGTGATCGACCTGGCAGCGTGCACCCTGGTCGCGTCACGGTTGCACGACCAGATGCTGGTTCTTCTCGACGACAGGACCGTACTGGGATACGGGTTCACCGAGCTGGGCGCGAATACCCTGGATGTGCTGCGGGTGTGGCTGGACCGGTAGAATGACACCCACATGACAACCGTGATTGTCAAAATGTCAACAGAAGTTTACTTTTCTTCGTTTGCCGATGGTGGCGATCCGGGTTTCCGCGAGTAAACGAAGGTCACACCAGTCCGGCGCAAGTCTCCAACCAAGACGAAGAGAATCAATGAAGAAGAGACTCGCACTGACGGCGACTTTCCTGGTGGCCCTTTCCGGATGCGCCGAAGAGGAGGCCCGCGAGCCGGGTTCCTTCTTCGGAGACGGCTGCGTTCTGGACCTGGAGACGCCGCTCTGCGAGAACTGCCTCGATTTCGCCCACGTCACCCGCCTCGGGGGCGACGAACTGGGCCCCGGGTTCCTGGTCGCGGAAGGGACCATGGACAACGTCGTTCGCGACAGCCTGGGCAACTATTGGGTGGGCCAGGACGAGCAGATCAAGGTCTTTGATGCGGAGGGCACCTTCCTGCGGGCGATTGGTCGCAGAGGGGATGGCCCGATGGAGTTCGGCAGCGCCGCGCCAACGCATACCGATGGTTCCGGACGGGTGCATGTCTTCGACACGGACAACCTGAGGATTTCGGTAATCGACGAGGCGTTCACGCTGGTCGAGGAGAAGCGGCTGCCGACCTGGATTTCGGCGAAGGCGCCGCTGAGCGATGGTGAGCGATACGTCGTGCACGCTTCGATCGAGGAGCCCGGGCGCGTGGGCATGCCGCTGCACATCATCGATGATTCAGGGATCCTGAGGTCGTTCGGCGCCGGGGACGAGCGGAATTCGGATTCACCCGAGTCCATGCCGGTGGAACTCACCCTCGCAGCAGACGCCGACGGCAGCGTGTTCGCGGCGCGAAGGTTCGAGTACGTGGTCGAAGTGTGGTCTCAGGAGGGTTCCCGGCTCGGCGGGCTTCGTGGAGAGCCGCTGCTGAACTCGGCGAACTTTCTGCTGGAACCCGCTTCGCCGGACAACCCGCCTCCCAATATCATCGGCCAGATACGGACCGACTCGGATGGCCTGCTCTGGGTGTCTCTCGCGGCTCGGCGATCCGACTGGCTGGAAACCCTCATCCCGGATCCCTCCGGCGACGGCTTCATCGAGCCCGCCCTTGAGGACATCACCGGGATCTTCCAGGGTCGTCTCGATGTGATCGACCTGTCGACGTGCACCCTGGTCGCGTCACAGCTGCACGACCAGTTGCTTCTTCTTCTCGAAGACAGAACCGTGCTGGGGTACGGATTCACCGAGCTGGGCGCGAATACCCTTGATGTTCTGCGGGTGTGGTTGGACCGGTAGCGGCGCAGCGTCGGCAATCCGGTTCAGGCTCACCTGCCGTTGGACAAGACACGTTGGACAAGACTCAGTCTTCCTTCCCATCCCCCCATCGGCTACATTAAAAGGCTGTCCGCCCGGCGACGTTCCGGGCGTCGCGGCACGAGACACACGGAAACCGGCATGGGAATCGACAAACAGGAAATCGTCAGGAAGTACCAGCCCCACGAGAACGGGGCCGGCAGTACGCAGGTTCAGGTCGCGCTGCTCACCGCGAGAATCGACCACCTTCGCGGCCACTTCGACGCCCACAAGCACGACCATCACAGCCGCCGCGGCCTCCTCAAGATGGTGGGGCGGAGGCGGCGCCTGCTCGAATACCTCAAGCGGACCGACGTGGACGGTTACCGGGCTCTGATCAAAGACCTCGGACTGCGTCATTGACCGCGAACTCACGGAAACTACCGGCAGCCCGTGGCACGAACCCCGGCTGCATCCCTATTCGTTGCGCCTTGCCGCACCCGCGCCGCGCCAATTCGGGCGCGACTCCGGGCTGACGGCGTGTTCGGCGCCCGGGCGGTGATCACCGCCCGCCACTTCGCCGCCCGGCCGGGCGGCACCCCTGAAAGAAGCAGATGACAGAAAGAATCGAACGCCAGTTCGCTGGCAGAAAACTTGTACTCGAAGTGGGCCGGATGGCGCGTCTCGCGCACGGCTCCTGCCTTGTTCAGTTCGGCGAGACCGTCGTCCTCGTGACGGCGACCGTCCAGGACAAGCCCACCCACCTCCCGTTTTTTCCCCTCACGGTCGAGTACCGTGAAAAAGCCTACGCCGCTGGCAAGATCCCGGGCGGCTTCTTCAAGCGCGAAGGGGCTCCCCAGGAGAAGGAAGTCCTCTCGTCGAGGCTGACCGACCGTACGCTGCGCCCCCTCTTCCCCGACGGTTTCTTCAACGAAACCCAGGTGCACGCCCAGGTCCTCAGCGCGGACCAGGAGAACGACGCCGACGTGCTGACGCTGATCGGTGCCTCGGTGGCCCTGAACACCTCGGTGATCCCGTTCGACACGCCGGTGGCGTCCGTGCGGATCGGGCGCATCCAGGGTAACTGGGTGGTCAACCCGACCTTTACGCAGCTCGAGTATGCCGACGTGGACATCGTGGTGGCGGGCTCCGAAAACGCCATCGTGATGGTGGAGGGTGGCGCCATCCAGGTGCCCGAGACGGAGATCCTCGAGGGGCTGAGGGTGGCCCACCAGGCGATCCGGGAGCTGATCGAGATCCAGGAGGAGCTGATCGCGCCGCGGCGCAAGTCGGCGATGGCGTGGGAGCCCAGACAGGTCGACCCGGCGGTGCGGAGCCGCGTGGAGAGTGCCGCCGCCGACAAGGTGACGGAGGCCGTGCGGATCCCCGGAAAGCAGGATCGCCAGGCCGCGCTCGCGGAGATCACGGCCGAGGTGGCCGGGCAACTGGCTTCGGAGGATCCCGACGGCGCCAGCCAGGACGACGTCAAGGACGTGGTTCGGTACCTGGAGAAGAAGAGCGTGCGCGCCCGCATCCTGGACGAGGGAACGCGGGCGGATGGACGCGGCTTCGACGACGTCCGGCAGATCTCCTGCGAGACAGGGGTGCTCCCGCGCACGCACGGCTCCGCCCTCTTCACGCGCGGCGAGACCCAGTCCCTGGGCGTCGTGACGCTCGGAACCTCCAGGGACGAACAGCGCATCGACTCGATCGACAGCGCGGAGCAGATCACCAAGTCGTTCATGCTGCACTACAACTTCCCGCCCTTCTCGGTGGGCGAGGCCAGGCCGATCCGCTCCACCTCTCGGCGCGAGAAGGGACACGGGGCGCTCGCCGAGAGGGCCATCCAGCCCCTCCTGCCCGAATACGACGACTTCCCCTACACGATCCGGATCGTCTCCGACATCCTGGAGTCGAACGGCTCGTCGTCGATGGCGTCGGTCTGCTCCGCGTCTCTCTCGCTGATGGATGCCGGCGTGCCGATCAAGGCCGCGTGCGCCGGCGTCGCCATGGGTCTGGTCACGGAGGGGGACCGGGTGGCCATCCTGACCGACATCCTGGGCCTGGAGGACGCCCTGGGCGACATGGACTTCAAGGTGGCCGGCACCCGCCGCGGCGTGACCTCGATCCAGATGGACATCAAGATCGACGGGCTGACCTTCGAGTTGCTCGAAGAGGCGCTCGAAAAGGCACGCCAGGGCCGGATGCACATCCTGGACTGCATGCACGAGGTCATCAAGACCCACCGCGACGACCTGTCCCCGCACGCCCCGCGGATCACCTCGATCAGGATCAACCCTGAGAAGATAGGTGACATCATCGGGCCCAAGGGCAAGATAATCCGTGCGATACAGGAAGAGTCCGGCGCCACGATCGAGGTCGACGACGACGGGGTGGTGAAGATCGCGGCCGTCTCGGGCGAGGCGGGCGCGCGGGCCAAGGAAATGATCGAGGCGATCGTGCAGGAGCCCGAGGTCGGGCGCATCTACGAGGGGCCGGTGAAGAACACCACCACCTTCGGCGCCTTCATCGAGATCATGCCGGGCGTGGAGGGGCTCTGCCACATCTCGGAACTGGCCGACTACCGGGTCGGCAAGACCGAGGACGTCGTGAACCGGGGCGATATCATCCGGGTGAAGCTTCTCTCGGTCGACGAAAAGGGGCGGATGCGCCTCTCCAAGAAGGCCGCGGCGGCGGAAGAGGGCGCTCCCAACGCGAAGAAGGCCGGCACGCGCGGATAGCAGTCCGTGGCCAGTACCTCCCCGGCATTCGCGCGGAGCGGCCCGCGGACTGCCGGGGTGCATCGGTCGCCGGCAGACTCCGCGAGGACAGGCCTGCCGAGAGGCGGAGAAGCCTACCGCGCCACCCGGCTCGGCAACGGCGTGCGCGTCCTCACCGAAGCCATGCGCGGGGTGCGTTCGGTGGCGGTGGGGGCGTGGGTCCGGCAGGGATCAGCGCTGGAGTCCGCCGGGATGATGGGGGCCAGCCACCTGCTGGAGCACATGGTCTTTCGCGGCACCGAAAACCGCTCCCGTCAGGAGATCGCCCTGGCGCTTGAGAGCCTGGGGGGATCGCTGAACGCCTATACTTCCCGCGAGCACACGGGCTATGAGGCGCGGGTGCTGGCGGACCATCTTCCACAGGCGGCCGAGGTACTCTCGGATCTGATCCGCAACCCGCTGCTCGCGGAGTCCGATCTGGAGCGCGAGAAGGAGGTGGTGGGCGAGGAGATCGCGGCCGTCGAGGACGCGCCCGACGACCTGGTCTTCGAGTTGCACGGCGACCGGATGTGGGGCGGCCACCCGTACGGATACTCGATTCTGGGAACACGGGACACGGTGGGCGCGATCACGCGCGAGGACCTGGCGGCGCTGCATCGCACCTCCTACGTGGGGGCCAACCTGGTGGTGGCGGCGGCGGGATGCGTCGAACACGACGCCTTCGCGGACCTCGCCGGGGAGTGGTTCGGCGACGTCGAGCCGGGGTGCGAAGCCCCGGCGGTGGCCGATCCGGGCGAGGTTCGGCCGGGAACGGACCGGATCGCACGGGAGTCGGCCCAGGTGCATATCGTACTGGGACGCGATACGCCGGGACACGCCCACGAGGACCGCTACGCGCTGATCCTCCTGTCGGCGGCGCTGGGCGGCGGGATGAGTTCCAGACTCTTCCAGCGCGTGCGGGAAGAACTCGCGCTCGCCTATTCGGTGTATGCGTATCAGTCTTTTTTTTCGCGGGCCGGGGTCCTGGGCATCTACCTCGGAACCCGTCCCGCCTGGGCGCCGGCCGCGCTCGACGCCGTGCGCGAGGTCTGCCGCGGGGTAGCCACCGAGGGTCTGCCGACCGACGAACTGGCCCGCATCAAGGAGCAGGTGAAGGGTCAGCTGATGCTGTCGCTAGAGGCGCCGGGCGCACGTCTTCACAGACTTGCGGGATTCGCCCTGCACGGCGAGCCCTTCGCGGGCCTCGACGAAGTGCAGGGGATGATCGACGCGGTGTCCGGGTGCGATATTGTGCGGGTTGCCGGGGAGGCACTCGATCCCGAGCGCCTGTACGCGCTGTGCCTCGGCCCCGATCAAACGAACGGGAAGGAAAAATGCTTGTAGGCGTTCCAACGGAGATCAAACAGAACGAATACCGGGTAGCGCTTACCCCGGCCGGTGCGGAGGCCATGACCCAGGCGGGGCAGCGCGTGCTGATCCAGGCCGGCGCCGGCGAGAACAGCGGGTTCACCGACGATTTCTACGAGCAGGCGGGGGCGGAGATAGCGGCTGACGCCGAAGAGGTGTGGGCGCGGTCGGACATGGTCATGAAGGTCAAGGATCCGGTCGCCCCCGAGTGGCCGCTCATGCGGGAAGACCAGATCGTCTTCTGCTACTTCCATTTCGCGGCGTCGGTGGCGCTCACCCGCGCCGTCATGGAGAGCGGCACGGTCGCCATCGCGTATGAGACGGTGGGTCCGGAGCGCGGATCGCTCCCGCTGCTCACGCCGATGAGCGAGGTGGCGGGACGGATGGCGATTCAGGCGGGCGCCAAGTACCTGGAACGGCCCCACGGCGGATCGGGAATACTGCTCGGCGGCGTGCCCGGAGTGCTGCCCGCCAAGGTGCTCGTCCTGGGCGGGGGCGTGGTCGGCACACATGCGGCGAAGATGGCGGCGGGGCTGGGGGCTCGCGTCTCGATCATGGACATCTCGCTGGCCCGCCTGCGCCAGCTCGCCGACATCATGCCGGCCAACGTGAACGTGCTCTACTCGACCCGCTACGCGGTACGGAAACAGTTGCGGGACACCGACTTGGTGGTGGGCGCGGTGCTCGTTCCGGGGGCGAAGGCACCGAGTCTCGTGGCCCGGGAGGACCTGTCCACGATGCGGCCCGGGTCGGTGATCGTCGATGTGGCGGTGGACCAGGGTGGGTGCGTGGAGACCATTCGTCCCACGACCCATGACGATCCGGTTTACGAGGTCGACGGGGTCATTCACTACGGCGTCACGAACATGCCCGGAGCGGTCCCGCGCACCTCGACGCTCGCGCTGACGAACGCGACGCTTCCGTACGCCCTCCAGGTGGCTTGCAAGGGGTGGCGGCGGGCCTGTGAAGAGGACCACTGCTTTGCCCCGGGAATCAACATCGTGGGCGGCAGGATCGTCCATCCCGGGGTTGCCGAAGCATTCGGGTTGGCCTGCGAGTCGCTGGACGGAGCGATGCCCCCCGCCGGCGCCCGCGTTCGCTTCAAGCGTCTCCCCTCGAACCCCGACCTGGCCCTGCCGGCCAGGGCGTCCGGGGGCGCGGCCGGGTACGACGTGCGCAGTTGCGAGGGGTTCCGACTCCCGCCCGGCGGCGTGCATGCGGCATGCACGGGACTTGTCATGGAGCTTCCCCACGGGGTCGAGTGCCAGGTGCGGCCGCGGTCGGGACTCGCCGCACGGTACGGCATCACCCTGCCCAACAGCCCGGGCACGATCGACTCCGACTACCGGGGCGAACTCAAGATCCTCATGCAGAACCTGGGACCGGAGCCGGTCGAGATCGGGCGCGGCGACCGGATCGCACAACTGGTCTTCAACCGGTGTCTTACGCCGCTGGTGGAAGAGACCTCCGCGGTTTCGGCAACAGGGCGCGGCGACGGAGGGTTCGGCAGTACTGGCGTGAAGTGACGGTGTGGGTGAATTGAAAGGCCGATTGCGGTAGGTTAGGATGGTTCCAAATCCCAGCGGCCAACACCCTTGAACCGGAGCCCCCACGGCTCATGACAACCGTTGCCACCCATCTCGAGCTGGCTTAGTTCGAAGCGGCTGGTCCCCACGAGCGACATCGGGGTCGACCTCGGGACCGCCAACACGCTGGTGTGCGTCAGGGGAGAGGGTGTCGTTCTGAGCGAGCCCTCCGTGGTGGCGGTGGAACGCGGGACGAAGCGGATCATGAGCGTTGGCCTGGAGGCCAAGCGCATGCTCGGCAGGACGCCCGACGGGATCGAGGCCGTAAGACCCCTCAAGGACGGGGTGATCGCCGACGTCGACGTTACCGAACTCATGCTGCGCCATTTCCTCAAGCAGGTCATGTCGAAGCGGATCTTCCGGATCAAGCCGCGGGTGGTGGTGGGCGTGCCTTCGGGCATCACCGAGCTGGAGCGGCGGGCCGTGCGCTCCTCGGCCCAGGCGGCGGGCGCGAACGAGGTGTACATGGTGGCCGAACCGATGGCTGCCGCCATCGGCGTGGGGCTGCCCATCGAAACCCCGCGCGGCAACATGGTCATCGACATCGGCGGCGGGACCACCGAAATCGCGGTCATCGCGCTCTCGGGCATCGTGGCGGACACGTCGATCCGGATCGGCGGCGACGAACTCGATACGTCGATCGTCACCTTCCTCAGAAAGAACTACAACCTCCTCATCGGCGAACCTACGGCGGAGGCGATCAAGATGCAGGTCGGCTCCGCGATCGCCATCGAAAACGAGCGGGAAATGGAGGTGAAGGGGAGGGACCTTCTATCCGGAATCCCGAAGATGGTGGTAATCCACTCCGAGGAGATCCGGGAATGCCTGCAGGAGCCGCTCAGGTCGATCGTCGAAGCGGTGCGCTCGGCGCTCGAGATCACGCCACCGGAGTTGGCCTCCGACATCGTCGACTTCGGGATCGTGATGACGGGTGGGGGAGCGCTGATCCGCGGTCTCGACAAGCTGATCGAGCTCGAGACCAACCTCCCGATCCACGTGGACGAAGAGCCGATGACGTGTGTCGTCCGGGGGTCCGGCCGCATTCTGGAGAACTTCTCGAAGTACCGGCCGGTCCTGAGGACCTAGGGACCCGTGGGCCCCGCCGGAGACCATACGGAAGCTGGATGGTCCGAGGTGGTCTCGACGGGCCGTGGGGTGAGGCTGACGTGGCGCGGGCCGGAGCGGTCCACGGAACCGGAAGGAGGCTGAATGGCCGGCCGGCCAAGGGGGACAGGCGAGGACCGCAAGAGGGACTTCCTGCTCACGGCGGGCGTCATACTGGGTTCGTTGATCGTTCTGAATCTGCCGCCGGGATCCAAGCGTTCCGCTCGGCTGTTCCTGCGCGAAACGGTGCTGAGCCCTCTGCTGGGAATCAACGGAGCGATCACGAGGATGAGGGAACGGGCACTGGACTTCGACGTCCTGCGCGCGCAGATGGATTCGGTGACGGGACTCGTGGCCGCCGCCCGAACCCTGGCGGAAGAGAACCGGAGGCTGCGCGAGGCTCTGGCCCTGAAGGAACGGGAGCGCCATCGGGTGCGGGCGGTCACCGTGATTCGCACGGGCACCCCCGGCGCCGAGAGCGTATTCCTGCTGGACGCCGGCTCCGAAGACGGCGTCCGCGCCTTCAACGCGGTCGCGACCGAGGCCGGGTTGCTGGGTCAGGTTCAGGAAGTGTTCTCCGGCCGGGCCGTCGCTTTCGACTGGTCCCATCGCGATTTCCGGGCCTCCGCCATGACGCCGGATGGCCGCGCCCACGGCCTGGTCGAGGCCGTGAGGGGTGGTTTCCGTGAGCAGGACCGCCTGATCCTGCGTGGCACGGCCTATCTCTCCGATCTCAGTCCCGGCGAAGAGCTGGTCACGTCGGGGCGCGGGGGGACCTTCCCCCGGGGGATCCGCATCGGTTGGATCACGGGACCCGCGGAAACTTCGGCGGGGTGGAGCCGGAGCTACCATGTCGACCCGGCGGTCTACCCCGGCGCGGCCACGCACGCGCTGGTTTATCTGAGTCGCGTCGCCGAACCGGCGACCGTTGAACCCGACAGCGCCGCGAGCGGGGGGCAGACGGATCCGCGATGAATCTCCGCGTATTCCTCCTGTGCACCGGGCTGGTCGTGACCCACCTCCTGCTCCATGTCGCGCTGGGCCTGGGGAAGGCGGCACCGGACCTTGCCATCGTCGCGCTGCTGCTGGCCAGCCGCGCCCTGGGCAGTGCCGGTGGAGCGGCAACCGGGTTTGTTCTGGGCCTGCTCGAGGACGCCTTCTCGGTTGGTTCATTCGGTGCGAACGTCTTTGCCATGTCGGTAACAGGCGCCGTCGCGGCCCGAACCCGCGAACTCTTCGTCGGTGACTCGATCCCGTTTCTCGCGGTTTTCCTTGTCCTCGGGAAGTGGGGACGCGACCTGCTTGTCTGGGTGGTGTCGGACCCGGCCGGCCGTGTTCCCTTCAACGATGCCGCACTGATGGAGGGGCCATTGCTTGCCCTGTATGCGGCCGGCGCCGGTCTCCTGGCGCGGCTGCTCTTCGCTCGCGGCCCGCTGAGCCGATGAGTCCCCGGAACCCGAGGCAGGTCAGGATGCTGGCCGCCCGCGCCCGAATCGTCGTCATGGCCATGCTGGGTGTGCTCGTTGCGGTGCTCTTCCGGGCCCAGGTTCTGCGCTCCTCCGACTGGCTGCTCCAATCCCAGTCGAATCGCCTGCGCGCGCTTACCATCCCCGCGCCGCGAGGTGTGATCAGGGACAGGGATGGACGGGTACTGGCCGACAACGTCCCGGGCTACTCGGTTTCCATCGTTCCCGACCGGGCCGATTCCATGATTTCGACGTTGCGACGGCTGCGCGGGCACCTGGAGCTGAACGATGCACGCTTCGAGGAGCTTTCCGCCCAGGCGCGCTCCGGCCCGCCACGTCCCCTGCTGGTATCGGTGGACGCCCCTTTCGACGCGGTGGCCGCGCTGCAGGAGCGACGGTCGAGCTTCCCGAGGCTGCTGATCGAAGCCCGCCCCAAGCGGCGCTACCCGGCGGAACGGGTGGGCGCACATGTGATCGGCTATGTGGGGGAGATCAATGAAACCGAGGTCGAGGCGCGGGAGGACGAAGGCGCGGAGCCGGGGTGGATCGTGGGGAGGTCGGGGATCGAGGCGCAGTACGAGTCGACGCTTCAGGGTCGGCCGGGCGTCCGGTATGTGGAGGTCGACGCGGAGGGGAGGATCGTGGGGTCTTTCGCCGGGATGCGCACAGTCATCGAGGAACCTGGAACCGATGTCGATCTCAATCTCGACCTGGAGCTCATGGAATGGATCGATCACATCTTTCCGGACGGCATGAAAGGGTCGGTCGTGGTGCTCGACGTCGAAACGGGTGGTGTGCTGGCGCTCTATTCGGCTCCCGCCTTCGACCCCAACGTCTTCGCGGGAGTCGTGGACCGCTCCGAATGGGACCGCCTCGTGCAGGATCCGGAGAGCCCGCTTTATCACCGGGCCGTGATGGGGAGCTACCCTCCGGGCTCACCCTGGAAGCTGGCCACCGCTGCGATCGCACTGGATCTCGGGGTGGTTACCCCCAGCCAGCGGATGCCCGTCTCGTGCCAGGGCTCCTACGTCTTCGGAAACCGTTCATACGGGTGCTGGAAGCCCGAGGGGCACGGGTCGCTGGACCTGGCCGGGGCGATCCAGCACTCGTGCAACGTGTATTTCTACCAGCTCGGAGCGGAAATCGGCCTGGCCCGGATGCTCGAAGTCGGCAACCGCCTGGGATTTGGCCGGCCCTGCGGGATCGACCTTCCCACGGAGGGTGGAGGAACCTTCCCGGAGGGCCCGGAGTTCTGGGAGCGGCGTTTCGGCTACCGGCCACAGGAGGGGGAGGCGCTGGTCCTCGCGATCGGGCAGGGACCGAACGACCAGACCCCGCTCAAGATGGCGCAGTTCATCCTCGCCATCGCTCGCGACGGTTCCGCTCCCGCTCCCTCCCTGCTTCGCTCGGAAACGGCAGGTGCGAACGACGCAAGCTGGAGTCTCGACATTCCGCCCGAACATCTGGAACAGGTCAGGGAAGGCATGCGCCGCGTCACCCGGCAGGGCGGCACGGCCTACCTGTCGTCGCTGGAGCACTTCGATCTGCTCGGCAAGACCGGCACGGCCCAGAGTGGCGGGGGCCGCCCCACTCACGCGTGGTTCACGGCGATCGCCGGCCCGTACGGCGAGGCTCCCGAGATCGTGGCCGTCGCGCTGGTCGAGTTCGGCGGGAGCGGTTCCGGTGTCGCGGCGCCGCTGGTGGCCAAGACGGCCGACTTCTACCTGCGCGGCAAGCACGGGATTCCGCGTGATACGATCCAGACGCTCGGCGAACACCTGCGGGCCGGGCGAAGCACGGCTTGGGGGCGGTAGTGCGTACACTCGTCGCGCCGCTGTGGCAGCAGCCAATGCTGATCGTCCTCCTGCTGCTCTCCACGTTCGGCGTGGGCATGATCTATTCGGCCGGCGTGCTCGAAGTCACCAGCTCCGTTACGCAGGGTCTCTGGATCCGACAGGCGACCTTTCTGGGTGTCGCGGTCGTCGCGTGCCTGATCGTTGCGCGCATCCCGCTCCGCTGGTTCGAATGGGTGGCTGTTCCCGGCTACGTTCTGGGCGTGGGTGTGCTCGCCGTCACGCTGGTGGTGGGGACGGGTACGGGGACCGCGGAGGGCATCAGCAGCTTCCTGTCGATCGGGGGATTCCGTTTCCAGCCAGCCGAAGCCGCGAAGATCTCCACCGCGCTCGCGCTCGCCGCCCTTCTCGCCAGGCGCGAGGAGCCTCCGCGGTATCTTCGCGACCTGCTGACGCCGGCGGCGCTGGTCGGCCTCCCCCTTGTGCTGGTTCTCCTGCAGCCCGATCTGGGAACGGCACTCGCCTTCATCGGGATCTTCTTCGCGGTGATCTTCTGGGCGGGGACGCCCTGGCCGCTCATCCTCTTCGCGGCTTCGCCGGGCCTCGGTCTCATTCTCGCGTTCAGCCTCCGCGTGTGGGCGGTCTACATCGTGCTGCTGGCCATCGGTCTCTACCTGTACCGTTTCCGCCTGTACCTTGTGGAGTCGGTCGTGGTGATTCTGGGGAATGTCGCGGCCGGAGCCGTCGCCCAGCCCCTCTGGAATTCCCTGGCCGGATACCAGCGAAACCGGTTGCTCGTCTTCCTGGATCCCTCGCTCGATCCACGCAACGCCGGCTGGCAGCTCATCCAGTCGAAGGTGGCGGTGGGGAGTGGCGGTCTATTCGGCAAGGGATTCACCGCGGGCACGCAGAAGAGGTTGGCCTTCCTTCCGGAACAGCACACGGACTTCATCTTCAGCGTTGTCGGGGAGGAGTTCGGTTTTGTCGGCACGTCGGTGATTCTCACGCTCTTCGGCCTCCTGTTCTTCCGGATGATCAGCGTGGCGGAAGCCGCCAAGCGCTCCTTTGCCGGTCTGTTCATCTTCGGTATCTTGGGGGTTTGGCTGACGCATGTGTTCGTCAACGCCGGAATGACCATCGGGGTGGTGCCGGTTACCGGGATCCCGCTGCCCTTCATCAGCTACGGCGGATCTTTCCTGTTGATGTCCTGGATCGCCGCCGCGATGGTGGTGGCGGTGGCCGGCGACGATTCCTGATCACCCGAAGCAAACACGCAGGGGACTGCAGACTTGGCCTGGTTCCAGAAGAAGAAGACGCGACTCTCGGGAGAGGGTCGCCGCGACCTTCCCAGCGATGTCTTCTCCAAGTGCGACGGATGCGGAGAGATCCTCTACCGGGAGCGGCTGGCCCGCAATCTCGGCGTGTGTCCCGAGTGCGGAAACCACTTCCGGATCCCGGCCACCCAATACGTGGAGCTGCTGTCGGACCCGGGTTCCTTCGAGGAGGCGGATCGGGAGATGGCCAGCGGCGACCCGCTGGGATTCACCGACCTCAAGGCCTATAGCGACCGGCTCGAAGCGGCCCGGCGGCGCACCGGACGGCGCGAAGCGGTGATCACCGGACGGACCCGCATCGAGGGCATCCCGGTGGTGCTGGCGGTAATGGACTTCAGCTTCATCGGCGGATCGATGGGGTCGGTGGTGGGGGAGAAGATCGCGCGGGCCGGGCGCGACGCCCTGGAGCGCGAGCTGCCCCTGGTCGTGGTGAGCGCCTCGGGCGGGGCGCGCATGATGGAAGGCATCTTCTCGCTCATGCAGATGGCCAAGACGTCGGCCGTGCTCGCTCGCCTCCACGATCGAAAGCTGCCCTACATCTCGGTGCTCACGGACCCCACCACCGGTGGCGTCACGGCTTCCTACGCCATGCTGGGCGATGTCAACCTGGCGGAGCCGGGCGCGTTGATCGGCTTCGCGGGGCCGCGCGTGATCGGCGAGACGATCAAGCAGGAGCTGCCGCCGGGCTTCCAGAGCGCCGAGTTCCTGGAGGAGCATGGAATGGTCGACCGGGTGATCGACCGCCGCGAACTCAAGTCTTCGGTGGCCCAACTGCTTCGCCACGTCCACGCCGGCTGGAGACCGCGCGCCTGAGGCGGAGCACCCGGCCCCGCGCCCCCGGCCCCGATCCCCTCATGGGCGCTCTCTTTCCGGGGGTGCCGACCGCGGTGGACTGGGGACTGGGACGCATGCGGGCGGCGCTGGCCGAGCTCGGGAATCCCCACCGCCGCTACCGCACCCTGCACGTGGGCGGCACCAACGGGAAGGGTTCCGTGGCGTCCACATGGGCATCCGTGCTGCACCACCAGGGAGAACGCGCCGGGCTGTACACGTCGCCGCACCTCTGTTCGTTTCGCGAACGCATCATCGTCGACGGCAGGCCCGTCCCCGCTCCCCGCCTCATCGACGCGGCCGCGCCGCTGCACCCCCTGGCCCGCGAACTCGGCATGTCGTTCTTCGAGGCGTCGACGCTGCTTGCCATGGTCGTCTTCGCCGAAGAGGAGGTCGATACGGCCTGCATCGAGGTCGGGCTCGGGGGGCGCCTCGACGCGACCAACGTCATCGACCCCGAAGTCGCGGCCATCACCAACGTGGCCCTGGACCACCAGGACTACCTGGGCGACTCCCTTGAGGAGATCGCGCGTGAGAAGGCGGGGATCATCAAACCGGGGATTCCCGTGGTCACGGCCGAGGGACGTCCCGCTGCGCTGTCGGTGCTCCGCGAACGGGCGGCACGGGCGGGCGCACCGTTTCACCGGATCGACCCGTGGCGGGACATCACGGAGCTTCGGCTGGGCCCCGACGGCACGCGCTTCTCGGTCCGCACCGCCGACGGTAGCCTGCTCGACCTGCGGACACCGCTTCCCGGCGCGCACCAGGCGACCAACGCGGCTCTCGCGGTCCGCGCGCTGCAGTTGCTTCCACGGCCGCCTTCGCCGGACGCCGTGCGCGCCGGCGTCGCGACGGTGCGGTGGCCGGGCAGGGGACAGGTGCACCGCGTCGGCGGCAGGCTCCATATCTTCGACGTGGCCCACAACCGGGCCGCGGTGAGCGCGCTCGCCCGGGTCCTGGCCGACCTCGCGCCGCCCCGGCCGCTGGTCGTGTTGGCGGGGATCCTGGGCGACAAGGACTGGTCGCGCATGCTCCCGCCCCTCGTGGATCTTGCCGACCGGGTGGTCTTCACCATCCCCGCCTCCGCGCCGCCGGAGAGGAACTGGAACCCGCACGCGGTCGCGTCCGAGGTGGGCGACGGGATACCGATCGAGGTGGTGGATGATGTGGCGGCCGCGGTGGACCGCGCCGCCGTTCTGGCGGGGAGCGGGACCGTCGTGGTGACGGGGTCATGTCACACGGTGGGCGATGCGCTCCAGATCCTGGGGGTAAGCCCCTTCGGGAGCGACTGACGGTCGGTCGTGGCTCCGGACCGCCAGCAGTCCGAGCGAAGCTCCAGGCCGGATGCATCGCCGGGCGAATGCCGGGGGCTTTGCACTCGGGCTGTTAGGGACCGCCCCCATCCGGTTATCTTCGCAACCATGCCCGCAGCCCGATCCTTCGCCCGTCTCCCCGGTTTTCGGGACTTCTCTCCGGGAGACCTCGCGCTCCGCAGTCACGTCTTCAACACCTGGCGGCGGGTTGCGCGCGGCTACGGCTTCCGGGAGTACGACGGGCCGCCGCTCGAGCCGCTCGGACTCTACGTCGAGAAGAGCGGCGAGGAGATCGTGGAGCAGCTCTACACCTTCCGCGACAAGGGGGGCCGGGAGGTCGCGCTGCGCCCGGAGATGACGCCCACCCTGGCCCGCATGCTGGCCGGACGCAGCCGCGGCATGCCCAAGCCGATCCGCTGGTTCTCGATCCCCCAGCTCTTCCGCTACGAGCGAAGCCAGCGCGGCCGGCTGAGGGAACACTTCCAGCTGAACGTCGATGTCGTGGGCGAGGCCGGGGTGGCCGCCGACGCGGAAGTCCTGGCGGTGGCCATTGACGCGCTGCGGGGTCTGGGACTGGGGGAGGACGACTTTGTCGCCCGGGTGAACGACCGTCGCCTCGTGACCGCGGTCCTGACGGCCGCGGGTGCTCCCCCCGGTGCGCACGCGGGCTGTCTGGCGGTGATCGACAAGGCGGGCAGAGCCGGCCTGGAGCGCACCCGCGCCGGCCTTGAAGCCGTGGGACTGTCGTCAGGAACGGTTGACATCCTGGCCGAACTCCTGTCCGATGGTTCCCGCGACCATCTGGCGGACCGTTTCCGCACGTCAGGGGCGGTCATCGAGGCCATGACCCCTCTGGACGAACACCGGTCGATCCTCGAGGCGATGGGTCTGGGCGCGTACCTGCACTTCGACTTCAGCGTGGTCCGCGGACTGGCGTACTACACGGGCATCGTCTTCGAACTCTTCGACCGCGCCGGCGAACTGCGCGCGATCTGCGGCGGCGGACGCTACGACCGGCTCCTCGAGCTGGTGGGCGGCGAGCCGCTGCCCGCCGTGGGGTTCGGGATGGGCGACGTGGTCCTCTGCGAACTGTTGCGCGACCGGGATCTCGTGCCCGGTGCGGCTCCGTCATGCGACTACTACGTGATCTGGGTGGGGCCGGACCAGCGCGGCGCGGGACTGGAGGTCAGTCACCGGCTGCGGGCCGCCGGGCATTCGGTCATGTATTCGCTGAGACCGCAGGGGGTTGGCAAACAGCTCAGGGCGGCCGACCGGGCCGGGGCGCGGCGAGCGCTCATCATCGGCCCGGACGAGGCTGCTTCCGGCTCGGCGACGGTCCGGGATCTGAGGACCGGAAGCCAGAAGACGAGATCCCTCCCGTCGCTGCTGGAGACGGCGGCCACGCACTTCGCAGGCGGGGGGAACCCGTGACGAGAAGGCGGCGCGCGAGGAAGTCCCGCACTCCGGTGCTCGAACCGGAGCCCGCCGATGTACAGGCGGTGCGCGCCGCCCTGAACCGGGCCGCGCGCCGCCTCAACGTCCTGGAACTCATCGTCCTCAGCGCCGCCGCGATCGCAGCGCTTGCCGGAGGCTGGCTCGCGGCCCTGCTGGCTGTGCGGGCCTTCGGCCTCCCCTTCCGAATGACATGGTTGGGGGCATCCCTCACCCTCTTTCTGATTCCCGCCCTGGCGGCTTTCCTGATGCACAGGCGCAGACAGGCGACCGAGGGGAAGGCTGCCGGGCACAAATCCGATCAATCTCCCGAAGGGGACGTCGAATAAATGGGTAGGAAATCGCAGAAAAAGGGACTAACCTCCCGGTCGGACGACTTCTCCGCCTGGTACAACCAGGTCGTCCAGCAGGCCGAACTGGCGGACTATTCCCCGGTGCGCGGAAGCATGGTCATCCGTCCCTGGGGATACGGAATCTGGGAGAACATGCAGCGCGCGCTGGACGACATGTTCAAGGCGTCGGGACACCAGAACGCATACTTCCCGCTCCTGATCCCCATGAGCTTCATCGAGCGCGAGAAGGAGCACGTGGCCGGGTTCAAGCCCGAACTGGCCGTGGTGACCCACGGAGGCGGCAAGGAACTGGAGGAGCCCTACGTCATCCGGCCCACGTCCGAGACGATCATCTACGCCATGTACGCCAAGTGGGTGCAGAGCTACCGCGACCTGCCCATCCTGCTCAACCAGTGGGCGAACGTCATGCGCTGGGAGCTCAGGACCCGCCTCTTCCTCAGGACCGCCGAGTTCCTCTGGCAGGAGGGTCACACCGCGCACGCCACCGAGGACGAGGCCGAGGAGGAGACGCGCAAGATCCTGGGGATCTACCGGAGCTTCATGGAGGACTGGATGGCGATGCCGCCGCTTACGGGGCGCAAGTCCGAGTCCGAGAAGTTCGCGGGCGCGGTGCGCAGCTACGCCTGCGAGGCGCTCATGCAGGACGGCAAGGCGCTGCAGGCGGGGACCTCGCACATGCTGGGGCAGAACTTCGCCCGCCAGTTCGGCCTCACCTTCCAGAGCGAGGAGGGCCGGGAGGAGTACGCGTGGAATACGTCGTGGGGCGTTTCGACGCGCCTGGTGGGGGGACTGGTGATGACGCATGGGGATGATGTGGGCGTTGTGGTGCCGCCCAGACTCGCGCCGACGCAAGTGATGGTGGTGCCGATCGGGCGGAGCGACGAACAGTGGGCGGTGGTGAGCGAGGTGGCCGACCGCGTGGTGGGGTTGCTGGGGGATGCGGGCGTGCGCGCGGCCGTCGACAAGCGACGGCATCTGTCGCCGGGCGCGAAGTTCTTCGAGTGGGAGCGCAAGGGGGTGCCGGTGCGGGTGGAGATCGGACCGCGCGACGTGGAGCGGGGGGAGGTGGTCGTGGTGCAGCGGGTGACCGTCCCGGGTGAGGACCGCAAGATGGGGGTGGGGGAAGGGCGGGGGGTGGCTGAGATGCCGTCGCGGCTCGAGGCGCTGCAGGGACGGCTGCTTGATTCGGCGCGAGCCAGGCGCGAGGCCGCGACCCACCGCGGCGAGGTCTCGTCCGTTGACGAACTCGGCGCGCTCCTGGACGGGGGCGCCGGCTTGGTCTACTCCGGCTGGTCGGGGGACCCCGACGTCGAGGAGCGGGTGAAGGAGGCCACGAAGGCCACCATCCGCGTCATTCCCGGCGAGGAGTTCCGCTCGGCCACCGCTCCCGTCCACTGTGTGGGGGGTGGGAAGGCGCGGATGGAGGTGGTGTGGGCGCGGGCGTACTGACCGCCGTGGCCCCCCCGTTCGCGCGGCGGGGCGGGGTGCTGCACTGCGGCGTCCGTTCATTGGAGGATCTTGCAAGACAGTATAACACTCCATTATATGTGTATAATGGCGACCGTATTCTGGAGCGGAAGCGCACCTTGGAAGCGGCGTTTGCGGATTTGCACCCGTCGTCCCGCTCTCTCGTCGCCTACTCGGTCAAGGCCAACCCCAACCTGGCAGTTCTGGAACTCCTGGCCCGGACCGGTACCGGCGCCGACATAGTCAGCGGCGGCGAACTGTACCGCGCCCTGCGGGCGGGCATTCCCGCGGACCGCATCGTCTTCGCCGGGGTGGGCAAATCCCACGACGAGCTGCGGTACGGGATCGAGGCCGGGGTCATGTCCTTTCACGTCGAGAGCGCCCAGGAGCTGGACGCGCTGGGTGCCCTGGCGGCCGGAATGGGCGCGGTCGCGCCGGTTGCGGTGCGGGTCAACCCCGACGTGCACAGTCCCACGCACGAGTTTACCAGCACGGGGCACGCGGCTGCCAAGTTCGGGGTCTCCCCGGGCGAGGCGCACGAGATTTACCGCCGCGTGGCGGAGCATCCGGCGCTGCACGCGGTCGGCGTTGACGTGCACATCGGGTCGCAGATCCGCGATCCGGCGCCGTTCCTGAAGGCGCTCGACGTGGTGCTCGGGGTGGAGGAGCGGGCGCGGCGGGAGCTTGGGGTGGAACTTGACTACGTGGATCTGGGCGGCGGCTTCGGCATCTCCGACGGCGCGGGGGATGCCATGGATGTCCACGCATTGGGCCGCGAAGTCACCGCTCGTCTCCGGGGGCGCGGCCTGGACCTGGTCCTCGAACCCGGCCGCTTCCTCGTTGGCGATGCTGGCGTACTGGTCACATGTGTATTATATGTGAAAAAAGGCGGTCAAAAAACCTTCGTGGTAACCGACGCCGGCATGACCGAGCTCATCCGGCCGAGCCACTACGGAGGCGTCCACTCGGTGTCGCCGGTGCGCGAGAACGGCCGTGATCCGGTCGAACGCGTGGACATCGTGGGCCCGGTTTGCGAGCAGGGCGACTTTCTGGCGCGGGACCGTTCTCTCCCCCTCCCGCGCCCCGGCGCACTGCTGTGCGTCCACCAGGCCGGCGCCTACGGGTTCACCATGGCATCCAACTACAACTCGCGTCCCCGTCCCGCCGAAGTCCTCGTACATGGCGACAGGGTCACGCTTGCCCGCCGCCGCGAGCGCTACGACGACCTCATCCGCGGTGAAACCGATGACTGACCGGCCCGCCGCCCACGACCGCATCCTGCTCGTCGACTACGGCTCCCAGTTCACCCAGCTCATCGCCCGCCGCATCCGCGAGGCCGGCGTCTACTGCGAGATCCACCCCCCCGACCGCTCGACCGAATGGGTTCGCGCGTGGGGCCCCACCGGCGTCGTCCTCTCGGGCGGCCCCTCGTCAGTCTACGACGAAGCCGGGCCCGGCCTCGACCCCGCGCTCCTCGACCTCGGCGTCCCCATCCTCGGCATCTGCTACGGCATGCAGCTCATCGCCCGGCACGAAGGCGGCGCGGTGCTGCCCGGCAAGCGCGAGTACGGCCGCGCCACCCTGCGGATCTCTTCGTCCCACACAGACGGCCACGGCGGCCCTCCCGACCTCTTCCACGGCTTCGACCCCGCCGACGACATCACCGTCTGGTGCTCCCACGGCGACCACGTCGACGAGCCGCCCCCCGGATTCGTCACCCTCGCAGCCACGGCCGACCTCCCCGTCGCC
Organism: Gemmatimonadota bacterium; assembly: GCA_028874995.1. Lineage (GTDB taxonomy): Bacteria > Gemmatimonadota > Gemmatimonadetes > Longimicrobiales > Gaopeijiaceae > Bin94. Next base: position 6,161 of record JAPPGM010000104.1, on the reverse strand, counting down.
GCCTTCCGCGCCCGCTCGCGCCCGCTCTACGGCGTCCAGTTCCACCCCGAGGTCGCGCACACCCCGCGCGGCCAGGAAATCGTGGACAACTTCCTCTTCCGCATCTGCGGCTGCCGGGCCGACTGGACGCCCGGGACCTTCGTGGCCGAAGCGGTGGAGCGGATCCGCAACCAGGTGGGTGACGCGCAGGTCATCTGCGGGCTCTCCGGCGGTGTCGACTCCTCGGTGGCGGCGGCGCTGGTCTCCCGTGCCGTGGGCGATCAGCTGACGTGTGTCTTCGTCGATACCGGCCTCATGCGCATGAACGAGCGCGAGAGCGTGGAGCGCACCTTCCGCGAGCACATGGGGATCAGGCTGGAGGTGGCCGAAGCGGCGGACGAGTTCCTCGGACCGCTCGAAGGCATCGGCGACCCCGAACGCAAACGCCGAATCATCGGCGAGACCTTCATCCGTGTCTTCGAGCGCACAACCCGCGAAATGGGCACGAACGCCCGCTTCCTGGTGCAGGGGACGCTCTACCCGGATGTGATCGAGTCCCACTCCGTGCAGGGCCCGTCGGCGACTATCAAGACCCACCACAACGTCGGCGGCCTCCCCGACGACCTCTCCTTCGAACTCGTCGAGCCGCTGCGCGAACTCTTCAAGGACGAGGTGCGGCGCGTCGGCCGGGCCCTCGGCCTCGATCACGCCTTCATCCGCCGCCACCCCTTCCCGGGCCCCGGCCTCGCCATCCGCGTCCTCGGTCCCGTCAACGAGGACCGTCTCCGCATCCTGCGCCTCACCGACGCCATCTACCTCGAGGAGATCGAGTCCGCCGGCCTTTACGACGACATCTGGCAGGCCTTCGCGGTGCTCCTGCCGGTCCAGGCCGTCGGGGTCATGGGGGACGGCCGCACCTACGAGAACGTGGTCGCGCTCCGCGCCGTCACCTCACGCGACGGCATGACGGCCGACTGGTACCCCTTCGAGGCCGACTTCCTGGCCCGCGTCTCCACCCGCATCATCAACGAGGTCGCGGGCGTCAACCGCGTCACCTACGACATCAGCTCGAAGCCGCCGGCCACGATCGAGTGGGAGTAGAGGGACGGGTCGCCGGAGCCCTCGCCGGCCCCGTCGCGACCACGACTTCGGGCCGAGGTCTGTCGGCAGCCATCAGCGTGGCTGTCCAGGCGGTGGGCCGTCGGCCCCGGGATACGTCATGTCCTGCGTGTTGCGAAGCTCCTCCAGTCGTTTCTCGACATCCTCCCATAGCTGCTCCATGAAGCTCACGTTCGGTCCGTGCACCTCGGCAAAGGTCAGCAGGTCCTCCTCCGTCACCGCCTTCTCGGCCAGCACGCGGTCCCGGGCCCCGGCGGAGATTCCCTCGTCTCCGCCTTCGGTCAGTTCCGCGACCCGCAACGCGACGTAGGTTTCGACGAACACCTCGCGGCTGACGGTCTCCGGCCCACCATCCTCGTCGCAGCCGACCGCCACAAGCAGGGCGGCCGCCAAGCCCCGGGCCCTCATGCTCCTCATGACCGCGACCTGCGCGTGGCCGCCCGCCACAGCATCCAGCAGAGCGCGGCAAAGGCCAGGGTGCCCACCACCGATGCCAGACCCGGCACGCTGTCCATCCACGCGTGCCCGAACTGCCAGGTGGGCGCGACGCCCGCGCGCGTCACCACATAGATCAGCCCTCCGATCAGGACGCCCACCAGCGCCGCCCCGGCGATCAGGCCGGAGGCGTAGAGAACCCCCTGCTCGCGCTTCTCGGCCAGGACGCTAACGCCTTCCCCGGTCTCGCCCGCCTGCTCGTAGCGCCGTGTCAGCGCCTTCCGCATCAGGCCGCCCACCAGGATCGGCGTCATCAGCGACACCGGCAGGTAGACGCCCACCGCGAAGGCCAGCGAGGGCAGCTTGAAGACGAACTCGACCACCAGCGCGAGCACGATCCCGATGAACACGAAGGCCCACGGAAGCGACGCGTTCAGCACGCCGTCGATCACCAGGCTCATCAGCGTCGCCTGCGGCGCGGCCAGGCCGTCCACCGTGCCGATTCCGTACGACTCGTTCAGCAGGATCAGCACGCCGCCGATCGTGACCGCGCACGCAAGCACGCCCAGCATCTCGCCGACCTGCATGCGTTTCGGCGTGGCCCCCACCAGGAACCCGGTCTTGAGGTCCTGAGAGGTATCGCCCGCCGCGGCTGCCGAGATGCACACCACCGCGCCCACCGCCAGCACCGCCACCTTGGCCGCGGAGCTTCCGTCGTTCAGCCCCAGCGCCACCCAGATCAGCGAGGTGAGCAGCAGCGCGGCGATCGTCATCCCCGACACCGGGTTCGACGACGACCCGATCAGTCCCACGATCCGGCTCGACACCGTCACGAAGAAGAAGCTGAAGATCACGATCAACAACGCGCCCAGTATGTTCACCGGCACCCCGGGCCAGAGCCACAGCGCCACCGCCATCAGCGCCGCCAGACCCAGCACCAGCTTCATCGGCAGATCCTGCTGGGTGCGCGGCAGATCGCCTCCGCCCCCGCCCGCGGCGTGCCCGACGCCGAGCTTGATCGACTCGATGATCGTCGGGAACGACTTGATGAGCGTGACGATCCCGGCGCAACCGACCGCCCCCGCGCCCACGTAGCGGAGGTAGAAGCTCCAGATCTGGCCCGATTCCAGCTCGGACATGGCGACCGTGGCCGGATACACCACACTGTCGCCACCCCACATGTTGATCGCCGGGATCATGATCAGCCACGCCAGCGCGCTGCCCCCGAACATGATCGCCGCGATCCGCGGCCCGATGATGAACCCCACGCCCAGCAGCTCCGGCGTGAAGTCGCCGCCGATCTGCGCCTTCTGCGGGAGCTGCACGTGCGGTCCCTCGTTCCAGAGGCCGAGACCGTTTCGGTTGGCGAGCGCCTGGTACAGCGCCCCGAGCCCCAGGCCCGCGAAGAGCATGCGCGCCTTGCCGCCCCCCGTGTCGCCCGCCACCTGCACCTCGGCGCAGGCGGTGCCCTCGGGGTAGGGGAGCTTCCCGTGCTCGCGCGAGATCAGGTAGCGCCTGAGCGGGATCATGAAGAGCACCCCGAGCAGCCCCCCGAACCCGGCGATCACCGACACCTGCAGCAGGTCCACCACGATCGTGGGATCCGAGCGCTGCCAGATGAAGAGCGCCGGGATCGTGAAGATCACGCCCGCGGCCACCGATTCGCCCGCCGACCCGATCGTCTGCACCATGTTGGTCTCGAGGATCGTGCCCCGGCGCAGCAACCGGAAGATCGCGACCGCCATCACCGCCGCCGGGATCGAGGCGCTGACCGTGAGGCCCACCCGCAGCCCCAGGTAGGCGTTGGCCGCGCCGAACACCACCGCCATCAGAATCCCGACGACCACCGCCTTGACGGTGAACTCCGCCAGTGACTTCTCGGGCGGCACGTAGGGGCGGTACTCGCTGCCCGGGACGACTTCGTACGCTTCCGGCGGCAGGCCCTTGCGGGCCGGGGGATCGACCGATGCCATGGGGGTGCTCCGTGTCCGGGGTCGTGGTAGGGCCGGCCGGGCGGCTTGCACGCCTCGCCCCGGGCGACCTTTCGACAGACGCTAAACAGACAGTGCCGCGCTCTCGGACGCAACGACCGGCACGACGCGCAAATCCGGGATCTGCCCCACCGGCGAAGCCCTGAAGTTGCCCCTGCGGGACCACATGACTATCGGCCCTCTCCCCCGGTCGATGGTCGTGGCACCAGTTCGGTTGTGGCCAGCACAAGTTCAGGGGTCAGCCCGCCGCCCAGGATCACGTGCCTGCCGTCAAAGTACACGACTACCTGCGACTAGTGGTCGGATGCGACCACGATCGGCGTTGCCGTCAGGGACCCGGGGTCCAGGACGTAGCCCTGGCTGGTACCGTGCGCCGCTCGCATGAAAATCCGTCCGTCGTCAAGGGGATCAAGCATGGTCACCCATTGACTCAACCGCACCTCGGATCCTCCAAAACCGGTTGCGGCCTCAGCCGTTTCCTTCAGCTTCCGATCTCGCATTTCTCTGGGGAGAAACGCGATCCGCCCACCCGTATCGTCGCTGGCATCGTAGCTGACGAGTGCCAGGTGCTCTCCGTCGAAGACATGAGTTGTGCCATCTCCCGTGACGGCCACCAGGTTGGGGGTCATGCCCGCGGCATCGGCGGATCCCTTGATCTCGGGCACAAAGGCAGCGGGTACCGGAGCGATCGGCCACTGGGCTTCCTCGGTAGCGCGAACCAGATAGTAGTCCCTCGAGAGAATCGGGAAGAACCTGCCCAACTCCGGATGTATGCCGATAGACCTCACGGGGTGCCCCACGTGGCCGGATCTCCGCAGGAAACCACCCTGGGGCGCCAGGTACGAAATCCGTCCCCCACTTCCCATTTCGAGAACCGCGATCGTATCGCCCACCATCGCCAGTTGTCCGGGTGCCTGGAATTCGCCTGGCCCCTCGCCGGGCCCTCCGACGATGCGTGGCGAGTTCAGATCGCCGTCCACGAGCACGATGTGGTTGTTCAACCCGTCGAGAACCGCCCACCCGGATGGGATCTTCTCGACATCGAGAATCGAACCGAACGCGACCCGGTCGTCGCCAAAGCCACCCAGACGGGCCTCGACCTTGCCTATCGCGTATGCGGAATCGCTTTCGGAATAATACACGGGCTCCGCAAGGGAATTGGTCGCCGGGCGATCGCAGGTGCTGCAGGACAGGACGGCAAGGATGGCCAGCGCGGTCGCCGCGGGGCCGTTCGAAACCGAATAGCTCTTCGTATCCGGCCGGGAGAGACCCACACTTGCTTTGTGCCGGTGCCTGCTCCACTTCCCACAGGTATCTGGTCCGGATCCCGGCCGGGCGCCCGCTTCCCCGATGACTCGCTCATCGCCAGCTGTCGGTCCCTTCAGTTGGGGGGCGGCCTGTTCCATGAGACTTCCAGCACACCAAGTGTGTGAACCCGTGTCCGTCGGTTTGGCGGCCGACGGTCTTGGGTGTGCATCAATTCCCTCCCTGCTTGAGCGTGCATCGTTCACGGTAACGCCCCCCCGAACCCTGCCATTGTGGCATCTTCGCCAGCCAAGTCGCAACTGAAGTAGTGACCGATGAATGCGGACCGGCTCACCGTACGGCGCAGCCGGATCCGTCGGCCTTGGAGTGGACCGGAATAAGTCTGGATATTCCCCCCTCCCCGGGCTACCATTCCCAGGCAACACCTGGGCGATCAACGACCCCTCCGCCCCGCTTCCGCCACCAGGAGACGACCACCAATGTCGGAAGTCACCGTGATTTCCGCTCCCCCGCCGTGCACGCTGGACGAGGTGCGCCGACGCGCGGTACCGGTTTTGCGCAAGGCGGGAGCGAAGCGTGCCGTCGTCTTCGGATCCTGGGCCCGCGGTCAGGCGGACGGGTTTTCCGACCTCGACCTCGCCGTCGTGATGGACACGGATCTACCGCGCCCGCAGCGCGCGCCGGCCCTCGCGAAAGAGCTCGACCGTGCCTTGCCCGTGGTGGTCGACCTCCTCGTATACACTCCAGAGGAGTTCGCGGCCGGTGAGGCCGACCCGTTCGGCGTATTCGACCTGTTCCGACGCGAAGGCATCGAGATCCTGCGGAAGCGCCGATGACGGGTGATGCTCAGGCGAGGCGGTGGCTCGATGCTGCGGTGGACGACCTTCGCCACGCCCGCTACGCCGAGGAAGGCGGGTTCCATGCTCACGCCTGTTTTTCCGCCCAACAGGCCGCCGAGAAGGCCGTGAAGGCCGTCCACTATGCACGAGGAGCACGGGCGGTCATGGGCCACAGCGTGCGCAACCTGATCGAGCGGCTCGACCCGTGTATTCCATCACTTGACGAGCTGCTGGACGACGCTCGCGAACTGGACCTCAGCTACATTCCGACCCGCTATCCCAACGGGCTCGAGGCCTGGACTCCGGCGACAGGGTTCGGTGCGCGCCAGGCGGCTTCGGCCATTGCCGGTGCGTCCGCAATCCTGACAGCGGCAAGGCGACATTCTTCAGGCGGTTGACACGCTCTGACCGTCCAACCACTCCGCTGGCCCGATTCTTCCCTGATGATGTAGGGGGTCCCGCCCGCTCCCTCCCCCAAACCTGCCATTTTGGCAGACTAGAGGTGGTCAGTATCACGGCAGGGAATCACGTA
>JAPPGM010000173.1:3803-10333 GCA_028874995.1 Gemmatimonadota bacterium | reverse complement strand
CTCAGTCCCTCCCCCTCAGGCCTCTGGCTGGCCTGTGTGAGAAATGCGGGCTAGTTCGTCGTCCCCGGCTGGCTTGCCCGACGACCACCCCTCACACATCACACGTGTCCTCCGACCCTAACCCGTGTTCAACCGCGTCTTCATGTTTTCGAAGCTACAGTACGTTTCGCTCTGCGCAAATGAAAACTGGGGGCGCGCGAGTCCGGGGCATTCTGCCTACGGTTTTAGTTAGCCATGGCCGTGGGCGACATAGCGATTATTATCAAGTACGCATTAACTCTTGTGTATTAAATCATCAACATTATAACCATCAAAGGAGGCATCACCGAGATCGACAGGGTGGCATCGCCGCCCCCCACCGTCGACTGGCTCCAACGCCCCCGCTCCCCCGTCCTGCACCGCAGCAGCGCTTAGCGGAGCTACGGGCGAGGTGCTCTCGGGGTTCCTCGGTGGAAGAGGAGGGGACTTTGGTCGAGCTTCCGGGGGGTGCGCGAGACGGTGGAGGTGAAGGGGCTGTTCGACAGCCTAGACACGGACCGTTGGATCGCACTACTGGCATACGCCGAAGGTGGGTGGGAAGGTGGTCAAGGGCAACCCGACCCAGTTCGGCCCCCGCGCGATGGCGGAGCTGGAGATCACGATGAGGCTGGGGCGCTACGCCGCCGCCGGTCGGGCGGCTGGACGACCGGGGTGGGCTGCGTGAGAGCTTCCGTCGCCCTCCTCGGTTCGCTTCGCTCACCTCGTCGGGCGGCGGAACCCCACAGCGGACGTTTTCAAGTGCTCCGAAAACCGGACATTCTATCTACTACCGACAGGGTTATCCCGTTCGACATGGGCCCAACGGACGAAGTAGCGGCCGGATGCTTCGAATCAGCGGGCATCACCGGGCACAATCGACCGCGCCACCAACTCACAGTCCCGCTCGCTCACGCCACACCGGCGCATGACCGCGTACCACGACGCCTGCACCGTTACGGAGATTCTGGTGAAGACAGCCTCGGCCGTCGGGCGATCCAACAGGAAGCGCCCCGCCCCGCTCACGATGTTCTCGCGACTTGGCGAGCACCCGCCCGGGCCGCAGATCATGACGAGATTCCCACCTTCACCTTCGGGCAACGGTGTGGGTGCCAAGCCGCTGGCCGGAGTGAGCCGCCAGCCTCTCCCCTTCGCGATCATTGCGGGAGGGTCCAGGTTGTCGTCCAGATTCGATATGGCCGCGTTGAAGCAAATGCGCCCGAAGAGTTCGCGTAGGTCCTTCCGGGGGCATGAACTCACGCGGCGAATCTCGTCGGCCAGCGCCAGATAGGACCAGCGCTGCTCCGCAGGCTTGTCGAGCGTGCTCACAAGTGTGCGCCCACTGATCACGCGCCTGCAGGTATAGCCGTCGCCCATCCACTCGCGATCAGCGCGTCGCAAGAGCAGTATGTCCTGGCCGTGGGTGCTTTCGACTCGGGAGCAGGCGGTGTCGAGGCCGCAGGCCTGCCCCAGCTGCAGTGTGGCATGCCGGATCCGGGCGTGATTCCATACCGCTTGGTCCTGAGCGAACTTGGCCAGCCAGAGCGTGCGGCCGTCCGCGACAGTCGCCGTTGGTCTCCGGATAACAGGAGGCTCGAGGGCTCGCGGCGTGCCAGTTTCTTGACGCGCATCCAACTTCTCGAGCGTGGCACCAACGACTGTCTGGAGCTGATCCAAGTCGTCAATGGTCTTGAAACGCCGCTTGGGACGGGGAGATTCGGATCCGCGAGTGACAACGATGGCGCCAGCATGATCGCGCGGTCCCCGCGCCGGACGGTTCTTCCCGTAACAGACATTCCCATCGGAGAGTACTTGGAGCACGCCCCAAGTCTCCGGCGTGGCGTCCCGCAATGCGCCGAATAGTCCGTGGCAACTCCGCGTCCGGCGGACGTGCTCCGTCAGTCTGAGCTGGACAGGGTCCAATTCAACCGCACCGCGCCGGGTTAGGTAGCTGCGCTCGTAGACGAACTCGCCGAGCGGACCATCGCGGTCTGTCTCGGAAACACGAAACCGTCCCGCGACCACAAAATCGGTCCGTCCTGGCAAAGCGACGTGGACATACCGGTCGTTATCAGAATGGATCATTGGGGCAGACGGTGGCGAGGGCCCTGGGTTGGGAGGCGCAACGATTCAAGAATCCTGCCTTCCTCGTCGCGTTCCGGGTCGGCCAAGCGCTCTGCGTCGTCGAGGAGGCCGAGCGCCCACAGCACGCCGAAGTAGGCGGCTCCCGACACGCCCGGTTTCCCCTTCTCCACATTGGCCACAGTGAAGCGGGATGTACCCAGGCGATCCGCGATGTCTTGGATGCGGAGCCGCCGACGCAAACGAGCGATCCGGAGATTCTCGCCAAGGCGGTGGAGGATCTCCTCGACGGCGGCAGGTGGAGAATTGGTGATGGTGGGACGAGTCGACATGCTCAACACCACCAAATCATGGGTAGGTGTACGGAGATGTTCCCGACACCGGTAGCCATGGACCGGACCGGCTTGTAGGTCCGGATGAAATTCGGAGGCCACGCCACGAAAACGCCTCCTCGCTCTCCCCCTCTGTTGACCATCTCTCCGTCGGCGGGAAGATTCAGCATTAGGAAGCCAACACGCCGTGCGGTAGGGGCAGGTTCGGATTCTGACACAGGCAGATGGCACGAGCCAGGGAAGAACCCACGCCGTGCCCAGCACCCGGCCCGGGCGTCCCGTGCCCCCGTGGGGCTCCAGTTCAGCCACCCGCAGGTCGGAGATGTCGGTCAGGACATCGTTGCGGCCGACGCTCCGCCGGGCGAACCAGTCAGGCCACCTGACGGCGGTCCGAGCTTTTCGCGCGTGGGGGCACGTTCCTCCGGCGATGGTTCGGCGTTGCGCGCCTCCGGGACTGCCCGGGCGATCCTGTCGATCCCTTCGGGAATGAGCGCCTCGTCGATGGCCGCGTATCCGAGCCGGATGTGATTGCGGTTGCTCTGCTCGTCGGAGAAGGTAAACCCGCCGGTCTCGAAGAACACGCCGTCGGGTTCGACCAGCGCCTGCAGGATCCCCGCGTCCACTTCCCCGGGCAGCTTGAGCCAGATGATGGTGCCGCCGTACTCAGGCTTGACGACGGCTCCGGGGAATTGGCGTTCGAGTGATTCGTGGATCACGTCGCAGCGCCGGCTGTAGATGCGGGTCAGTTGGGCGACGAAACGATCGAAGTAGCCCCGCTGAAGGAACAGGGCCACGCTCCGCTGGTTGTTGACCGGTGGGTGCCTCAGCATGTAGTGACGCAGCGCTCTCGCCTCCCGAATGAACTCGGGATCCGCGACCAGGTAGCCCAGCCGCAGTCCCTGCAACAACGATTTCGAGAGGCTCCCCACGTAGATGACGTTTCCCCATCGATCGAGGCTCTTGAGAGCCCTCGGGGGCGTCTTGTTGAAGCTGACCTCGGACTCGTAGTCGTCCTCGATGACGAACTGGCCGTGTCGCCTGGTGAGCCCCAGCAGCCTGGACTTGCGCACCAGCGGCATCGTGACGGTCGTCGGGAACTGGTGGCTTGGCGTCACGTAGAGGCACTTGCACTGGCTGAGTCGCTTCGAGAGGATCAACCCCTCTTCGTCGACGGGAAGCCGCTGGACGTTGATCCCCTTGATTCTGGCCATGTTGACCACATCTGGGTAGCCGGGATCCTCGACCCCGATCGTCTCGCCCGACGTCAACAGGAGCTCGATGGCGATGTAGAGCGCCTGCTGACCGCCCACCGTCACCAGCACCTCGTCGGGCCGGGCGACGACGCCACGCTTGGCCAGCACACAATGGATCAGTTGCTCGATCAGCATCTGGTCGTCGGTCTCGGAGAAATCCGTGGCGCAGTTGGCAATCCCCACCGCGCTCACCGCGTCGCGCACGCACTCTCTCCAGTGCGCGAGCGGGAAGAGCGACGGATCGAGCAGACCGCACACGAAGGGGTAGCGATAGCGCACGAGGCTGTCGGCGGGCTTGACCACCCGCTCGCGATCGAAGCTCCGGTCCCGGAACAGCCTGGCGTAGTCGACCCTGGGCGGCCGCGCCGTATCCGAGCTCTGCCCGACCGCCACCGCCCTGTGGCCCGGATCCGCAAGCACGTCCGGGTTCACGTAGTAGCCCGAGCGCTGCCTCGACTTCACGAATCCGTCCGCTTTCAGCGCCGAATAGGCCAGCTCGACGGTCGTCACGCTGACCTTCAGATCCGACGCCAAGAAGCGAGTCGACGGCAGCGGTTTGTCCAACGGGAACTGCCGGTTGACGATACCGATAGCCAACTGGCGCCGGATCTGCATCTGCAGACTCTCGGCACTCTGCCGATTGATCACGATCATGTTCTCGTACACGCCCGTATCCTCCAGTGCCTAGCGTCCCTGTTGAATCAAGCGCCACCACAACCCTGCCAACACATGTCGTTTGTTACATCATACCGGAAGCCGATCCCATGCTTCAAGGCTGCGGCCAGCCACTGCGAGTCCGCCACAGCGCCCGGAACCTCACCGACAGCGGGGTTCTGGTCCTGGTTCGCAAGGCTGTTCGACCGAACTGGGACTGGCCGGCTGGATCGACACCCCCGCCGGGGAAGGAGAATGAGTTCATTTGAACAGTCGCTGAATGGTCGACGCGAGGGTCGCCCTGCTGCTCTACGGCGCCGTCGTGATGAACGACCTGCCGCTGCTCGACCGGTGGGGCATGCGCCGGATCTTCGGCTGGCTACGGGTTGCCGAACTCCACGACCTTCGGGCGATGGCTGCCGGGGCCGGCCGAGCGCACGGGTTCCGCTCCTCGACGCCCTGCTGTGGCGTCTGGCCGTCGTGGCGTACCAGACGCTGCACACACTTGCGCGAGATCCATTCTTCCGGGTCTTGGCAGACGGCGCAGCCCAAGCGGCTTCGCCTCTGGCTCTTCCGGCTGCTCGCGAAGCTAACTGCGCACGCACGCAGGACCTATCTCCGGCTCCTTCGCGGCGAACCCGTCCGCCAGCGCCTTCTCGCCGAGCTGCGGGCTCTCGACCACGCGATCCCCCCACGGGTCCCGGTTTGAGCCCTTTGGTCTCGGCCGCACCCTCTGCGGATCGCCACCGCGATCCTCGCACCCGTGTATCCACCATGAAAGAAGCCGCTCCATATTCCTCGACGACGCTGGGGCTGCTGTGGGGAGTTCGGGATGTCACAAGCTACAGCACCCAGCGCGAGGGTGAGAATGAGTCGCTTCATTGGGGGTAGCTCCTTGTAGTGTTTCGGGAAATCGGCCCGGACGGTGCTGGGCTATTTGTCACCGCGATCGCTGTCATGTCGCACCGCCCCCACCCCGAGGGATCGCTGCTCACCCATCGAACCGGCACTTTCAGTCATGACCTGCCCGTTCTGGTTGCGGACCATGGCTGACAGCTGGACGGTGTCGCCGAACGTGCGGGGCATCACCGAAGACCGTGAAATCGTGATCGTCGTGGCCTCGGGTGGCTTCACGGGTCCCCCATCGCCCCCGGTGCGCAGGGGGATCACGGCGACGGTGGTCGATGAAGCGCCAGATCCCGGAGATCCGGCTCAACGAGGGCTGCCCGCTTATCCCAACCTCCCGTTGGCGGACAGCTCCTGGAAGTACTCTGCGAGGTCGAAACCGGGCTCATCAGCTTTCCTGACGAAATCACTCATCCACAGACCTGCACGCTGCTGAAGGCTGTGGCACCGCCGAAAAAGGAACGGCCGCCCTCCCGGAGGGCGTGTCGCCAGATCCGTGAGCGAAGCCATGAGGGCATACGCTGTGGATCCGAGCTCTGCCACGTATCGGTCGCTTTTCACAGTGACGACGCGTTGGAGCTTCCCCCATGCACGGTGCGCTTTCTCGTCCATGCGCTTGGGCCGCCGAATCCCGAGTACCGCATGGATGACGGGGGCGAACTGCTCGCGAGGGACCGAGACTTGCCACAGCCGACCGAGCTGCGCCTTCATTCGGTATGCCTGCCGACTGAAATCGGCCGCCCGAATGGCCGTCTCGATCGAGGCCACCATGTCCTTGTGGTCGTGGGCCACATTGGTGAGCCTGACGGACTCTCGGCCGATCAATCCATTCTCACAGATCCACCGAATGACGCCGAACCGGAGAGAAAAGGCGAGCCGTCCGTTGTAGCCGTTGATCACCTGAAAGAACGGCTCGTATCGCTCGATGTGACCCCGAGGGAACCCCCAGTCGTACACCAGCGGCTTAGCCTCCGGCCGATAACGGAGATCCAGGACGCAGTACGCACCGGTTGTTGGGGCATCGACCCTGGTGACTCTCCACGCGGCGGGGGATGTCTCGGGGAAGGTCGCCACACATCCCCTCACGCCGAGTTCGAGTGCCGTGCGGTTGTGAAGCAGCTGGTAGCCAGCGCCCACGATCGAGACGACATCGCCGGACCTTTCGTTTACGAGGGCCTTGCTTCTGAGAACCGGGGCAAGCCGACCCGGTGCCGATTCCGCGAACAAGCCGAAGTCGTCTTCAGGTTCGTCCCAGGTCTGGGCCCAGAACTCGTCCTCCCCGGCCCGC
>JAPPGM010000173.1:0-3793 GCA_028874995.1 Gemmatimonadota bacterium | reverse complement strand
CGGGCCTTGTGACGCAGCCGGTCCCGGACCCTCCAGCCGGCAACGGCCACGAGCGCCGCGAGCGCCACGAACAGATATCCGGTCACCGCTCCTCAAGGGCTTGATCCGCTGCCAGTTCGGGAAAGAACTGTCGGTACCAGCCCCGCAGACGCATCACGGGCCCGTCGTCCCGGCAGAGCATCGGGGGGGCCGTGAAGCCTTTTTCTTCCCAGATGCGGACATCGTTGCGCCACTGGGAGACCCAGCCTCCGACCGCACCCCAGACCAGAAGTCGCGGCACGCTGCGCTCGGCGAACCAGTGAAAAGCGACCTGCTGGTCAAGTGGTCCGATCGGCAGATAGGTCTGTACGATCTCCACGACGCCACCCGTGGGCAACGTGATTCTCAGGTTCATGATGCTGCCGACTCCCGAGAACATGACTCGAGTCTTTATCCGGCTGCGTTCCAGGCGACGGCCGCCGACGTTGAACACGGTCTCGACGAGGACCGGCATGCTGTAGCTCCCACGGGCAGCGTCAAAGTCCAGGCGCGTCGTGTATTCGATTGCCGCGCCGGGATGCGGGGGACCGGGTACGGAACCTCTTCACCAGCCTGTTGCCGGGCTCCGCCGCCCCGGTGATACATGAAGATCTGCCCGTGCACCTCCTCCACGGGGAAACTCTCGGTCGCTATGCGGGTGGGCACGATGTCACCATAGGGAATGCTGGCTGCGCGTCCGTCGCCCGTGAATTGCCAGCCGTGAAAGGGACACTCGATGCGGTCCTTGCAGACGCGCCCGCCCGCGAGGTTCGCGCCCAGGTGAGGGCAGAACGCCGGCATCGCGAATACCTCGTCCGCGTCCTCGCTACGCCAGACGACCAGTGCGCGGCCCGGGCACTCCAGGTAGCGAACTTGCCCGCGCCGCAGCGACTTCGACCGGAGCAGCCGGTACCAGCCGTCGGGATAGGGAGGGGGATAGTTGGCAAGACGCAGATCGTCGGAGTATTGCGGCTCCGGGCGCTTCGAGCGGCGAGTCAGGTAGTTCGCTCCTGGCTGGTCCATGACATCGGTCCTCACCGCCACTCGCTGATGTCATACCAGTCGACGGCGCGCTCGGCGATTCCGTCCGGTTGGTCAGGCGGGAGCGGCCGCTCGACCACCACGACCAGCGTCGAGCCCAGCACGTCGAAACCCATGATGCGATCATCGACCCTGATGCTGCCGATGAACGCCGCTTCGCCGGGCAGGTACACATCCAGATAGGAGAACTCGTCCCGGTCACGCTGGGTCGCCATCCAGAGTCGGCCCTGTTCGTCGAAGATCTGCTGTCCGAGGAGCAGGTGATAGTTCTTGGGGGTGTTACGGTACCGGGCCAGCCGTTCCTGATCGAAGGGAATACCGGCAGTCGCCAGAAAGCTCATGCTCTCGATCCGCTCAGCCACATCGCGGTCATTCGGCAGCTCGCCGGTGTACGCAGGTGCCCGGACCACCGTCGGTTCACCGCCGACCCCGACGAAGACCAAGTGTCCTTCGCAGGCGATGAAGACCCAGCCGCCGCCGGGATTGGGGAAACCGTACAGGATCCGCCCGCAGTCGACTTCGGCGTCGACCGGCGGGACCTCTTCCTCGCGCACCAGCTCCGCCGAGGCGATATCGACTTCGAACAGGGTGAGATACCCTCCAGGTCCGGCCCCGGCCTGCACAGCGGCGGGATCGAGCGAGATCGACACACCAGCCAGGGTCTCCGCGAAGCGCCGGATCGGGCTCAGGGCGACGGCAGCGCCGGGAAGCGGGACCTCGGACAGGAGGGTTCCGGACGGCTCGTACACACCGAACCGGTCGTTGCCGATGTCCAGCGCGCCCACCGTCCCGTCAGGGCCGCCCAGGACATCCGACAGGCTCTCGAACTCGCCGGGGCCCTCCCCCTCGCGCCCAAAAGTTCCGACAACCGCACCGGTTCGGTCCACGCAGCTGACCTGAACTTCGTAGGAGTTGATGACGCACGCGATGGTCTCATCCGAGAGCAGCGCGACATCCCCGTCCGCGCTCGGGGGCACCTGCGCAGTGCCGATTCTCTCGGGGGCAAAGGTCCGGCCGAGGTCTCCGGCATCGTCACCGCCGTCGGCGCCGCACCCGAGCGCGAGTGCGACAACGAGCATGTACGTACCAACCCTTCCAGTCCAAATGAGATCCTTCAGCATGTCTACCCCCGGCTCTCTCGTCCGGCGTGTCTTCCGGGTCCGGTGGATGCGCCTCACCTCACCTCGCTCACATCATACCAGTCGACCGCGCGGTCCGGGATGCCGTCCGCATCGTCCGGCGAAAGTTGCCGCTCAACCACCACCACCAGCGTCGAGCCCAGCAAATCGAACCCCATGATGCGATCGCTGACCCGGACGCTGCCGACAAACGCGGCCCCTGCGGGATCGTAAACGTCCAGATATGAGAACTCGTCGCGGTCCCGCTGGGTGGCGATCCAGAGCCGGCCCCGGTCGTCGAACTTCTGCTCTCCCAAAAGGAGGTGATAGTTTTTCGGCGTGTTCCGATACTCTTCCAGTGCCTCCCGACTCATGCCGCCACCGAATCGCCCCGTCGGTCTGCTTGCCTCACTCCTCTGTTCAATATCCCGCTCGTTCGGCAACTCACCCGTGTAGGTGGGGGCCTGGAGCACCGTGACGTCGCCCTCGTCCGCGACAAACACCATATGGCCCTCGCAGGCGACATAAACCCAGCCCCCTGCCGGATTGGGGATGCCGTACATGATCATCCCGCATTCCACTTCGGCGTCGACCGGCGGAACCTCCGTCCGTACCACCTCACCCGACGCGATATCGACCTCGAACAACGCGTCCTTCCCCCCGGGCCCGGCCCCCGCCAGGATCACGTCCAGGTCGTAGGTCACCAGCGAAACACCCGCAAATGTGGCGGAGAACCGTCCAACCGGGTTCATCAAGTTGGCTTCACCTGGATACACGGTTTCCGCAATCAGAACCCCCGATGGCTCGAACACGGTGAAGCGTTGGAGTCTCTGGTCCACCGTTCCCACCGTGTTGTCCGGGCCACCCACAAGCCTGAAGAGCCAGCCGAATTCACCAGGCCCCTCCCCTTCCCGCCCAAAGACCCCGACCATGTCGCCATTTCGGTCAACGCAGCGTACCTGCACTTCATAGGCGTCGATCACGCAAGCCGTATTCTCATCCGACATGAGCGCAATGCTGCCACCCTGGCTCAAGGGCACCTCCACGGTTCCGATCCGTTCCGGGACCAGAGTCTGGGTGGAGACTCCATCGATAGCGCCGCCAGCGAGCGTGATCGCCAACCAAAGCGCGCCCGTCCGACCTGCGTCCATCTTCTTCATCTCACCCTCCCTCGAATGCCGCGTCCGTCTTGGCGGCCATCACAAAGTCGTTCACATGCAAATTGCGGATCTTGTGCGTCCACCACGCCACCGTCACCCGCCCCCACTCGGTCAGCAGCGCGGGATGATGCCCCTCCTCTTCGGCCAGTTCCCCCACCCGGTTCGTAAACTCCATCGCCGCCACGAAGTCCCCGAACCGGAAGACCCTCTCCAGCGTCGGAATCCCGCCCCGGTCCACGATCTCCCACTCCGGAATCTGCCTGCTGAACTCGGCAATCTCCGCCTCCGTCGCCGATGGCGCCCCCCTGCGGCACGCCTCGCACTTCTGCCCGGCAAGCTCGATCATGGCCACAGCCACCCGAAGGCGCCTCCGGTCACCAGCGCGTAGATCAGACCGTCCAACATGCTGCGCAGCGTCGCGGGCCACCCCTGCGACATCCAGATCGCGTCCTGCGC
>JAPPGM010000143.1 GCA_028874995.1 Gemmatimonadota bacterium | reverse complement strand
ACACCCTCAGTCCCTCCCCCTCAGGCCTCTGGCTGGCCTGTGTGAGAAATGCGGGGTAGCGACGCTGAACGGAATCATCGATACGGCGCTTACTGAGGACTACTGGACCATCCAGCTCCCCAGTTCGCTCGAGACATCGTCGGCTTATGGCCCGACGGTTTTCGCATATCACGCAAGCCTCGTTCTGCTGAATGCGCGGCCCCTGTTCTCGCCACTTCATTTGGGTGAGCTGTTGGATCCATCAGCCCACGCTCCCAAATCGGCTGTCGAGCGCCACCATCTTTTCCCGAAGGCGTACCTGACTCGGATTGGTATCGACCGCACGGTGCAGCAGAATCAGATCGCCAACTACGCCTTCGTCGAATGGCCTGACAATGCGAAGATCGGCGACTTACCCCCCCGCGATTACTTCCCTCCCCTTTTCGCGGACCTTGGGCCCCAGAAGCAGAAGCAGACTCGGTTCTGGCACGCTCTGCCGCAGGGCTGGGAGGAGATGGACTATTGGGAGTTCCTTCAGCAACGCCGGGTGCTGATCGCCGGTGTCATTCGCGAAGCATTCAACAAGCTCCGCAATGGACAGCTCTCGGAGGAGGAGGAACTGGTGCCCGATTGGGCCGGTGTGCCCGAACGGTCCCTTGAGGATCTCCTCGCTGAAATGGAAACCGAGCGCGTCGAGTTCAAGTCGTCCGCGTACTACAGCTACAAGCCCGAGGTGCCGACGAGAGTCATCACGGAGTCCGTGGTCAAGACCGTCGCTGGCTTGCTGAACGCAAGCGGTGGCACCCTCGCGATCGGTGTCGCCGACGACGGCGAGATCCTTGGGATCGAACCGGACCTGGACATGAAGAACATGGACGGGGACCGGTATGTGAACTCACTCACCAACGTGATCGAGCATTCGCTCGGATCACTGGCGTCGACGATGGCGAAGATTAAACTGGAAGCGGTCGATGGCGTTCAGGTCGCCTTGGTGCATGTCACTCCGTCTCCCGAGCCGATCTACGCCAAGGTCTCCAAGCGGAACGGGGCTTTCTTCGTCCGGGTAAACAACTCGACTCGGGTGCTCGAGGGGCCGGATCTAGTCGGGTATGTCAACGAGCGTTGGGCGTAAGCAGGACTCCACGGTGAAGACTACAGAAGGTCTGTTGAAGCGCTCGGCCGCGTTATGGAGGGAGTTTGACGACTTCCTTGTCGACTATGAAGAGGCTCTCCGCGACGCCAAGTATGCCCGGATGAGCAGTTCGTCATCCAGCCCGGGGCGCTTGGACGAGCGTGAATTGACGTTTGCAGTCACGCGTGAGATCCAGTGACCTACGAACTAGCAGCTATGACTTAGCAAACTAAGAATCGCTCCTCTGTGATTCCCACCAGTCACGCACCCGGAAGCCAGCACCGGCGAAGACCAGTTTCCCGTCTGGCAGACAGAAGACCCGGGACCCAAACTTCAGAGATGTAATTGCCCATCTCCTTTCGACAATCTGGGAGATGCCCTTTAGGAAGTGGCGATATGGCAAAGATGAGCGCCCAGAAGTGCGCCTCAGCCGAGCCATGGGGTTCCCGCCGATGCGCTCCCAATTGTCCGTGTCGAGTCGCTTGGCCCACATTGTCGGCTGAGTATAGTAGGCGAATCCGCCGAACTGATCCTCAGTCTGTGGAAAGCCGTTGGAAATACAGGCGTACAAAAAATCCGCCGCCCATTCGTGTTTGGGCATGTCGAAAGGGAACGCCAAGACCCTATCACCAGTCTGCCCTCCCATCAAGACGCACAATTGGTTTCGGAACTCGTTTGGGGAACGCTCGAGATGAATCAAGTTATCAATTCGCTGGCAGTTGCGTGGGTCAATGAACATTCTTTTCTCCTGAATTAGGGGGAAGGTGTCAATGGATTTTCTTGCTTTTTCTTGGTCTTCTGCTTTTTGACTTTTGCAGACTAAGGCCCACATTTCCTATATTATAGTCAAAACCATGACAGGTGTCAAGGGGCAGAACAAGCTATAGGGAACAAGTTCCGCGCACGGCCTCGACAGTCTTGCCAAGTCCGCCTCAGACCGGTCCCCCAGATGGACCACTACATCCCGGCAATCCAAGACGCATTCCGCAGGCGCGGCCTCCCGATCGAACGAGCCAGAAAGGTCCACTAGGTCACCCTCACCCCCAGCGCCACCGCCCCGGTCGAGATGGTCGAAAACAGCAGGGCTGGGAGTACCGCAACCGGGAAGAGACGTGGAGCGTTCTGGTGACGGAGGACGACGTGATCCTGCAGACGACGGCATACACGCGGTTCGAGAAATTCGCCGAGCGGCTGCAGTTTGCCGTCAACACGGTGCTGGCCGAGTCCGAACATGACGGGTTCGGCGTGATCCACAGGGTCGGCCTCCGGTACATCGACGTGGTCCGTCCAAGTGCCGGCAAGAGCTTTCGGTCCTACCTGCGGCGAGGCCTCCATGGAGTACCGGACGAGGTTTTCCAGCCTGGACGACACCTTCTCCACGTCGAGAGCAGAGGGGAGACGGTGGTTGGCGGCGACCCCGGAACGATGATCGTCCGCATCGTTCAAAACGACCAGGGCCATTCGCTTCCTCCCGATCTGACGGCGGCCGCGCCGAAGTACTCGCGGAGCGCGGGACCGGGCGAGCTGCTCACCCTGATCGACATGGATCACTACGTGGAGGGCACTTTTGATCCGGACTCGGAGTGGGTTGTGGCCACCACATCTCGACGCTCCCCGTCGCGGACCAGGTACGGGAACTGCAGACGGCGCTCTCGGTCAACAAGTCCGAGCTCGCCCGCATCCTGCGGGTCTCCCGCCCGACGGTCCACGATTGGCTCGATGACGGTCAGCCCAACCCCGGCAACGTCTCCAGGATTCGAACGTTGCGGCGGAGACCGCATCATTTGTCGCGGCCTACGACCTGTGGAGCTGTCACTCGCTCGTCGGCTACGGTTCGTCGATCCGGGACGTGGTGAGAGAAGCCGGTCACGATCCTCTGGAGCTGGACGGCATGATCCGCGGCGGGCCGAACCCTTACGATGGACTGCCGGATCTGGCGCGCAGATTCTGCGGAAGACGCCAGGAGCTCGAAGCTCGGGGTCACAGTACGGTCGTCGAGCTGGTCGCCCCGCTGGCAGTGCGCTTCGACCCCGAGGCGGCAACGACTTCGGCCGATGGCATTGCTGTTGGCTTGAAGGCCGCTGCCGAGGTCTACGTCGAGAAGGCGGAGATTGCCTGGACGGTAGGAGCCGCCGGACAGCCCCCTCGCCACGGATCCCGCGAACTCCGTACCTGCGATTGGTCACGGGAGGGCGACACTCTCCACGCGGAGCTGGACATCCCGATTCGGCAGGGTGATTCCACCGCCACCTCGTTCATCCTCATCGGCGACCGGTGTGTTGACCGCGTGACCGTGCCCCTGGCGGAGGCCGGCTCCAATGTCCGCATCAGGGCTCACAGCACGGTCGACCCTGGCCTTCAACGCTTTCGTGAGCACCTCCTGCCCGAAAGACCGGAAAAGGCGAGGGAGTTCGAGACGGCCGTGGGTCTGCTCTTCTTCTTCCTCGGCTTCCATGTGGATCCGCTTTCGGGGCAGAAGGGGCTGGGCGATGCCGTCGACCACCTTGCCCACGCCCCGGGATCCTCCGTGATTCTCGTGATCGAGTGTACGGTTGGGTCGATAGACACAGGCGGCAAGGTGGGCAAGCTCATCAATCGGTCACAACGGACACGTCGCGAGCTTGCCGACAGCGAGGTGATCACGGTCCTCACGACGGCGGCGAGGCGAAGCGATGTGTCCGATGCCGAGGTGGAGAAGGCCGAGCGCGGCGATGTCGTGGTGCTCTGCAGCGAAGACCTTCATGAACTCTGGACCGCGGCGCAGGCTGGAGAGGGCAGCACCGGGGTAGTCCGCCGGTTCCGGCAGGATCTTGCGAGCGCGAGAGTCCGGCGGGCCGGGGGGCGGGGTGGGTGAGTCGCAGACTCCGATCTAGCCGTATTCGACACATCTCCGAGCGGGTTGCACGACCGGTACTATCAGAGCGCTGGTGGCACGATTGACACGCGTACCGGTATACGGTACACTCCTCAATGATACGCAGCTTCCGTCACCGGGGTCTCAAGCGCCTGTACGAGCGAAATGACCGTAGCCGAGTCCGCGCCGATCAGGCCGACCGTCTCGCGATTGCTCTCGCGGACCTCGACGACGCCCGTAGACCATCGGACCTCGACCTGCCCGGATACCGGCTTCATCCCCTGAAGGGCGATCTGAAGCCGTTCTGGAGCATTTCGGTTTCCGGCAACTGGCGGATCGTCTTCCGCTTCGACGAAGGCGATGTCTACGATGTCGACCTGGTCGACTACCACTAGCTTTCAGCAGGAGAGAGACACCATGGCCATGGAGAATCCCCCGCACCCCGGCCGCAGCATCAGGGAGAACTGCCTGGTGCCGCTCGGCCTGAACGTGACCCAGGCCGCAAGGGTACTCGATGTCGCCCGTCACACCCTCTCACGCGTTCTGAATGGCCATGCAGCCATCTCGCCGGAGATGGCGATTCGCCTGGAAAAGGCGGGGTGGTCCAACGCGGAGTTCTGGCTGCGCAGGCAGGCCACCTACGATCTCGCCCAGGCACGGAAACGTGAACACCGGATTAAGGTCGTTCGCTACGAGCCGCGTCCGGCGGTATCTGGTTGAGGTGCCGGAGTCCGGAGCCCCCAGTTCGCATGCTCCCTGTGCTACATCGGGGCACTGCCCACGGCAGAAGCCGGATAGAGTAAAGTCTGATTTACTTAATGTATGGTGAAGTTGACATCCCTGTCCCACTCCCCAGCATCGGCCCCAACGTCGGTCGTAGCGCGGTACCGCACTCGCGCCCGCCATTTCGCGGCCATGGTCCCCCTCCCCCCTTGGTCCCGGGAGAATACATCCCGCCCTCGCGATCCACTATCACTTGAGCCGGACGGGTTGAGGGTGGCAGGCAGGGCCTGAGGACCGACTGCACGAACCACCATGGCATCCACGCTGACCTGGCTCGACTACTCGGAGCGTGACCGGCGTGGATCGTGGGGCGGTTAGGAGCCCCGTCGCTCTCCAAACCGCTCGCCGGTCGCTTTCAGCTCGTCGAGCATCGCGCCGATCTCCTCCTCTCGGACCCGGGCGCGGCCAGACACCAGCGCATCCTTGATCACGTCGTCCGCGGCCCGCGCTACCTCCGCGTAGCTCAGCCCGACGGCCCGGCTCGCGAGGTCACTCCACGCGACCGATTGCTGCGCCGTCCCGGCAAGCCGCATCTTCAGCAGCTCGGCGATCTGCGACTCGTCGGGCAGCTCGAAGTGAAGGATGTCGTCAAACCGGCGGAAAAGCGCGCGGTCGAGCATCCCGGGGTGGTTGGTCGCCGCCATCACCATGCTGTGGGAGCGGTCCTGCTCGATCATCTGGAGGAAGCTGTTCAGCACCCGCCGGATCTCACCCATGTCGTTGGCGGTCGCACGTTCCGACCCGATCGCGTCGAACTCGTCGAAAAAGTAGACACCCCGGGTCTGGTCGGTGGCGTCGAAGATCTGTCTCAGCTTGGCCGCGGTCTCGCCCATGAATCGCGTGATGAGGCCGTCGAGTCGGACCTGAAGCAGGGGGAGGCCGAGTTCGCCTGCCAGAACCGACGCGGTGAGCGTCTTCCCGGTGCCCGGAGGGCCCACAAACAGGAGCTTCCGCCTCGGAGAAAGGCCATGATCCAGGATTCTCCCGGCGTGGCGCTGCTCACGAATGACGCGCTTGATCCGATCCGCGAGGGTCTCGCCGAGGATCATGTCCCCAAGTCGTGCCTTGGGGTAGGAGGCTTCGAGCAGGTTGGCCAACTCGCCGCGCGGCCGGCCGATCGGGACCAGGGAGTTCGCGTCGCGGCGTTCCTTCGCCTGATCGATGATGTCGCGCAAGTCGGTGGCCAGCTTGCCGTGGCCCAGCCTCGCTTCGTGGGCGGCGACCTGCATGGCGACCGAAATGAAGCGGTCATCGTCGCCTTCCAGGTGCGACCTCAGGAGGGCTTTGAGGTGTTCGGCGCTGGCCATGGTGGGGTCCGGGTGGGGGGTATTGCTGGTCCGGCGGGGAGACCGAAATGTAATCTGTACTTTCTAAAAAGCCAACTACAGTTGTCATTTCGAGGGCGTTGGTGACCTAAAGGGCGCGGAGTGGTGAAGTGCTTGGCAGAGTTCGTGGCCGCTCAGGAAGTGGTCCCGCGGGTAGGCATGGCACCACCTCCTGACCTGTCGGCGGGTTACGGCAACTCTCCTTCGGCTGCGCGTTCAGTCGACTGCGCTTCACCGTCGCTTTCCCCCGCTTCCGCCGCTTCCTTCGCCGCTTCCCGGGCTTCGTATTCGGCTACCCTTCGCATTGCGTCCTTCCGTGCGAGGACGAGGGCCGCGAGAATGCTCTTGTTCGATGGCTCCCCTTCCGGGAATCTCCAGGGTCGCTCTGTCACTTGTTGCCCTCCGGCATCTGGGGTTCGATGCGTGGGGCCCGATGGCCGCCATTTCGTGCCCGGCTCGTGGACTGCATTCCATTCCTCGGATTCCTCCAGCAGAACCGGAACCTCGCCGGAATTGTCGTACACCCGCCATTCGTCCACAACCTTCCGGTACAGGTCGCGGAAGTTACTCCAGCTCCGCTCGAAGCGCCGGCGGATCACGGCTTCGGGAATGTGGTGCCCTCCTTCGCGAACGCGCCGGGCGACGCGCGCAACGGAGTGATCGGCGCTCGGCATCCGAAGATAGATGATGGCCACCCGGTATCCGGCGGCCTGCCACCGTCTGATCCTCTTGGCGTAGGTTCTGCCGCTGAGCGTGGTCTCGGTTGCGAAGTCTTCGCCCTTGGCGACGTGAGCCTCCATCTCGCGCAACGCCAACCTCCCCGCCTTCTGCGCGGCGGCAGCGGGGTCGTCCGGATGCAGCCGCGCGGCGATATCGTCGCCGTTGACGAAACGGCCCCAATCCCCCTCGCGCTTCAGGTAGCGCCGCGCAAACGTCGTCTTGCCGGCTCCGTTCGGACCCGCGATTACGAGGATCCTCATAACGCTTCTCCTGCGAAGGGTGACGGCCGGATCTTGCGACCTGGCGAGGAGCGGAGGGTGGACCGAGAGCCATGATAGCTTCGATCCGCGGGCGAATCGATGGCTGACTGGGACTCGTGCACGAATCAGCGTCTCGACAGCGTCTCGTCACCTTCGTACACGCCGCTGGACTCCATCCGGCGGCCCTTCCCCCGTGCCGGTTCCGGTCGTCGCAGGTCGACCTTCACCCCCCCGAGGAAGGACCCCGGTCGAGGTGACGCGACAGCAGTGGTGGGACTACCGAAACATGGATCAGGTGTACGCGGCCGACTGGAGGCGATCGATGATTGCGAGAACCTCGTCCATCCGGTCGTCCGCGATGAGGTCGACCGGCCTCGCACCACGAAGGTCAGGGTGCGGACTGAATAGCCAGAGTCGCGCGTCGTCCGGAGGATACACCTGAGCGAGCTGGCCGGCCAACCACTCTAGCCGCAGGAGCCTGGTGAGGCTGATGGGCCGGGGCATGGACCTGCCAGTCCGCCAACGAGAGACCGTCTGCGGCGTCGTCTCGAGTAGCTGCGCAATCTCGCGGGCCGAGATGCCGCCGAACTCCTTGATGCTATCGAGCCTTCGAGCTACAGCTGTCGCCACGGATCCTCGCTTGCGGGAGTTCGTCCTTTCGGTCCCCTGTAGTCATGGGGATGAACATATCGATTCCCATCGTAATGAACAATCACATGAACGTCAAGACTGAGTGATTCCCAGAGCGCCACATCGTCGGCCGCCAGCAAGCGGATTCGCAAGAGCACGCTGGCTGGTGCCATCATCACCGGAGACGCCGACCTTCTGGTCCTGAGTCCATTCCGCGGCATTCCCATCATCACGCCGGAGGAGTTCCTTCGGGACGTGGGTTGACGCTATCGCGGGTGCTCGGCGAAGGATGGTCCCGCCAAGAGCCGGGGATCAACCGAACCCATATGCCTGTCTCGCCGGCCGCGAAGACGACTACGGAGTGGATTCCGAGCTCGAGTCCCGAGATTCCACCGTCCGGGAGACCTTCAGTTTGACCGCGACCTCGGAAATAATCTTCCGAACTCGCTCACTCCGAAGCAGCTCCGCACGATCGACCGAATGCCCGCTCTCGGTGTGGCGAATGGTCCGGATCGGCTTGGTCTTCCGCTCTACGTTGTTCCGCATAAGAGGCTCCGGGTCAATGGCGTTGGCCGAGAGGGGAGGCCTTGTGGCTCAGCCGCACGGTCCGTCCACCGGGCAAACTGCTTCGAAGAGAAATTCGATTTCCGCCTCGGGTTCATCCATCGGGTCCATCGGCTTGGGGAGGTCGAGTCGCACACCGGTGGTGAGGATCTCGGAGACCGCGCGCCAGAAGGCCGCGTTCGTCGGCTCGACTGGCGTGGGCTCATAGGGGACGCGGCGAGCGTCAGCCCAGCGCCGGATTTGATTCCTGGCGATCTGCATGAGCGTCCGGGTGGTAGCGTCGACGCCACGCACCCGCTCGTTCTGTTCCAGCCAACGCCATCCGTACCACGTTTTCCGTGTGTCCCATGCGACAACGCCCACGGGAACGGTGTCGTACCGATGATCATCCAAGGTGACGCGAACGATTGAGTAGCCGTGAAGGATTTCCTTGGGGCGCAAGCTACTGACCCGTCTCCAACTCCCGAACCTGTTCGGCCAGTCGGGACCAGTAGTCGCGCAGCACGGATCGCGCGACGAAATGGTTGGTGAAGTTCCTTGGGCTGGCCAGCTTGGAGAGCACTGAATCGACCTTTTCCCACTCGGGGAACTCGTTGGTGGCGGCGACTTCCAGCGAGACCAGGCGATTCGAGTGGCGGCCCAGCCCGAAGTGGATCCCGGGAAGCTCCGTCCCCGTAAACTCAATCTTCTCCTGGTCCGTCAGATAACGGAGTTCGATCAGGTAGCCCCGGTTGGCCGTGAAGAGCAGCCGCACACCGTCCGGCACGTCGTAGGGGGAGATGAAGTAGCCGGGATCCAGCTCAAGCCCCTGCACTTCGTGGGCCTCGTCGTACCTTGTGGGATCGATGTCCGTCCAGGTGCCTCTCACAGCTCCGCCACCATGTGCCTCAGCGATCTTTTCCATAGGTCTTGAAACTCCCTTGCGATGTCCACTCCATTGATATGGGGATCCTTGCTGTCCAGGACAAGGACGCCCCACGCCGTGCCGTCCGGTCGCTCGACCATGAACCCCATGATGGAACGGGCGAGCAGCCTATTCTTCTTCACACGCCTTCGTACCCACCACTGTGAGACGTGGGTCCGGTTCGCGTACTCTGCTACGAGCGGATGCCCTCTTGGTTTCTCGACCTCCGACAAGTCGGGCAAGTCGAAGACCTCGTATGTCTTGCTGTTGGCGTCCCACGCCTTGCCTGCGATGCCCTCCAGCTTGCTTGGGTTGTCTGGGGCACGGAACACGGTACGGGATCGCTGCGAGGTATGGCCCGGCCGGGCAACCGGAAGCAGCCACCCACCCCACGGGAGCCGTGCTCGTTGCCAGATCACTCTCCAGCACATCCTCCGGTACTGGAACAGTGTCACCCGGTGATCCCCCTGTTGCCCGCTGGCATCGCCGAACAACTCCTCCCGGAACTCTTTCAGGATCGCGTTCAGGGCGTTGGTCACAATCATCGATTCCTTCGAATCGACCCAGCGAATCCCGCCCTCTCCCGCGACGATGCCGAGGAGAATGATCCACCATCCGTAGTCCTGGATGAACGCGACAACGCTCTGCCAGATGGACGTTTGCTCCGGGGGCACAGGTAGATCGAGAATCCAGGCGACCACCACCACAACGACCGACAGCACCGCTCTTTCAGGTGCGGTCGCCTCCCGCGCTAAATTGCGTTGCCGCGCTGCGCACGCTGAAGTCGCTTCGAGTCGGCGTGGAATCCGGGATCGCAGAACTCCCGTGCAGGCGGGTCCGAGGTGGGCGGTGGTGACGCTCTGCGCGGGACCTCAGGATGGTACCGGGACGCGTCGGGGGGCTTGCTTCCGGGCAGCACCCGAGACACGCCCGGAGGAAGTTGACCGCTGCCGTCACACGGTGTACCGTGCTACCTGCTACTTGCTCCCCGCCCGACACGCCGAAGGGCCTCGGGCGGGGTTATTTTCTCCCGGATGGCCATTGAACGGCGAACCTCCAGCCAAGAGCGCCGTCGCCTTCGTTGACGTCCACAAAGCGATCAGACCTCAAAACGGAAAGTGCTCATTGTCGATCGCGTCCAGCATGCCGCCGGCGGCGAGTTGGCGTATCCGGATCTCGTCGCTATGGAGGAGGTGGTACGTCCAGGGCAGAACGGGGGCGCTTGCCTCGTTCAGCGCCTGCATGTCCTCGTCCGGCAGGGTGAGTGACAGGTATTGCAGGCTGTCCTCGATCTGGGAGACTTTCCGGGCCCCGATCATCGGGATCACG
>JAPPGM010000156.1:28762-73115 GCA_028874995.1 Gemmatimonadota bacterium | reverse complement strand
CTCTCACGATGGCCCGGGAAGCGAAAACCGGGGGTGGAGGCAGCGCGGATGGGTCACGAGGCCGGCAAATGCGTTTCTACGGCCTGCGGGGGGCTTTGGGGGGACATCCTAGACGCGGTCCCGACGCCGCGAGAGCGCGAATCCAAAACCGTACATAGCAGAATCGGCCTGTGATCAGACGATTTGGGACGCTGATGTTTGGATGGGCCTGTGATCAAACCGCCCGCCCGCCGCCGCGGCAAATCAAGGGACAGCCGCATGCTCGATTGGGACGCTTCGGCTCGATTGACTCCGCTCCCTGCTGTCGCGTTGTGGATCCGGGACCGCGAATGGACATCGGCGAGTGTGGAAAAGGTGGTGGCTTGGCGGGAGGCAAGACGCTTTCGTCCACGCACCGCCGAGCCCTACGTTCCTACGCACCACCCACCCCACCACCCCGCACCACCCCCAAAGCCATGCGCATCTCCCGGCACCCCATCACGATTCCCCGCGTTCTCACCTTCGCCTGTCAGCCGACGGCCGCCGTCGCAAACACCATCACGGTCGCCGTCCTGACCGTCACCCTGCCCCTCGCCACCCCCCTCCCCGCCCACCCCCAACAGCGCCTCTTCACCCCCGAGATCGCCCTCGATGTGCGCGGCGTCTCCATCGCTGCCGTGACCGGCGACGGCCGCCGCGTCGCGGCCACCGTCCGCACCCGCCGCGACCGCACCGATGTCGACCACCAGCGCTACGGCGACCCCACGTACATCTCCCCCACCACCTCGCGGCTGATGGTGATCGACACGCGCAGCGGGGCCCGCACGTGGGTGCACGAGGAGCCGGCGCAGCTCCGCGGCTTCGCGTGGTCGCCCGACGGGGAGCGGTTGGCGTACTTCGTCGTGGAGGGCGGTGCATACCAGTTGAGGATCTTTGATGCGGAAACCGGGTCAGGCAGGACAGTCGCGCTGCAGACCGGAAAGCGGATCGCGTCGTCTTCGCCGCTGGTGTGGTCGCCCGACGGGGCGGAGGTGCTGGTGGGGCTCCGCCCGGACGGGTGGGCCGGGGAGGCGCGCGCGGCCTTCGTCGCCCTGACCGATGCGCCGGTCATCGTGCAGGATTCCCGAAACGATTTCCTCGCCTGGGACCGCGTGAGGAACATCGCCGCGAAGCAGATCACCGCGCTTGTTTCCCTCGCAAACGGCGGCGTGCGAGAGATTCTGAGCGACGTGACGCCATCGGGGCCGCGCTTTTCGGCGGACGGGGCGTACATCATGTACTCGACGGCCACGCGGACGAAGACCTCCTACACCAGGCGGGACGGGACGGAGTACGAGCTGTTCCGGCTGGCACTCGCGGAGGGGAGCGAGCCCGAGTCGCTGCGGGACACCGGCGAGCAGCGGATGAACGTCACCTGGAACGAGGCGCGGGACGCCTTCATGTACGGTGAGCGGGGCTCCGTCTTCGTGCGGGGGCTGGACGAGGACGAGGCGGTGGATGTGACGGCCGGCCATCGCGGGCCCGCGGACGAGGGCGAGGACGCGGCGGCGGGCACCGGCGACCCGAACGAGGCCGGCCCCGACTCCACCCGCATCCGATTCTCCGTCCAGCGCTGGAGCCCCACCGGCGACCAGCTCCTGCTCAGCTCGCAGGACGCCTGGCACCTCCTCGACCTGGATACCGACAACCTCCGCACCGTTCTCGAACTCGAAGAAGACGACGACGCCCGCCCCCGCCGCCAGGTCCAGAGCTGGAGCGACGACGGCCGCCACCTCTACTTCAGCTACGCCGCCCGGGACCGCTGGCAGCGCGGCCTCAAGCGCCTCGACACCGCAACCGGCGACATCGAGACCCTGTTCCTCGACGCCAACCTCTACCGCTCTTGGAACATCTCCGACGACGGCGGCACCCTCGTCTACACCATGTCAGACGGCGACCGACCCAACGAGATCTGGACCACCGCCACCGACCGTCTCGCGCCGCGGCAGCTCACCACCTCCAACCCCCAACTCGACGACATCGCGCTGACCCGCAGCGAGCTCGTCGAGTACCTGGACGTGGACGGTAATACGCTTTACGGCATTCTGTATTACCCCGTCGGCTACGAACCCGGGCGACAGTATCCGCTCGTGGCCGAGATCTACGAGCAGTACTTCGACAACGGCTTCAACGAGAACATGAACCTGATCACCGCGCAGGGGTGGTTCGGGTTCCGTCCGTCGGTGCGGTTCGAGGAGGGCTTTCCGGGCGAAGCGTGGCTGAAGGCGGTGCCCAACGCGATCAACAAGATCATCGAGCGGGGGCTCGTCGACCCGGACAGGGTCGGTGTCTACGGGCAGAGCTACGGCGGCTACGCGACCAACCTGCTGATCACGCAGACCGACCGCTTCGCCGCGGCGGCGAACGTCTCCGGCAAGGTCAACATCATCTCCTTCCTGGGCGATTCGCCGAAGATCACGACCCGCAACTACGCGGCCGCCGAGGTCGGGCAGGACCGGATCGGGGCGACGCTGTGGGAGCAGCCGCACAAGTACATCGAGCACTCGGCGGTCATGTTCGCCGACCGCATCGAGACGCCGCTGCTGATGCTGTCGGGCGAGGGGGACTGGAACGTGCCGGCGACGAACCAGCGCGAGATGTACTACGCGCTCAGGCGGCTGGGGAAGGAGGTGGTGTGGGTGCACTACACGGCGGGGGGGCACGGGGCCGGGCGCGCGGGCACCGCGGCCGATTTCCTCGACCACTGGCGGCGCATGTTCGACTGGTTCGCGGAGCACTTCGGCGAGGAGGGGAAGAAGGCGGTGTCGGACGGGGGATCATAGATTGCCGGGGAGATCTTCCACATGGACATGAGCCGGATGCCGGCGGAAGGGGACGACGATGGTATCGCCTGACCTGATCGGGACCTGCCTGTGGTTCGAGGGCCGCGCCGTCGAAGCGGCAGAGTTCTACGTTTCGCTCTTTCCCGATTCCCGGATCGTGAATGTCTCGACGGTGGGCGCGGGCCCCGCCAAGGGGAACGCGTTCGTGGTCTTCGAGCTGGCCGGGCGGACCTTCCAGGGCATCGACGGGGGGCCGATGTTCAAGTTCACCCCCGCGATCTCCTTCGTGGTGAACTGCGAGTCGCAGGAGGAGATCGACAGGTACTGGGACGCGCTTTCGGAGGGTGGCCGGGAGGGATTCTGCGGCTGGCTCGACGACCGCTTCGGCGTGTCCTGGCAGGTAGTCCCCGCGGCGATGGGCGAGTTGATGAGCGCCGACCCCAGGCGGGTGATGGAGAAGCTGCTTACAATGGGCAAGATCGACATCCAAGTACTGAGTAAGGCCGGTTCGCAGGGGTGATGCACCGGGAGACGGCACGCAGATACGACGTGTTGATGACGAGATGCGGCACAGGGCGGGCGAGTCCTGAGGCTCGCGAGCGTGCTCGTGGCGTTCTCGCTCGTACTGTCCTTCGCTCCGGCGATGCCGGGCCTGGGATGCCCCCACTGCGTCGGTCCCGCTTCACCAGCCACCACCCATCTCCACCCTCTCGCGGTCGCTCACCGTCCCGTTGCAGCGACCCCGGCGACCCCTTCGCGCCCGGGCCCAATCGCGCCCCCTGCACCCTTCCCTTCGCGAACGCGCCTCCCCTTTTCCGAGTTCGACCCGGAAACATCGGAGTCGCAGACCCCCTTTCGCACAGGCACCTCAGGACGATCCGGAACCGGGTCAGGCAGGCGGACCTGGACGAGGGCCCATGGGCCCCGCAACGGCGTGCGCCCGCCGGAACGGCCGCGGATAACCGGCACTCGAATCGCAGGAGCTGGCCATGCGTGCGGCATTCACCTGACCGGGCGGGGACTCCGCGCAAACCCGCTTACAATGAATCCAGGCTATCGGATTGGAACCATCGAATTGAGGAGAATTGGGGCGACTATTCGGGCCACGAAGAAGCCTACGGAAACCCCGATGATGGTCCCGACCATCCGCGAGGAGCTTCGCGGAGGTCTTCGCATGGATGTCCCGCTGGGGCTCAACGTGCACTTCCCTGCCGGAATCCTGAAGGGCCACCGCATCGCGGCGGAATTCCACCTTCCCGTCTACCAGTCGTTGCCGGACCCCAGCTCGAGACCGATTGGCTCCTGACGGTCGGCTGGCAGAAGTCCTTCGAATCGATGGGCCACCATTGAGCGGGCATGGCCCGGCCCCATTGCCAAGCGACAAATCCGGCCCTATCCTTCCCCCTTTGAACCCCCCACCGCCAACACGGAGGCAAGGAATGCGGCAGAACGTCATGCTGATACGCAACATGCTCAACCCCGCCGGATTCGGGACCGGCATCTTCCTGGCGCTGGCCCTGATGGTGCCGGGCCAAGCCGTGACCGCACAGAACCTCAGGATGCCAACCACGCTTCGCTACGGTTCGGGCCTCCTCGACATCCCCGTCGCGTCCGTCCTTGCCCACGGATCCCTCTCGTTCTCGTATTCGGGGTTCAAGCTCTCCACCACTGAAACCATCATGCTCGACCGGTCCGGCAGGGTGGGGGATCCCAAGGAGGGCATCGACAAGTGGCTTTCCGACGGCGCTCTGGCGATCGGGCTGTTCAACCGCGTCGAGATCGGGGCCAGCATCCAGCATTTCGACGATGAGGAAAACGGCGGCAACATGTTCGGTGGCTTTGCCCGGGTGTCGCTGCTGCCTTCCTCGATGCAACGCTTCGGCCTGGCCGCTGGGGCCCGCTACGTCACGTCGCCGGGCTATGGGGCCGGATTCATGGACGTGCAGCCGGGACGCCTCGGGCACCCCGACTACCGGGTGTTGCAGAGCCCCGCCGGGGGTGAGGAGTTCAGCAGCAACCTGAGCCCCTATGTGGTGGCAACGGCCAACGCCGTCAGTTCCGGCTCGGTCGACATGACGCTTACGGCCGGCTGGGGCATGGGTATGTTCTCGGCGGGCAGCGACCTGGATTTCTACAGTTCAGGCAGTGCGGGCGGGCTCTTCGGGGGTGCCGGCCTCCACTTCGCCATGGGCGGCGGCCGCCTCATGCATCTGATGGCGGAGTACAACGGGTTCGAGATGAATGCCGGATTGCAGGTGGACCTGGGCAACGTCATGGTCGGTGCCTTTTCGCATGGGCTGAACGGCGACGGTGAATCCACCTATCGCTCCCGGAAGTTCGGTGTGCAGGCAGCGATATCCTTTCCGAACAAGCAGGAAACGGTCATGACCGCGGATACCTCGGTTGCGACCGACACCTCGGTCGTCAACAACACGGTGGTCACGGCGGACACCACGACCACGGAGGTTCCCTTCCCCGCGTCGGACCGGGCCGCGCTCGAGGAGATGATCCTCTTCGCATTCGACCGGTCGGACATCACCGAGGAGGCCGCGGCCTCGCTGCAGGACAAGGTGGGCATCCTGCGCGCCGACCCGAGTATCACGCTGAACATCGACGGCCACGCCGATGAACGTGGGGACGACGGCTACAACATGAGGCTGGGACAGCGGCGCGCCGACGCGGTGTTGGAGTTCTTCACGGGAGCCGGCTTGAGAGCGGGCCGTTTCACCGTGGCCTCGCGGGGTGAGGAGGCGCCGCTGGATCCGCGACCCACTCCGATCCGGTCCCAATCACGGAATCGCCGGGTCGATTTCAACGTGACCGGTTATGACGAGCGCACCAATACCACGATCACGCCGATCCGCACCACCTATGCAACGACCACGATCACAAGGACGTACACGTTCACCGAGACGGAGACCGTCCTGACCACGCGACTGTTCGGCAGCTCCGATACCGTGAGCGTGGATACCCGGACAGTGGGGACCCGCACAGACACGGTGAGCGTAACGACCGACGAAGTCGGCGTCGAGAGGGGCAACGGCGCTGCCCAGGCCGGGACGTTGGGTTTGAGCAGTGTCAAGTCACAGGTCGGCCAGCGGACCAGGATCCTTGGCCCGCTCCACCGGACTCGCAGCTGGTTCCGGAATGCCATGCGGTAGATGGCAACACCTACTATCCGGTGATGGTAGCAGACCGTGGCGCTCCGCGGGTACCGTGAGCGGCGGGGCGCCCGGCTGGAAGGACGCGACGAAAGGGGAATGGCGACACTATTGAACGGAGCAATGCGGAGCGTTGCCCGGGAATCACAGGTGTGGTATGCATGACATTGGTGTAGTGTTTTCTGCACACGCCGCACGGGTATGGGGGGCAGCTTGCCGCGGGCGCGCCATCGCCGCGCTGTTCCTGCTGGCGTCGGTCCAGCCGGTCAACGGCCAGGAGTTCCGAATGCCGAGTTCGCTCCGGTACGGTTCCGGGCTTTTGGACATTCCCGTCGCCTCGGTGTTGCCCCACCTGGCTGTCCTGGGTTCCTACTCCGGCTTCAACCTCTCGTTCGATCGGGTCATCGTCTTCGACCGCGATGGAAGAGAGGTGTCCAGAGGGGCGCGGCACCAAAAGTGGAACTCGGACGGCTCCTTCGCCCTCGGGCTCTTCGACCGCATTGAGCTGGGTGCAACCGTCCAGCACTACGACACGGAAGAAAACGGCGGCAACCTGCTCGGCGGTTTCGCACGCGCCTCCCTCCTGCCGGCTGCCATCGACCGCGTCGGTCTCGCGTTGGGCGCGAGATACCTCTCGTCGCCTTCCTACGGTGACAGGTATCGCCTGGGGGCTTTGCAGCCGGGCCGCCTCGGACACCCCGACTACCGGCTGGTCGGCGATGTCCCTGCGTACGATGAGTTCAGCACCAACCTGAGCCCCTACGTGGTGGCGACTGCCCATCCCGTACGTTCCGAGGGCTTCGACATGACCCTCACCGCGGGTTGGGGGATGGGCATGTTCAAGGCCGGCAGCGACCGCGACTTCTACGCCGATGTGGCGTCCGGCGGTCTCTTCGGCGGCGCAGCTCTGCATCGCGGTTTGGGCGGCGGCCGCGTGCTCCACGCGATGGCGGAGTTCAACGGGTTCGACGTGAACGCTGGAGTGCAGGTCGACGCGGGAGGGATTCGGGTCGGGGCCTTCGCACTGGGCGTGCTGCACGATGACCACTCGACGTACCGCTCCCGAAAGTTCGGGGTTATGGGCTCTGTGGCGTTCTGCGGCGCCCAACTCGAACTCTGCGCCGGCAGGACCGAAGCGCCGCCGCCCCCCCCACCACCACCACCTCCCCCTTCCGGGCCCACCGCCGAGGAACTGGAGCGAATGCGGCAGGATTCGATCGCGCGTGCCCGGGCGGAAGAGGAACGCCGACGGGCCGCGGAGCGGGAGAGGGCGGAGCGAGAGCGCGCCCGCCTCGCCGCCGAGGAACGGCGGATCATCGAGGAGAAGATCTTCTTCGACTACGACCAATCGGAGATTCGGGAGGACGCGGTAGCCGTGCTGCGCAGGAAGGTCGAGATCCTGGTCGACCGGCCGGGTGTGCACCTGCGCATCGAGGCGCACGCCGACGAGAGGGGGTCGCCGGAGTACAATCTGGATCTCGGCCAGAGGCGGGGTGATGCGGTCGTCGCCTTTTTCGTCGACGCGGGATTGGATGCACGCCGTTTCACCGTGAGGTCGCATGGCGAAGAGAGACCCCTGGCACAGGGATCCACCGAGGAGGCCTGGGCGCAGAACCGCCGGGTCGAGTTCATCATCACCGCCGGGGAGGGCGAACTGGGACGGCGTCCCGGGCCACAGTCCTGACCAGGTCCCGCCTCAGCCGGCACTCGTGTCGGGCAACAGGGGCAGAGAAAGCACCGCCACCGCTCCCCTGGGCTCGCGGTTGCACAGGACGATTCGGCCACCGTGGCCGTCGGCGATCTCCTGGCAGAGCGCCAGACCGATCCCGGAGCCCCCGGGCTTCGTTGTGAAGAACGGGACGAAGAGGTTGGCCTGGTCCGCCAATCCGGGTCCTTCGTCCTCGACGAGCAGTTCGAGGGTCTCCGCGTCGGGGATCCGCCAGCGCACCGTGACACCTCCGCCGGACTCGATTGAGGCGTCGGCCGCATTTCGCACAAGGTTGATGAGGAGTTGGTCGAACTGATCCGCGTCGGCCATGATGCGGGCCGGCGGACCATCCCTGACCTCCACGGGCAGACGGGTCTCCAGCGCGGCGCTCCTGCGGACCAGCGGGGCGATTTGCACAGGGGCGAGCATCGGCGGCGGCAGCCTGGCCAGCCGGGCATAGGCCGCCATGAAGCGGCCGAGAGACTCCGCACGGCCCGCGATCACTCTGAGACCACCGGCCAAATCGCTCTCGAGGTCGGCATGTGCCGGTTTCCGTCGCATGAGCGTGCGCAAGCTGGCGGCAATGGACTTGATCGGGGCGAGGCTGTTGTTGATCTCGTGGCTGAGCACGCGGATGATCCGCTTCCACGCGAGGCGCTCCTCTTCGCGCAGCGCGCGGGCCAGGTCGGAGAGCACGAGGAGCCTCAGCGGAGCGCCATCCTGCCGGATCGTGGTGCGCCTCAGCTCCCACCGTCCCTGTCCGCCGGGCAGCCGTATCTCCAGGGTGCGCGGCGCGGGGCCGGAAAGGGCCTCGGCGAGGTTGAGCTGCGCGGCCCCCTTTCCCATGAGGGCCGTCGCGGGCTCACCCAGGAGCCGTTCCCCCGCGCGATTGAGGAGGCGCAGTTCTCCCGCCCCGTCAAAGGCGAAGACCGCCACGTCGATCTCCTCCAGGACCCTCCTGAGCAGAGCGGTCGCCTCGACCGCGCCGAGCCGTTGCTCGCGGAGGATGGTCTTCAATTGGTTCGCCTCGTGGAAGGCCGAGGCGAGGGGGCCTTCCAACTCGTCGCGAACGCGGGTGCGCAGTGAGAAATCGCCCACCCTCAACGCCGACAGTACCGTGGACAGGGTGCGGATGGGCCGCACCAACTGAGTCCTCAGGGCCGCGGTCAAGGATGCCCAGAGCACCAGCAGCCCGACGGCGGTAAGCCAGCGGGTCCCGGGGTCGAAGCCCGCGGTCCATAGCAGGTACATGGCCAGAGCGAAGGCCGGCAGGCCCGCTATCCCGGAAAGGAGGACGATCTGCCGATCGAACTCAAGACGGTGCCACAGCCGGAAGAGCGGCCGCCGGGAAGGGACGAAGGGCGACCGGCGAGCACCGCGCGGACGACCGGCACCGCGACTCATGAGCCCGCACCGATCCGGTGGCGCTCGATTCGCCGGTAGAGCGCACTGCGGCTGAGGCCGAGCTTGTCCGCGGCCCTGCTCACATTGCCCCGGCACCGTTCCAGCGCGCGCTCGATGAGCAGGCGTTCCACCTCGCCCAGGGTCATTTCCTCCAGCGCCCGCTGGGCGGTCGAGGCACGCCGCAGCCCCAGATGCTCGACCCCGATCTCCGGTCCCCGGGACAGTACCACCGCGCGCTCCACCGTTTGCAGCAGTTCACGGACGTTGCCGGGCCAGGGGTGACGCAGGAGTGTCCGCGACGCCTCCGCCGAAAACGCGACATCCGGCCGCCGGTAACGGGCCGAGTAGCGCCTCAGAAAGTGGGAGACGAGGACCGGTATGTCCTCCTCGCGGTCGCGCAGCGGCGGAAGATCGATCTCCACCGTGTTCAGCCGATACAGGAGGTCTTCCCGGAAACGACCTTCCGCAACCGCCTCATCCAGGTCGGCGTTGGTGGCCGACAGGACCCGGACATCGCAGCGGCGAACCACCGACGACCCCACGCGCCGGATCTCCCCTGTTTCGAGGACCCTCAGCAGGTTGGCCTGTATCTTGAGGCTTGCGTTCGCAATCTCATCCAGGAACAGCGTCCCGCGGTGGGCGAGTTCGAAACACCCGATTCGGTCGGTCCTGGCATCGGTGAAGGCTCCCTTGACGTGCCCGAAGAGTTCACTCTCGAAAACCCCCTCGGCGAATCCTCCCATGTTGACGGTGACGAGGGGCGCGTCCTGGCGCTGGGACGCGGCGTGCAGCCACCGCGCCGCCACCTCCTTACCCGTGCCGTGTTCGCCGGTCAGCAGGACATTTGCGTCCGACGGCGCGACCCGTTCCATCATTCTCAGCACCGGCCGCATCGCGGGTGAGCCCGCGATGAGCGGAGGAACCCCATCGTCGCGCCGGAGCCGCCGGTTTTCGGTCTCCAGCTTCTGCGAACGCCTCAGGGCCCGTCCGAACTCGATCTGCGTTTCGAGCGTCGCGAGCAGGCGGGTGTTGTCCCAGGGCTTTTCGATGTAGTCCCGGGCCCCGCGCCGCATCGCCTGGACCGCCCCCTCCACGCTGCCCCACGCCGTCATCACCACCACCGGCAGGGTCGCATCGAGGTCGCGCAGCTGCGCCAGCAGGTCCAGACCTTCGCGCCCCGAGGTCGTATCGCGGGTGTAGTTCAGGTCGATGAGGGCGGCGTCGAACTCGCCGACTCTTGCCCGCGCCAGTGCCTCGGCGGGCCCGGAAGCGGTTTCGAGACCGAAGCCCGCCGAATCGAGAAGCAGCCGGAGCGCTTCGACGACATCGGGCTGGTCATCGGCGACGAGCACACGGGGATGCATGAGTCGGTCGGGACGGGTCGAGTACGTGAGGTGGTGCGGCGCAGCGGCGGGAGGTCAGAAGAAGACCGGCTCCCGGTAGGCTCCGAAGACTTCCTCCATGGCGGCCCGAATCTCGTACAGGGTACAGTACGACCGGGCGCACTCGAGGATGTGCGGCACGGTGTTCTCGCGTCCGGCCGCCGCTGCCTTCAAGCTGTTCAATGCCGCGCGGACCCGCTCTTCGTCGCGCTCGGCGCGCAGTCGGGCCAGCCGCTCGCGTTGCCGCTCCTCGGCACCGGGATCGATCTGCAGCGTTTCGATCTCAACCCCAGCCGACCCCTCGACGAATTCGTTCACGCCGACGACCGTACGCACCCCGGCCTCGACTTCGGCCTGCTGCGTAGCCGCCGAATTGGCGATTTCCCGCTGGAACCACCCGTTTTCGATTCCCGGCACAACCCCCCCTTCCTCTTCAATACGGGCGAAGATTCCCTCCGCCTCGGCCTCGAGCCGGTCGGTCAAGGCCTCCACATAGTATGAACCTGCCAACGGATCGATGGTGTTGGCCACCCCGCTCTCATAAGCCAGGATCTGCTGCGTCCTAAGCGCGATGGTGACGGCCTTCTCGGTCGGCAGCGCCAGCGTCTCGTCCATCGAGTTGGTGTGGAGCGACTGGGTGCCGCCCAACACGGCGGCGAGCGCCTGGTAGGCGACCCGCACGATGTTGTTCTCGGGCTGCTGCGCGGTGAGCGTCACGCCCGCGGTCTGGGCGTGGGTGCGCAGCCGCCACGACTGCGGTTTGCGGGCCCCGAATTCGTCCCGCATGCGCCGCGCCCAGATCCGCCGCGCGGCCCTCAGTTTGGCCACTTCTTCGAAGAAGTCGTTGTGCACGTCGAAGAAGAAGGAGAGCCGCGGCGCGAAGGTGTCCACGTCGAGTCCCCGCTCGATGCCCCGCCGCACGTAGTCGAAACCGTTGGCGAGGGTGAAGGCCAGCTCCTGGCCCGCCGTCGCGCCGGCTTCGCGGATGTGGTAGCCCGAGATGGAGATCGGGTTGTACTTCGGGGCGTTCTGGCCGCACCACTCGAACATGTCCAGGATGAGCCGGAGCGCGGGCTCGGGCGGGAACACCCACGCGTGCTGCGCCTGGTACTCCTTGAGGATGTCGTTCTGAGCCGTCCCGCGGAGCTTCCCGGGAGGGACACCCTGCCGCTCGGCTGCGGCCACGTAGAAGCAGAACAGGATGATTGCGGGCCCGTTGATCGTCATCGAGACCGATACCTGGTCCAGGGGAATGTCCCGGAAGAGCGTCTCCATGTCGGCGAGCGATGAAATCGCCACCCCGCAGACCCCGACTTCGCCCAGCGACCTCGGATGGTCGCCGTCATACCCCATGAGCGTGGGGAAGTCGAAGGCGACCGAGAGGCCGGTCTGCCCCTTCTCCAGCAGGTACTTGTAGCGCCGGTTCGTTTCCTCGGCCGTGGCGAAGCCCGCGAACTGGCGCATGGTCCACAGCCGGGTGCGATACATGGTCGCATAGGGACCGCGGGTGAAGGGGAAGCCGCCGGGTACGCCGAGTTTCTCCAGGTAGCTGCCCGTGGCGTGGTTCGGTGTGTAGAGCGGTTCGACTTCGTTTCCGGAGACGGTCGTGAAGAAGGGCAGGCGCCGGGGGAGCGCCTCACAGGTGGCCTCCCATGCGGCGAGCTCGGCGTGCAGCCGCTCGATCTCGCGCTGGCGCGCCTCGATGTCGGCCAGCAGTGCGGCGCGGTCGCGTACCCTGTTCTCGGTGGTTGACATGTCTCGGCTTTTCCTACGTCGTCCCTGGCTCGGGTGGCTCCCTCAATATGGAGGGAATCACCGTTTCGGCCACCCCGTAAGCCGTTGCGCGGCCGGCCGCAACTTCGGCAACCCAGCGCGAAAGATCCGGGTGCCGCTCGAGAAACTCCCCTGCCCGGCGCCGCAGACGTCCCTCGACCACATCGCGGATTCGGCGGCGGGCGCGCAACCGGCGGCGGCGCTCCAGCGCACCCGACTCCCTGAGATAGTGCTGGTGGGCGTGGAAATGTTCCAGGAACTCGTCGATGCCCTCTCCACGGCCGGCCGAGGTCTTGAGCACGGGGATGTCCCAGCGGGGGGAGGGGGGTGGGGGGGGCGGAGCATCCGAGTCTGCCGGAGAGTCGGTTCCGGCGGGGACGCGCGAAAGGTCCAGGCCGTGGTGGGCCGGGACATCGGGGCCGCCGCGGCCGGTCCTGAGGAGAAGGGCCTGGCGGATGGCCCGCACCATCCGGTCCGCGCCGATCCGGTCCGACTTGTTGACCACGAACAGGTCCGCGATCTCCATGAGCCCCGCCTTCATTGCCTGGATGCCGTCGCCCGATTCCGGCACGAGCACCACCGCAACGGAATCGGCCGTCGACGCGATCTCGAGTTCCGTCTGCCCCACCCCTACCGTCTCGACCAGGATGTGGGAGAAGCCGAAGGCGTCCAGAAGATCGATCACCTCGCGCGTCGTGGCGGCCAGCCCCCCGAGCGACCCCCGCGTCGCCATCGAGCGGATGAAGATCCCCGGATCGGTGGCCAGGTCGTTCATCCGGATGCGATCCCCGAGGAGTGCCCCCCCGGAGAAGGGCGATGTGGGATCGACGGCGACGATCGCGACCTCCTCACCCCGCGCACGCAGGAGCGCGGCCAGCCCCGCGATCAGGCTGGACTTCCCCGCGCCCGGCGGACCGGTCACTCCCAGACGAAATGCCTGCGGCTGTGCCAGAAGAAGTTCCCCAAGGAGCGTACCGACGCCCGGCCGCCCCCCTTCCACCATCGAAATGGCCCGCGCCAGAGCCGGCCGCCTTCCGGCGTGGAAATCGTCCACCAGCCGCTTGCGCGCTGAGGTGCTCTTCGAGGTGCCGGGAACGTCGTGCGCAGCCGACTCACGATGTAATGCAGACATTACATTATGTCATGTAGAGTATACATGTTGTCTTTCCGGGTCTTCGTTCCAAAACTAAAAGAGGAGTCCCGCCGCCAGGCTGAGCACCATGATGAATCCCACCAGGTCGGTCAGTGTGTGGACGAACACCGAGGACGCGACCGCCGGGTCGACCCCGACACGCTTGAGGACGGTGGGGATCAGCGCTCCGGCGAACCCGGCAACCACGATGTTCGCCCACATGGCCAGCAGGACCACCAGGCCGATGCGCAGGCCGTCCTCGGGAACATACGCATAGGCGAAGAGAGCGAAGACGAGCCCGAGAACGAGACCGTTCAGAAGGCCCACCAGAACCTCCTTGCCCACGACCTGGAAGCGGCCGCCGGGCAGCTCGTCCCCCACGGCGATGCGGCGGATGGTCACGGCCAGGGCCTGGGTCCCCGTGTTCCCACCCAGCGCCGCGATCACCGGCATCAGGAAGGCGAGAAAGGTGACCTGCCTGATCACGTCCTCGAACCTGAGGATCACCGATGCCGCCACCCCCGCCGTCACGAGGTTGAGCACCAGCCACGGTAGCCGTGACCGGACCGAGTCGACCCATCCACCCTTCAGCTCCTCCTCGTCCGACACGCCGGCGAGCCGGAGGATGTCCTCCGTGGTTTCGGCCTCGATCACGTCGATCACGTCGTCGAAGGTGATGCGGCCGAGCAGCGACCCCTCGTCGTTCACGACCGGGATGTTGACCAGGTTGTAGCGGCCCATCACCCGCCCCACCTCCTCCTGGTCCGTATCGGGAAGCACGGTGGCGGGAGCGGGCACCACCAGCGACTGCACCGTGTCGCCCGGGTCGGCCAGGATGAGGTCGTCGAGCGGTACGGTCCCCTCCAGGCGTCCACGCTGGTCGACCACGAAGACCGTGTAGAACTCCTCCACCTCGCGGCCTTTTTCCCGGATCTCGCCGATGGCCTCGGCGGCGGTGGCGGTGGTGGAGACCGACACCAGCGATGTGGTCATGAGACCGCCGGCCGTCTCCTCGCCGTAGCGCAGGAGTTCCCGGATCTCGCCGGCTTCCTCGGAGGGCAGCGCGGCCAGCATCCGGTCCCGGTCGCCCGGTTCGAGTTCGCCCAGCAGGTCGGCCACGTCGTCGTCGGCCAGCTCCTGCAGCAGCTCCGCGCCGCGGCGCGCGCCCAGTTCGGTCA
The DNA here is from genome assembly GCA_028874995.1 of Gemmatimonadota bacterium. Classification (GTDB taxonomy): domain Bacteria; phylum Gemmatimonadota; class Gemmatimonadetes; order Longimicrobiales; family Gaopeijiaceae; genus Bin94. Next base: position 58,576 of record JAPPGM010000156.1, on the reverse strand, counting down.
GAAGCTCCGCCCGGTCTTCGTCCTCCTCCATCTCGGCAAGCGTCTCGGACGCCACCTCGGTCGGGAGCGCCTTCAGAACTTCCAGACGCTGTTCCTCGGAGGGCACGGAAGCGATCAGGTCGGCGATGTCCGAGGGGTGCATCTCTCCGACGAGCGCGGGCAGCCGGGCCAACCGGCCGCGTTCGATCAGCTCCAGCAGTTCCGCCAGCGCGGCACGGCTGGCCACGATCGGGGGGGGGTCGGCGCTCATGCTACCTCCCCTACCGGCGCCGCAGCCGGCGACGGTTTGTCCAGTTCAGCCGCCAACCCCCGCAGCACCGCTTCCTGTACCCGGTACATCTCGCACCGGACACGCTCCGGCCCGTCCGGGTGATCGTACCCCAGCACGTGCAGGGTGCCGTGCACCGCCAGCTTGAGCAGCTCCTCGTCGGCCTCGGCACCGGCTTCCGCCGCCTGCCGCAGGGCCTGCGCGTGTCCGACGTACACATCGCCCAGGGGATCTTCGCCGTCCTGGTGGAGTGCAAAGGCCAGCACATCGGTCACGCCGGGGCGTCCCAGGTAGCGGCCGTGCAGTTCCGCTATCTTGGCGTCGCTGACGAAGGTGACGGACAGCTCAGCTCGGGATACCCCCTCACGCCGCAGGGTCGCACGCAGCGCACGATCGATCTGCAGGCCGGGCACCCGGATCCCGTCCGGCGCGTTGACGTGGACCGTGATCAACGCCCGTCTCCGTCACCAGCGGCGGCGTCCCGCGCTTCAGAATAGCTGATGCGCCGGTGGTAGCTCCCCAGAAGAAACCGCAGGAACCGCCGCTTGAGCGCCGCGATGTCCTGGAAGGTCAACGCGCAGTCGTCCAGTTGACCCTGCCGTCTCTTCCCCTCGAAGATCCCCTCAATCAATTCCTCGAGATTCTCCTGGGTGGGTTCCGGGAGCACCCGGGCAGCGGATTCGACCGAATCGGCCAGCATGGCGATCGCCGTCTCGCGACTGCGGGGACGGGGGCCGGGATACCGGAAACCGGCCGGATCGGGAGGCTCGGCTCCCTCCGCCTCCGCCTGCTCACGGGCGCGCCGCAGGAAGAAGCCGATGGTCTGGTCGCCGTGATGCTCGCGGATGAAGTCGAGCAGGACCTCCGGCACCCGCTCACGCCGCGCCAGTCTGATGCCGTCGGTCACATGACCCCGCACGATCTCAGCGGACTCCCGCGGATCGAGCCGGTCGTGCGGATTGGGCCCCTGCTGGTTCTCGATGAAATGTCCGGGACGCTCGATCTTGCCGACATCGTGATAGTAGACGCCGGCCCGGCAGAGCAGCCCGTTGGCGCCGATGGCGGCGGCTCCCGCCTCGGCGAGGTTGGCCGCCTGGATGGTATGCGCGAAGGTGCCCGGTGCCTCGACGGCCATGCGGCGCAGGAGGGGGCGGTTCGTGTCCGCCCAGCCGACGAGCGTCTGCTCCGACGTGATCCCGGTCACCCATTCGAAGACCGGAATGAAGCCGATGGCCATGAATGTCCCGGCGATCGTGCTGCCCAGCGCCCAGCCCAGGGTGGGCAGGAAGGTGAAGTCCGCCCCCCTGAGCAGAAAGCCCAGGATGACCACGGCGAAGGCGCCCGCCGTGATGGCGATGAACACCCACGTCTGGGCCAGTCGCCGCAGCGTACGAACCGAAAGCGCGGCCGCCGACCCGCCGGCCAGCAGGATGACGAACAGCTGCACGGCCTCGAAGGGCTCCTGGACTACGGTGAGCGAACAGACGACGAGCGTGGCCAGCAGCGCCAGCCGACCACCCCACAGGATGGAGATAGACACGGCGACGAAGACGATGGGCATCGCGGCCGAGGGCACGTCCAGCCCCGTGACAAGCAGACCGGAGACGAAGTAGATGGCGAAGATCCCGGTGATCGCCGCGAGCGATCGGAAGGAAAGGTAGATCTCGGGGCGGAAGAAGAAGACCAGGACCCCGAAGACGGCCAGCAACAGGATGTTGAGGACCAGACCCCCCAGGTTCGCGGCGATGTTCGAACTGTCCACGCTGACACCCTCGGCCCGCAGCTGGTTGCGGTAGGCGTCCAGCTTGCGCAGCTCGGCCTCTCCGACCTGCTGGTTCGCCCGTACGATGGCCTCTCCCTCGAGTACCCGGGCCTCCACGATCGGTACGGAGTTGCGGGCCAGCGACCGATCCCTTTCGGTTCGCTGCGTATCGGGTACGAGACTGGGCGCGAGGTAGCGGGCGAGGATGAGCCGGAGCAGTCCGGTATCCGCGCCGGGTTCCCTCCCCGCCAGGGCGCGGTCGTAGAAGTCGCGCCCCGACAGCACGGAGTTTCGCGACACCACCGCGGTCGATCCGCGCCGGACCACGCGAATCGAGTCGGTGGCAACCTGATACGCGGCGTTCGGAGACATGACGCCGTCGGGGGTGAGCGTCCGGATCGCCGACGCCGCCAGGTCTCTCAGGGTGGCCATCCGGCGCCGATCGGCAAGAATCTGGATCTGCTCCGCAGACGCATCGATGGCCGACGCCGCCATCACCGCGCTGATCCCCGCCACGCCGTCGCTCGCACCCGCGGAGTCCACGCGTGTGAAGAATGCCGCCAGTGCCGAGAGCGACGAATCGCGCGCGTTCTCCTGGAAGACGAATGTGGGGATGACCCCGGCCTCGGCCTCTTCCCGCTCACGCCGCAGCTCCGCCGAATCCTTCGGCACCTGGAAGTCCACCTGGGCGATGATGTCTCGCGGGGCCACCGTGCCCACCCGGTGGCGCCCGATCCCCACACCGGGATCCGAGGGGTACATGACTACCAGTCCCGTCGCGAGCGCCAGGAGCACCAGCCACCTCGCGCCGTGATGGACCACCCCGTCCGGCCAGCGCTTCTCCGGGGCCCGCGAAAGCCGGCCGGGCTTGCGGCTACCGCGCCTCATGGTCGCGGCCACCGTCCTGGCGCCCGTCCGCGGCGGCGTAGGCGCGGACGATCTGCTTCACGAGGCGGTGACGGGTGACGTCGCGTTCGTCCAGGTAGACGAAGTCGATACCGTCGACCTCCTTCAGGATCGCCTCCACCTGAATGAGTCCCGACACCTGGGAGCGGGGGAGGTCGATCTGGGTCTTGTCTCCCGTGATCACGACCCGCGAGTTCACCCCGATCCGGGTCAGGAACATCTTCATCTGGGCCGCGGTGGCGTTCTGGGCCTCGTCGAGGATCACGAAGGCGTCGGACAGGGTGCGGCCGCGCATGTAGGCCAGCGGCGCGATCTCGATGGTGCGTTCGGCGATCCCGCGCCGCACCCGTGACGGCGGCATCATGTCCTCGAGCGCGTCGTAGAGGGGGCGCAAGTACGGATCCACCTTCTCCTGCAGATCGCCCGGCAGAAAGCCCAGGTTCTCGCCCGCCTCGACCGCCGGCCGCGCCAGGATGATCCGCCGCACCCGCTTGCGGAATAGTTCGTCCACCGCCCGGGCCACGGCCAGGTAGGTCTTCCCCGTCCCGGCCGGCCCGATCGAGATCACGATGTCGGAGTCCTCCATGGCCCGCATGTAGCAGCGCTGGCCCTCGGAGCGGGGGACGATCGTGCGGCGCGATCCCGGCACGGTGATGCGCAGTCGTTCATCGTCGCCGCGGATGTCCGGTCCCTCGCGGGTCTCGAGGCTGGCGGCGAAACGGGCCACGTCCGGGGCGCGAAACGGCCTCCCCAGCCGCGCCAGCTCGATCATGTGCTCGACCACCCTGGCCGAGTCCGCCACCGACTCCAGCTCGCCCTCGAGCCGGACGCTGTCTCCGCGCAGCACTACCTTCACGCCGAAGAGCGACTCCAGTTCGCGGAAGTTCGCGTCCCCCACGCCGGCCAGGATGAACTGGTCGGCCCCTTCGGCGTTGAGGTGATGCTCGACCATGGTGGCGCCCGTCATCCGTCTAATCCTCCACCGAGATCCCGAGCGCGGCCAACTCCGCGGCCACTACGGGAGTCGGCGCCCCCTCGAAACTGGCCCGCGCCGCCGTCGTCTTGGGAAACGCGATCACGTCGCGCAGGCTGCCGCCTCCAGAGAAGCAGGAGACGAGCCGGTCCACCCCCAGCGCGATGCCTCCGTGCGGCGGAGCCCCCGAACCCAGCGCCCGGATGAGGAAGCCGAACCTGGCCGTGATCTCGTCCTCCTCCATCCCCAGCAGGGAGAGGATGCGGGTCTGCAGGGCCGCGTCGTGCATGCGGATGCTGCCGGACCCCAGTTCGGTTCCGTTGTAGACGAGATCGTACGCGAGACCACGCACCGCAAGCGGTTCCGAATCAAGGAGATGCGCGTCTGCAGGGTGAGGTTGCACGAAGGGGTGGTGGTTGGGCGCCAGCGATCCGTCGTCGGTCTGTTCGAAGACCGGGAAGCCGGTGACCCACAGCCACGCGTGCTCGGTGGTGCGGGGCAGCGCGAGGGCCTCGATGGCGGCGCCGCGGGTGGCGTCCAGGGCGGGAGATGTGGTGCGGTCCGGTCCGGCGGCCGTGACGAGGAGGTCGCCCGCGGCCAGGCCGAGCCGGGTGCGGGTATCGTTCCGGAAGAACCGGCCCAGGGGACCCGTGGCGCCGTCTTCGGTGATCTTGGCCCAGAGGAGGCCTGGTGCGCCGGCCGCCCTGGCCGCCGCCTCGATGGCGACGATCTGTTTCCGGGAAAGTCGGGTGCCCCCAACGAGGCCGAACCCGCGGATCCGCCCCCCACCGGCGACCGCTCCCCGCAAAATGTTCGACTCCAGCTCGCCCAGCACTGCGGTGAAGTCGCGGATTTCGAGATCGTAGCGCAGGTCGGGCCGGTCGCACCCGAAGCGCTCCATGGCCTCGTGGTAGGCCAGTCGCGGGAAGGGCGTGCGCGCCTCGATCCCCGCCACTTCCGCCAGCTCGATCATGAGTCCTTCGCACCACCCGTAGATGTCCTCCGGCTCGACGAACGACGCCTCGACATCGATCTGGGTGAACTCGGGCTGGCGGTCCGCGCGCAGATCCTCGTCGCGAAAGCAGCGCGCGATCTGCATGTAGCGGTCGAAGCCTGCGATCATGAGCAGCTGCTTGTAGATCTGCGGGCTCTGCGGCAGCGCGAAGAACTCGCCCCGGTGCACCCGGCTCGGAACCAGGAAATCGCGCGCGCCCTCGGGGGTGGGCTTGGTCAGGATCGGCGTCTCGATCTCCAGGAAGCCCTGCCGGTCGAAGTAGTTCCGAACCGCCAGCATCAGGCGGTGGCGCAGCGCCAGCCTCGACTGAAGATCGCGGCGGCGCAGGTCGAGGACGCGGTGGCGCAGGCGCAGCTTCTCCGAGGGCAGTTCCTCTTCGGGGGGAAGGTAGACGGGGATCTCCGGCGTGCGGGCCTTGTTCAGGACCTCCAGTTCGGTGGCCTGGATCTCCACGTCCCCAGTGGCCATGTCGGGATTGCGCGCTCCCTCCGGCCGCGGGTTGACGACGCCGCGCACCGCAATCACATCCTCGGGACCGAGTCCGCGCACCGTCTCCAGCGTCTCCGGGGAGGACCAGTCCGGCCCGGCCGATACCTGTACGATCCCCGACCGGTCGCGCAGGTCGATGAACATCAGCCCGCCGAGGTCACGCCTGCGGTGCACCCACCCGGCGACCCGAACCTCCCGGCCCGCGGCGTCGAGCGTGACGCAACCGGCCGCGGTGGTGCGCATGGTGGTCGCAGTCGTTTCGGTTGTCGGCAACTGGCCGTCTCCGGTTGGCCATGGGGGTTACCGGCCGACGGCGGTCACTGGCGGCGCCGGTCGTGTTCTCGCGGTAAACTTAACAGCCCACGCGCTGTAACGCCCGTGGACAGAATCCCTGAGCATCAGGCGCCCACACCATGAACCCCGACCGCCCCAACCTCCTGGGGATGACTCCGCCGCAACTGCAAGACGTGCTGGCGGAGCACTTCACCCTGCGCGGCCAGCCAGGCTACCGCGCCCGTCAGGTCGAAGAGTGGCTCTTCCGGAGCGACGCTCGCTCCTTCGGCGACATGACCAACCTGCCGGTGAGCGAACGGGACGCGCTGAGCAACGCCTTCCGCCTTGACGAACCCGCGGTCGATACCGTCTCGGAGTCCGCCGACGGCACGGTCAAGCACCTGTGGGCCCTGCGCGGGGGCGAAGTCGTCGAGAGCGTCCTGATCCCCACGCGGCATCGTCTCACGCTCTGCATCTCGTCGCAGGCCGGCTGCGCGCTCAGGTGCCGCTTCTGCGCCACCGGCTGGTCCGGCTTCGGCCGCCAGCTTTCGCCCGCGGAGATCGCCGGCCAGTACCGGGCCTCGGCGCGCTGGGCCGCCGAGCACGGCCGCGGCCCCGTCACGAACGTGGTGTTCATGGGGATGGGCGAACCCCTGGCCAACCGCAAGGCCGTCTTCCCCGCCCTGACCATCCTCAACGCGGGGTACGGCATCGGCGCACGGCGTATTACCGTTTCGACCGTTGGGGTAATACCGGGGATCGCGGAGCTCGCCGAACGGCCCGAACAGTTCCGCCTGGCGCTGTCGCTGCACGCCCCGGTCACCGAGCTGAGGGCCGAACTGATCCCCCTGGAAAGGCGCTACCCGCTGGACCAGCTCATCGAGGCGCTCGAGGCGTTCAACCGGAAGGGCGGCCGCCGCATCACCTTCGAGTACACCATGATCCGGAACGTGAACGACGATCCGGCCCTGATCGCGCCGCTGGCCGATCTGGCCAACCGCGTGCAGGCCTTCGTGAACCTCATCCCCTTCAATCCCATCCCCTATGTCGAGTGGCAGCCGAGCCGGCCGTCACGGGTGCGGGAGTTCAGCGAGCGGCTGGAGGCGGCGGGAGTGCCCTCGGCCGTCCGGGAGCCCCGGGGGCGGGACATCGACGCGGCGTGCGGCCAGCTGCGGGCCAAGCGGTTGGGACGGACCGCCTCCGCACGTGGGCAGGATCATCCGGGACGGATACCCAACCGCCCGCGTGCCGGCGGAGGGTCGTCCTCGGGCCACTATCCGAAGGGCAGCGAAAACCCGAACTGAACGGTCCGCACGCGATGCCGCACGGCTTCGCCGCCGCCGTGGTTGTCAGAGGTGAGACCCAGGTAGTAGAGGACCTCCAGCGAGAACCGCACGTCCCAGGCCTCGACATCGGCTCCGATCCCGGCGATGCCGCCGAAGTCGGCTCCTTCCTCCAGTTGAATGCGGGTGCTTCGGTTGACGGGGATTTCGCATCGACCCCAGCTCGTGCCCCAACTTGAACTCGGCCCGGTCGGGGCCCGGAAGTCCACGTTGCACCTCCGGTTGAAGGCCAGCGCCGGCCCCGCAAGTCCGTACAGCGAAGCCCGTCCACCCCCGAAGAGCATCGCCCGTGCCAGCGCCGAGACTTCGATGTAGTCGCGCCGGTAGGTGAGCGTGCCCGGGATCTCGCTTGGACCCGCCCGCCCCACCGCGCTGCTGCTCAACCCGTAGGTGGTGCCCCTGCCTGCGTAGTTCAGACCCAGCCGCACGCCGAACCGCCCGGCCAACGGAACCGTCGCGGCCAGCCCCGCCGTGAAGCCCGTGCGCGGCACCTGTTCGAGTTCGTTCAGGCTTCCCGCAGCGATGGTCCCCTTGGTCACCCCGAAGCGGAGGTCGACCGTGCTCTGCGCGGAGAGGGAGGCCGGGCCGGCGAGCATGAGAGCCAGCGCCAACGAGATCGTGAGAAGGCGTGTCATGATGATCCTCCAGGTTGTGCGGGTGTGTTTCAACGGTGACCGTCCCATTGCTGCAAATGACGGATCCCGGTCTGGAATCCCGGAACCACCCGGGCGGGTGTGCCCGACCGGCCGGGCTCCGCAAGTGCCGCCTCCACCCCCATAGCGTCCCGCTGGACATTTCCTACTACCGGCGGTCGCGATGTCGCGTCCCCGAACCTACCGGATCCGGTCCCCGATACGGCTCCTCCGGATCTCGCGGATCCAGGGAAACGGCCGCGCCGACCCCCGGTTGTAGGAGAAGTAGATGGCCACCGCGCGGCCCTCGAAGCGCCACCCTTCGAGCAATCCCCAATAGCGTGAATCGAGGCTCGAATCGCGATTGTCGCCCAGCATGAAGTGGTAGCCGGACGGTATGGCGATCGGGCCCCAGTTGTCGCGCGTCGGACGGTAGTCGTCTCGCGGGCCCCCGACCAGGTATTCGCGCTGCCACTGCATGATCGGATCCGGGCTGTCGGGGGCGCGGGTCGTGACCGCGTACGGCTCGTCCTGGGGCTCGCCATTGAGGTACAGAACCTTGTCGCGCATCTCCAGCGTATCGCCCGGCAGCCCGACCAGCCGCTTGACCAGCGTCATGTTCTCCTCATGATGGGGGTCGAAGACCAGGACGTCGCCGCGCCGGGGTTCCGAGTAGCCGGGAATGCGGATGTTGGTAAAGGGTACGCGGGAACCGATCGCGGCCCGGTTCACCACCAGGAAGTCACCCACCAGAAGGGTGTTCTCCATCGACCCGGAGGTAATGACGAAGGTCTGGATGACGAAGAGGCGAAGGACGAAGAAGAGAACGACCGCGAGCATGAACGCCTTCAGCCATTCCCGCGTCCCGGAGTGCTCCCCGCGACCACCGCGCTTCCTGCTCTTCCGGTCGCCGCCGGCACCGTCCGTCTTCGTTGCCGCCTTGCGTGCCCTGGCTTCCCGCCCTCTCCCGGCGGAGCCCTTCCTACTCTTCCCGGTGCGCCGTCTGCCCATGTGTCAGTCTCTGTTTCCCTTGTCCGGTCCCGGCCGCCGTTCCCGTTCGAGGGCCGGATTCTCGCGGATCGGTTCCGCCTTCCGCGGAGCCAACCAGCCCGAACCCAACCGTACGGTCACGTCGACGAAGAGGTTTGGATCCGGCTCGCTTCTCACGCTGTCGATTCCCAGCACATCCGCCACACCGGCCGCGGTTTCCGGCCGGCCCACGCGATCGATCACCACCGAGGCCGTCTGGTCGAAACGGGCGGCGTTGCCGATGCCCACCACGTCGAAGCCCGCGCTTCGGAGGAAATCGGTCGCCGTGCGCGCCATCCCCTCGACTCCCCCCGCGTTGCGCACCTCGACCGTGACGCGCGCGGTCCCGGGGGAGAGGATTGGGCCGGCCGGGGTGGTGTCAACGGGAATCCATTGCCCCACTGTGGACGCGAGGAGCAGCACCATCGCCGTCGCGGCGGAAAGCAGGAGCAGTGGTTTGAGGAAACGGCGCATCGACAATCCGCTACCGACCGTTGACAATTGAATGACACGGGCCCGGGTACGCGGCGGGAGCGAACGACCCGGCGTCAGAAAGGTAACCAATCCGGCGGGCGTTGATCCGGGAGGGACTCCGCGGCCCGGCGGAAGTCCGGAGGTGGCACATGACAAGTCACAACGCGCTGGCAGGATGATCTGGGATCCCTGTCTCACCCGCGCGGTCGCCGCCGAAGTGCGCGCGCGGCTGCACGGCTCGCGGGCAAGGGCGATCGCGTTTCGCCGGGAGGACCGGGAGGTGGTCGTGTACTTCCGGGACGCGACGCTGGTGGCGGACCTGTCGCCGCGCAGTGGGGTGGTGGCGGTGGAGCCGCCGACGGAGCCGGAGGGGCACGCCGAGCCGCTCCCCGCCGTCCTGACCGGCGTGGAGGCCGTGTGGGACGAGCGCGTGCTTGTGCTGCGCCTCCGCCGGGTGCGCGGCAGGAAGCCGAATCCGGCGCTGATCCTGGAGCTCGCGACCAACCGCCGGAACGCGATCCTGGCCGACGGGCCGGACCTGCGGGTGCGGAAGCGGTTGAGGAGGGTGAAGGGGCGGTCGCTGCCGGTGGGGCAGCCGTGGGTGGGGCCGGGAGGGGGGACGCCGGACCGGACGAGGCGCGAGGTGGACGAGGCGGGGTGGCGGCGGTTGCTGGAGGGGTTGGACGGGGGGGATGCGCGAGCGGCGCTCCTAGCGAACGTGGCGCATGCGTCGGGGCTCAATGTGGAGGCGCTCCTGGGGGCGCCCGGGCGGGCGGAGGGATTCCGGCTGTGGCGCCGCATGGCGTCCGGCGAAGAAGTCTCCCCGCACCTTCACCACCTTGGTTCCGGGCTGCAGCCGTATCCGTGGCGTCTGCCGGGTGGCCGCGGCGAGGCGGTCGAGAGCCTGCTCGAAGCGTTGGCCAAGGTCAGGGCCGCGGGGGATGATGCGCACGCGCGCGCCGCCGGATACACCGCCCGCCTGCTCACCGCCGAGTCCCGCCGCCTGAAGAGGAAGCTCAAGCGCCTCCGCGTCCACCTGGAGAAGACGGCCGAGGCCGGCCGGCTGCGCGAGGAGGGCGCCCTCATCCTCTCCTCGCTCCACCTGATCGAGCCGGGGGCGGAGCAGGTCACGCTGTCCGGCTTCGATGGCGGCCGCCGCGTCATTCGGCTGGACCGGCGGCAGAGACCGCAGGATTACGCCAACGCACTCTTCCGCCGGGCCGGCCGCCTCGAACGGGGCGCGGCCACGCTTCCCCACCGCATCGGCGCGGCCGAGGAGGAACTCGCGCGCATCGCCGCCCTGCGCGAACGCCACCGGCGCGGCGAGCTCTCCGCCGCGGACCTCGACGACCTCGCCCCCCCACCGTCCCCGCAGTCACGATCGCGCCACGAGTCCCCCGCCCTCCCCTACCGCTCCCACACCAGCTCCGGCGGCCTTGAGATCCGCGTCGGCCGCGGCGCCCGCCACAACGACGACCTCACCTTCCGCCACTCCCGCCCCATGGACATCTGGCTGCACGCCCGCCACGCGGCCGGCGCCCACGTGATCCTGCGCTGGACGCGTCCCGAGCGTCCCCCCGCCGCGGACCTGGAAGAGGCCGCCGTCTTCGCTGCGAATCACTCGGGCGCCAGATCCTCGGGCACCGTCCCTGTCGACTGGACCCGGCGCAAGTGGGTCCGGAAGCCCCGGGGCGCACCGCCCGGCGCCGTGATCCCCGACCGCGTCAAGACGGTGTTCGTGGCCCCCGATCCGACGCTGGCGGAGCGGCTGGGGGTGTAGGTCCGGCCGCCCCGCTCAGCGAATCCGGTCCCCGATCCGGCTCCCCCTGACCTCGGTCAGCCACGGGAACGGCCGCATCGCGCCACGGTCGTACGAGAAGTAGATGAACACGGCCCGGCCGCGGAACCGCCAGCGCTCCAGGAGCCCCCAGTACCGGGAATCCAGACTGTCCCAGCGATGGTCGCCGAGCACCATGTAGCGGCCTTCGGGGATCACGAGCGGACCCCAGGTGTCGCGCGTCGGCCGGTAGTCGTCGCGCGGGCCCCCGAGCAGGATCTCCCGCTGCCAGAGCATGTCGGGGTCGAAGCTGTCGCTCGCAGTGTCGTTGATCGCGTACGGCTCGTCGCGGGGCTCGCCGTTCAGGTAGAGCTGCCCAACCCGCATCTCCAGGGTGTCGCCCGGCATGCCGATGAGGCGCTTGATGACCGTCAGCGTGTCGTCGTGGGGAGGATCGAAGACCAGGACATCGTCCCGGCGGGGCTCGGAGTACCCGGGAATGCGGAGGTTGGTGAAGGGGATGGGGGATCCCATGGCCAGCCGGTTGACGTACACGAAATCGCCGACCAGGAGCGTGTTCTGCATGGAACCCGAGTCGATGAAGAAGGTCTGGAAGACGAAGAGGCGGAGGATCAGGACGATGCCCAGTGCTACCGCCATCGACTTGATCCACTCGAACAGGGACCGGGCCGGGCGGGACTGCCGGGTGCGCTCCTTCTGTTTCTTGTCGCTTTTTTTCTTTACTGATTGGGTACTGTTTTCAGCTTTCCGGGACGCCCTGGAGGGCTTTCTACCCCGTCCGGCCCTGCTTCGCCTACCCATCTTCAGCCGACCTTGGGGAGGCCGCCAGCGCGGCGCGCAGCTCGCCGGCCAGTGCCAGCGCCCCGTCCACCCCCCCCTCGTCGAGACGGTTGACCAGGGCGCTTCCGACCACCGCCGCGTCCGCTACGGTACCGACCGCGCGTGCGTGCTCCGGCGTCGACACCCCGAAGCCTACGGCGACGGGCACCGGCGAGACCTCGCGCACCGCACCGGCCTCCCGGGCCAGTTCGTTTCGCAGTGCGGCACGGGCGCCGGTCACGCCCGTGCGGGCGATGAAGTAGACGAAACCCTGACTGGATCGCGCGATTTGGCGCACCCGCGCGGGGTCGGTGGTGGGTGCGATCAGCCGGACGAAATCCAGCGGGGACTCCAGCAGCCGTGTTTCGAGGGCCGGATCGGCCCCGAGAGGAAGGTCCGTGGGCAGGATTCCGTCCGCCCCGGCCTCGGCGGCCTCGCGCACGAAGGTCTCGACCCCGCGCGCGTACAGCGGGTTCAGGTAGGAGAAGATCACTACCGGAACTTCGCTGGCCCCGCGCAACTCCGCGAGGACTCCGAGGACATCGTCCACCGTGGTGCCGGCGTCGAGCGCCCCCTGGCTGGAGCGCTGGATCGTGGGCCCGTCGGCCATCGGGTCACTGAAGGGGACGCCCAGTTCGATCACATCGGATCCGAGCTCGGCGAGCCCGGCAAGCAGGTCGCGCGTGTGGTCCAAAGTGGGGTATCCGGCGGTAACGTAGGGGATGAATCCCGGCCTCCCCACCACCGCCAACTCCGCGAAACGCGCCCCGATCCGATCATGCGACATTTTCGGGTATCCTACTGGCTCAGCGACGAGACATGGACCACATCCTTGTCCCCGCGTCCGCTCAGACAGATCACCACGGGCGCCTCGATTTCGCGCCGCCGCCCCGCTTCCTCCACCCAGGCCAGCGCGTGGGCGGTCTCGAGCGCGGGAATGATGCCCTCCAGCGCCGGGAGCTTGCGGAACGCGCGCTCGGCCGCCCCATCTCCCACGCTGACGTAGCGCGCCCTGCCCGAGTCGTGCAGGTGCGCGTGTTCGGGACCGACGCCCGGGTAGTCCAGCCCCGCCGCCACCGAGTGCGCCGGCGCGATCTGCCCGTCGGCGTCCTGGAGCAGGTAGCTCAGCGAGCCGTGCAGCACCCCGGGACGCCCCTCGTTCAGCGACGCCGAGGACCGCCCGCTCCCGAGCCCCTCCCCCGCCGCCTCCACCCCGATCAGCGCCACCTCATCGTCGGCGGCGAAGGCGTGGAACATCCCCATCGCGTTCGAGCCGCCGCCGACGCAAGCGACCACCGTCGCCGGAAGCCGCCCCTCGACCTTGAGGATCTGGCGGCGCGCCTCGCGCCCGATCACCGCCTGGAAGTCGCGTACGATGAGCGGGAACGGGTGCGGGCCAACCACCGAACCGATGATGTAGTGGGTGTCGCGCACGTTGGTCACCCAGTCGCGGAGCGCCTCGTTGGTGGCGTCCTTCAAGGTGCGCGTCCCGGACTCGACCGGGCGGACCTCGGCGCCGAGGAGCTCCATGCGGTAGACGTTGAGCGACTGGCGCCGCACGTCCTCCGTGCCCATGTACACGACACACTCCATGTCGAAGAGCGCGCACGCGGTGGCCGTCGCGACGCCGTGCTGTCCCGCGCCCGTCTCGGCGATGATGCGCGGCTTGCCCATGCGCCTGGCCAGCAGGGCCTGCCCGACCGTGTTGTTGATCTTGTGGGCGCCGGTGTGGTTGAGATCCTCGCGCTTGAGGTAGATCGGGGTGACCCCGGCCGCGGCTTCGAGACGGCGGGCGCGGTAGAGGGGGGTGGGGCGGCCGATGTAGTGGGAGGCGAGGTCGTCCGCCTCGGCGAGGAAGGCGGCGTCGGCGGTCGCTTCGGCGTAGGCGGCGGCGAGTTCGTCGAGGGCCGGGATCAGGGTTTCGGGCACGTAGCGGCCTCCGTAGGGGCCGAAGCGGCCGGTCGTGGCGGGATTGGCTGTCACTGTTGTCCTCCGCCGCCCGCCCGCCGGACCGCCTCCACGAAGGCGCGGGTCCGGCCCGGGTCCTTGATGCCGGGTGTCGATTCCACCCCCGAGCTGACGTCGAGCACATCGGGGCCGAGCGCCGCGATGGCCGCGCCGGCGTTCTCGGGGGTCATGCCGCCGGCGGCAATGAAGCTCGCGGAACCGATGGCGCGGCGCACCTCCACGCCCACCACGTCCCAGGCGAAGGTGTGGCCGGTTCCGCCCGGTTGAGCAGGGTTCCAGGCGTCGACGAGGATGCCGTCGGCGACGGGTGCGTACGGGGCGACCGCTGCCGCCATGGACACGCCCGGCTTCGCGTGGATCGTCTTCCACACCACCCAGGCCCCCGCCCCCCCCACCTCCGCCACCGTCACGACTTCCTCGGTGCCCCCAAGCTGAACCACGTCCAGCTCCAGAGCCCGCGCGGTCCTTGCAATCACCTCGGCGGACGCATCCACGAACACCCCCACCCGGCGGGCCCGCGCAGCCTCGTACACGACACGCGCCCGCGTTGGCTCCACGCTCCGGAAGTAGCCCGGCGACAGGATCACCCCCATGAAGTCGGCCCCGGCGGCGGCCACCACCGCCGCATCCCGGGGCGTGCGCACACCGCACACCTTGACCCTCGCCGCCGCGCCGGCCCTCAAGCCGGCCATCCGTTCCACGCGGTCCCTCCTCTCGCGCCCGTCCACGCCCTCACGCCACGCACCCATCTGCTACCCATATCACCCATACCACATGGCCCATATCACCCATATCACATTCTCACCTCCGCCCCACCCGCCCCACCGCCGCCATCTCCCCCACCAGCCCCGCCGGCGATCCGCTCCGCACCAGCGCCTCGCCCACCAGCACGGCGTCGGCCCCGGCGGCGGCCACCCGAGCCACATCGTCCCGGTCGCGGATCCCGCTCTCCGACACGAGCATCACATCGCCCGGCACGTACCGCGCCAGCCGCTCCGTGACCGCCAGATCCGTCTCGAAAACGGTGAGGTCCCGGTTGTTCACGCCCACCAGCCCCGCCCCGGCCTCCAGCGCGGCATCCACCTCCCACTCGTCGTGCACCTCGACCAGCGCGGTCATGCCCAGGTCGTGGACCATGGCGCGCAGGTCGCCGAGCAGCGCCGGCTCCAGGATCCGCACGATCAGGAGCACCAGATCCGCCCCCGCGGCGCGCGCCTCGGTGACCTGGACCTCGTCGATCACGAAGTCCTTGCGCAGGACGGGCACGGCTCGCGCCTCCCGCACCGCCCGCAGATCGTCCAGCGAACCGCCGAACCACGCCGCATCGGTGAGGACGCTGATCGCGCACGCGCCCCCCGACTCGTACTTGGCCGAGAGGCTCAGCGGATCCAGCCCCGGGTCGATCGCTCCCGCCCCCGGAGAGCGCCGTTTCACCTCGGCGATCACAGCCACCTTACGGCGCTCCCGCCACTGCTCCAGCACCGGCCGCGGAGGTGGCACGTCGTCCGCCGCCCGAGCGAGATCCCTGCGCTGCGCCCCGAGCCGCTCCACCTCACCCCGCTTCCCCGCCACGATCCGATCCAGAATCCCCGGCCTGCGGAGCGAATCGCCGCCGAATTCGGTCGGCGACGCATCCGCTCTGGACCGTTGCGCTTGCACTTCGGTCAAGTTTCGGTTACCTTGTTCGGAGCCTGTTCGGTAGCTGGCGGCACGGCCCCCACCCGCTCCCTGCGGGCACGGCCGCCCAAAGATAAGGGAAAGCGCGATGCCTCTCACGAAACGACAGAAGCAGATCCTCGACTATCTCAAGTGGTTCATCGACCGGCACGACTACGCCCCCAGCTTCGACGAGATCCGCCAGGAATTCGGCTACACCTCGCTGGCGACCGTCCACGAGCACCTCAGCAACCTGGAGCGCAAGGGCTACATCCGCCGCTCCTACCGCGAGAGCCGTTCCGTCGAGTTCCCCCCCGACGTCGAGCCCTCCATTCCCCTTCCGCTCCTCGGCACCGTCGCCGCGGGCATGCCCATCGAGGCCGTCGAGGACAACGAGACGCTCTCGATCCCGGGAGAGATGATCCGCTCGGGCTTCAACCACTACGTCCTGCGAGTATCCGGCGACTCCATGATCGACGAACAGATCCGCGACGGAGACCACATCGTCGTCAACGCGCGCGAGACCGCGGAGGATGGTGAAATGGTGATCGCGCTGGTCCGCGACGAGGCCGCCACCGTGAAGAAGCTCTACCGCGAGGACGGGAACCGGGTCCGCCTCCAGCCTGCCAACGAGAATGTCGAGCCGATCATCGAGGACGCGGCCGACGTGAGGGTGCGGGGGGTGGTGGTGGGGTTGATTCGGCAGTATTAGCGGCCCGGTGTAAACAATCACCGGGCCAATTCGAGGGCGGCACATCCCCCGGTAGCAACGCCCCGCCCATCGCACGATATGTAATATACACATGACATTTTGTAAACTGTAGCAGACATCGCGTACCCCGAAAAGGAGGAAAAGATGAGGATGATGTTCGCCGTCGGACGCCTGAACCGGGTGCGCTCGAAGATCGTCGTCGCGGGGCGCCTGCGGGATGCGGAGGCCAGCTTGCCGTTGGCCGCCGGTAGACCGCTAGCCCCGCCGCGCAACCCGCTGGCTGGACCGAACCAGCTTGTCCAGGACGGCACCGGCGGCCCCGCAGTCGATCGCGCGGGCAGCAGCGGCGACCCCGTCCCCCAGGGAATCGGCAGACTCCGCAACCACGAAGGCGGCAGCCGCGTTCACTAGCACCGCGGACCTGGCCGGCCCCCGTTCCCTCCCCACCACCACCCCCCGCACCACCGCAGCGTTCTCCTCCGGCTCCCCCCCGGCCAGCGCCTCCGGTGCCACCGGCTCGATC
The DNA here is from genome assembly GCA_028874995.1 of Gemmatimonadota bacterium. GTDB lineage: Bacteria > Gemmatimonadota > Gemmatimonadetes > Longimicrobiales > Gaopeijiaceae > Bin94. The sequence goes on along the minus strand of JAPPGM010000156.1, from coordinate 41,936 downwards.
CCCAAATCCTCCGGCGTCACCTCGTAGCCCGTCACCCGCCCTTCACGCAGCTCCGCCACCCGGGTCGGCCCGCACGGGCTGATCTCGTCCATCCCCGGCGCCCCATGCACCACCATCGCCCGCTCGTGCCCCAACTCGGCCAGGCCCCACACCACCAGTTCCAGGAACGCGGGATCCGCAACGCCCACCACCTGCCGCCGCGCCCCCGCCGGATTCGCCAACGGCCCCAGCAGGTTCATGATCGTCGTGATTCCCAGCGCCTGCCGCACCGGCGCCACATGACGCACCGCCGGGTGATGGAGCGGCGCGAACATGAAGACGATCCCGGTTTCGGCTAGGACCTCGGCCGCTCCTTCGGGAGACAGTTCGATCGCCACGCCGAGCGACTCCAACACGTCGGCGCTGCCGCATTTGGAGGTGAAGGAGCGGTTGCCGTGTTTCGCGACGCGCACCCCGCCGGCTGCCGCGACGATGGCCGCCGCCGTCGAGATGTTGAAGGTGGAGACCCGGCCGCCGCCGGTGCCGCAGGTGTCGACCAGGGTGGAGCGGTTGCCGGCCGGGACGGGGATCATGGCACCTTGAAGCGCCTCGACGCCGCCGGCCAGCTCGGAGGGGGCGAGTCCCTTGGTCTGGAGCGCGGCCAGGAGGGCACCGGTCTGGATTTGCGAGGCCTGGCCGGAGACGATGTGGGAGAAGGCGGCGCGGGCTTCGGCGGACGTGAGGTCCTCGCCGCTCACGACCTTGGCGAGGAGGGGGACGAGGGTGGGGGTGGGGTCGGTCAAGGGGTGGGTGAGGCGCTGGGGTGATGATGCCGCCGTACGCGGTCGATCCCGTAAGGTAGCACGGTGGAGCGGGGCGGTGTTTCGGACATTTTGCACGTTTTCGCCTTGAGACCTGTCAGATAGGGCAGAGGAGGATGATTACTCCAGAATGAAGCAGAGCGGAGCCCACCCAACTGTGGAGGACAGGTCAATGGAGATGGGAACGACGGTCGTGCTCGCCGACACGCATGCCATGATGCGCGAGGGGATGAAACTTGTGCTGCAAGAGACAGGTCGAATGAAGGTCGTCGGCGAGGCGGACTGCGTAGAGGAAGCCGTGCGGCTATCGCGGCGTCTGAGCCCCGATATCCTTGCCATCGACTCGGGGATGCTCCGCGGGAGGGGCTTGCCGGCAATCCGGAAGCTGAAAGCCCGGGAGCCGGGAACCAACGTGCTCGTGCTCACTGATCCCGAGCACCGGGAATCACTGGATCCGATCATCGAGGCGGGCGTCAGGGGATGCATCGGCAAGAACCGCACGGCCGGGGAACTGGTGATTGCCGTGGACCTCGTCGCCGCCGGCAGGATGCGCTTGCCGCGGCGGGCCTCGCGGCTGGTTCAGCGTCGCATCCTGGACAACGGGGCAGGACTCGAAGCGCGGCTGGCCAGGTTGACCGAGAAGGAACGCAGAGTCCTGGCACTGACCGCCCGAGGCTTCACGGCACGAGAGATCGGCATCCGGATCCACCTCGCGACCAAGTCCGTGGACAACTACAGGTCGGCCATCCGAAGGAAACTGGGGATCAGCACGCGTGCGGAATTCGTGAGCGTCGCTTTGGACGCAGGCCTCCTGGATATGGATCTGTCGCCGTCCACTTGACCGACCGGCTAAGCCCGGGTGTCTCAACCCCCCAATGCACCGCCCCGCAATTCACCATAGCTTGCGGGAATGACCCACCCCGAAACCCGCTTCAAGCTCACCCTCCACTACGATGGCGCCGCCTTCCGCGGCTGGCAGCTCCAGCCCGGCGCGGCCACCGTGCAGGGCGCCATCGAGGAGGCCTTGGTCCGGCTCACGGGGGAACATCGCACGGTTCTCGGCTCCGGCCGTACCGACACCGGAGTGCACGCGACCGGTCAGGTCGCCACGGTCACCGTGCCCGCGCGCTGGACAGCCACGGACCTGGCGCGGTCCCTCAACGCAGTGCTTCCCGGGACGATCTGGGTCCAGGACACCGAGCCGGTCCCCGACGGTTTCCACCCGCGCTACGGCGCGATCTCCCGCAGCTACGAATACCGTATCGGCACCGCAGCGCACGCCGCCTCTCCCTTCCACCGCCGCTGGTGCTGGCCACTCTGCCGCCCCCTCGACCTGGAGGCCGCCAACCGCGCCGCGCGGCTGCTCCCCGGCGAGCACACATTCCGCGCCTTCGCGAAGTCCGGGCAGCCGCAACGGGGGTACGTCTGCCGCGTATCCAAAGCCCGCTGGCGCCGATGGAAGGATCTGGGCGTGGTCTTCGAGATCTCCGCCAACCGCTTTCTCCACCGAATGGTGCGATATTTGGTAGGAACCATGGTGGACATCGCGCGTGCGCGCCGTAGAGAGGAGGAGATGGCCCTGTTGTTGGACGGCAACACGGAACTGAGGACTTCGCGCCCGGCGCCTCCGCAGGGGCTCTTCCTGACCCGGGTCGAGTACCCCGGGGACCCGGCGAACGCCCCCCGCGACGAGTGACCGACGAATGCCCAATGAACCCATCGCCGTCAACTGTAAACCACAGTTTACAATGTGTAATGTGTGCCTGACATTCCTGTCTGTGGTCGCGATGGCGGGCCTGTTGCTCGCGGGGTGCGAGGAGGCTCCCCGCACCACAGATACACCCGATATGGAGGAGGCCACCACCTCCACCGAGGTGCTCACTGGCGGGCAAGCCTACCGGACCAGCTCAAGCGACTTCGGTTCGGGGTCCTTTGGCGGCTCATCCCCTGCTACCATTCCCCCGAGCCAAGACCCGGACCCCACCTCCCAGCTCACCGCCAGCCGCACAACCGCCATCGTGCGCGCGGCCCGCACCGTCGCTCCCGCCGTAGTCACCATCGCCGTCCGCCGCCGCGAACGAGTCCGCCGCCGTTCCTTCTTCGACCCCTACTACCTCCCCTTCCGCGAGACCCAGGGTCTCGGCTCCGGCTTCATCATCGACCCGCGCGGGACGGTACTCACCAATCACCACGTCGTGGACGACGCGACCGAAATCCTAGTCACCCTACCCGACGCGCGCGACTTCACCGCCCGTCTCGCCGGATCGGACCCCGCCACCGACATCGCCGTGCTCGTGCTGCAGGACGCCGAGGACCTCCCCGTCGCCCCCCTTGGCACCGCCTCGGACCTGATGATCGGCGAGTGGACGGTTGCGATCGGCAACCCCTTCGGCGGGCTGCTCTCGAACGCCGAGCCCTCGGTGACGGCCGGCGTGGTCAGCGCGCTCGGCCGCCACCTCGTCCCCGGCGGCGACGACGAGGGCTTCCACCTCGGCATGATCCAGACCGACGCCTCGATCAACCCGGGCAACTCGGGCGGGCCGCTGGTCAACGCCCTCGGGGAGGTCGTCGGGATCAACGCCTCCATCCTGTCGCGTTCAGGGGGGAGCGAAGGACTCGGCTTCGCGATCCCGATCGACCGCGCGCTCAAGGTGGCCCGCGATCTCGCCGAATTCGGAGAGGTGCGGCGCGCCTGGCTGGGCTTCCAGGTCGATGCGGTGGAGGCGGACAACTTCGGCCGCTCGCGGGGTGTGAGGATCGCGCGTGTGACGCTAGGTTCGCCGGCCGCCGAGGCGGGGGTGCAGTCGGGTGCGCGGCTTCTGCGAGTCGGCGCCAGTCCCATGGCCACACCGCTCGACTACGAGGCCGCGATGCTGGATCTGCGTGCCGGAGACCGAATCGAGCTTGCGGTAGAGGGGAGTGGACCGGTGGTGGTTCAGGCGGTCGCGCTCCCGTCGGTGACTGCCGAACGGGTCGAGCTGCTCGAGGACCTGCAGGTGGTCACGGTGACGGCCGCCATTCAGGCGGAGCGAGGCCTGGCGTCGTCGGAGGGTGCGCTGGTGGTGGAGATTTCGGACAACCTCTCGCGAATGATCGGGCTCGCCACCGGCGACGTGCTGCTGGGCGTCAACAACCGGCGCGTGGACACGGCGCGCGAGGCCGCGGAGGAACTCCGGCGGACGCAGCAGGGCGGCCGGTCCTTTTTCCTCGCCTTCGAACGCGGCGGGCGCCTCGTGCGAACGGGACTGCTGACCTGGAGGTAGATGCCTTGTCCGCGAGCCCTCCCGACCGGTACACGCACCCGCTGTCCGCGCGGTACGTCTCCCGCGAGATGGAACGCATCTTCGCCCCGGCCTTCCGCTTCGGTACGTGGCGTCGACTCTGGCTCGCCCTGGCCGAGGCGCAGCGTGAACTGGGGCTTGACATCCCCGCCGCGGCGATCACCCAGATGCGCGACCATCTGGACGACATCGACCTGGACGCAGCCGCCCGCTACGAGCAGCGCTTCCGCCACGATGTCATGGCGCACATTCACCTCTTCGGCGAAGTGGCGCCGGCCGCGCGGGGGATTCTGCACCTCGGCGCCACCAGCGCCTTCGTCGGCGACAACACCGACCTGATCCAGCACCGGGAGGCGATGACGCTGGTGCGGGACCGGATGGTTGCGACGGTGCGCGCGCTCGCCCGCTTTGCCGAAGAGCATCGGGCGCTGCCGACGCTGGCGTATACGCACTTTCAGCCGGCCCAGCCCACGACCGTGGGGAAGCGCGCCACTCTGTGGATCCAGGACTTTCTGCTGGATCTGGAGGAGATCGAGCATCGGCTGGGGACGCTGAAGTTGAGGGGAGTGCGGGGGACGACCGGGACGCAGGCGTCGTTCCTGCAGCTGTTCGAGGGTGATCACGGCAAGGTGGACGCGCTGGAGGAGGCGGTCTGCCGTCGTTTCGGGTTCGAGGAGTGCTACCCGGTTACCGGGCAGACCTATCCGCGCAAGGTGGATCAGGCGATGCTCGCCACGCTGGCTGGGGTGGCGGCTTCGGCGTCGAAGATGGCGCATGACATCCGCCTTCTGTCGCATCTGCGCGAGCTGGAGGAACCGTTCGAGAAGGACCAGGTCGGCTCCTCGGCGATGCCGTACAAGCGCAACCCCATGCGCTCGGAGCGGATCTGCGCGGTGGCGCGCCACGTGATCGCACTGGCTGCGGATCCCGCCCACACGGCGGCGACGCAATGGCTGGAACGCTCGCTGGACGACTCGGCGAACAAGCGGCTCGCAGTGCCGGATGCATATATGGCGACGGACGCGATCCTGGTGCTGGCGGCGAATGTGGCGGGGGGGTTGCGGGTGAATGAGGGGGTGGTGGCGGCGAACCTGGCGGTGCACCTGCCGTTCATGGTGATGGAGGGCGTGATGATGGGGGCGGCGGGGGCGGGGGGGGACCGGCAGGAGGCGCATGAGCGGATTCGGCGGTATGCGCTGGAGGCGGCCCGGCGGATGGCGCAGGGTGAAGAGGGTGGGCTGTTCGAGAGGGTCGCGGGGGATGAGGTGCTGGGGGTGAGCGCGGAGGAATTGGAGGTGATGGCGCGACCGGAGGGGCTGGTGGGGAGGGCGGTGGAGCAGGCGGATCGGTTCCTGGCTGAGCAGGTGGAGCCGGTTGTGAGCCGGTATGGTGGGGGGGCGGGTGCCGGGACAGCCGATATGAGAGTGTGAAACGCAAGTTGCGCTCTTGGCATTGAAAAAGTGGCATTCGGAGGATTCTGTGGGGTTTTCCCATAGGAATTGTGGGGTTTTTCCCCTATTAGTCTGTATCCGAATGTACGACCATATTGGGGCATCCTGGCGAGACAGGCTCGCAAGGACTTGCTCACTCAACCTCATTAGGGGAGGATATCATGCGAAAACTCTGGAACCTGGTCATGTCGGCGATCGTCGTCGTCAGTGTCGCGGCTGGTGCCCAGGCGGGAGAAGCTCAGCCACGAGGGTGCCTCATGGATGGCTCCGTCTGTTACAGCCCCAAGGAGTGCTGTAGCCTGCGATGCGAAGTTGACGACCCTAACGACACGAGAGGGATTTGTGTCCGCGATCCAGGCGGCCCGCCAGGCGAAGCCGGTGGACAACACTGATGCCGATGTTCGCTGTCCCCTAGCGGTTGGGTTGCATCCGACCGTCAGGTAGGCATCGAGCCAGCAGGTGTCGGGTGATTGGGAGCCGCTCATACGGAGTAGGCCAGAAAGCAGACTCGTCCAGTCGGCGTAAGCTACTTCGCTTGGGCGGCTCCTGTCACCCTCCACCCCGTTGTTCCGGTTCGGTGCTCATTCACCAAGAACAAACATATAAGCAACCAACGGGTGAATCCCATGAAGATACGTCCCAGGCTACAGCCTTCGCATTTGGCAAATGCCATCACGGTTCTCGCCACGGTTATGGCAATAGCTGTAGGTGGGAGGTGGTTGTACGAGACTAGGCGCGGCGGGGTTGGGTATACCGAATCCGTATGGATCGCCGACTGGCAGGAGTTTGCGTCAACTGGTCATCGTTCTGGACCAATCGACGCCCAGGTCACGGTCGTCGAGTTCCTGGACTTTACTTGTGAGTTCTGTCAAGAAGCGGCGCTGGCTCTGAAAGCGCTTCGCGATCGCTACCCGGACGAGCTAGCGGTCGTTTCCCGGCACGCGCTGTCCAGCCATCCGAATGCGCTTGCGACAGCGGAGGCGTCGGAGTGCGCGGCAAGCCTTGGACGTTTTCACTCATTCTATGACGTATTGATGGCACAAATGGGTGATCTCGCCGTGATCAGTCACAACGACTGGGTCGCCTGGGCCGAAGCGTCAGGTGTTGAGGACCTGGCGGCATTTGTCGCTTGCGTTGCTACGACATCCGAATTCCCGGCGATTCGCCGAGATACTGTCGCAGCATCGAAGCTGGGCGTGCACGTCACGCCGACCTTGCTCGTGAACGGCTTACTATTTCATGGATATCCCGGGTTCGATCGCCTCCATGAAGCGGTGCGACAGGAGATTGAGAGAATCGACTCCGAAGTGCCGACCGTTAGCCATGACACAAGGCGTCAGCCAGAGGCGTGGCAGATCGAGAAGGTATGGGAACTTACCGGTGCGACTGCCGAATTCCTCGACTCTGACTGGCTAGCTCGCACCTTCGTGGCGGTTGACTCCACGGGCACCGTGTATCTGATGAACAGGACCGCCAAGAGAATCTACCTGGTGTCTAACCGAGGACTTCTAGTTGATTCCTTGGGCGGTCCAGGGGAAGGTCCGGGCGAACTCGCACGACCAGCGGCGATTGACGTGACCCCCAATGGCGTGCTCACCGTCTTCGATCGCACTGGGAGTCTGATCCGGTGGCAGGTCCCGGAGCGAGAACTATTGAGTCACATTCGCATGGCAGACTATTTCGCGTTCGGCAATCGACACTTTCGGGCACTCCCCGAAGGCTTCATGGCTACCGAGAGGCATTGGTTGCGACGCGAAGGCACGACGGACGTATACCGGCCTTACGTCACCCGATGGACAGCGGATGAAGGAGCCGAGCGAATCGACTCGGGAAGTGCGGTATTGTACAGAGCACTGGAATCTCCGGAATGCATAGAAGGAGTTGTGTTTCCGCAGCTGTTCCAACCTACCTTGCCATGGGACTTGAGGGGTGATGTCTTCGCAATCGCGTCTACCAGCAGCTACATGATCGATGTCTTTCAAGACCATAAGCTCCTCACCCGAATCCAAAAGCAAGAAGTTGGGCCACGAAGAGTGACCAAAGGCATGCTTGAGCGCGAAGAGGACACAGGACTCGTTTGGGGACGCAACCAGGATTGCTTTGTTTCTTCAGCACAGCTGATCGACGGGAAGGGTCATGCTGAGTATCTCCAAGCGGTAGTCGATGTTCGCCTAGCGCCTTCTGGAGAACTGTGGGTTCTTCGGGGGCGTGTCAAGGACGAGCCCGCAATGATCGACGTTTATTCCAAGGACGGTAGTTGGGTGGGCACTCTTCCGCCCGGTTCACCGTTCCCTGCGGCTTTCTTGCCGACCGGTGAACTGCTAGTGATAGGAGCCGACGAGTTCGGCAGAACACTAGCACTGTATCGCCTGTCGTCCCGGCCGGATACCACAACGACTGGGAGATCGCTCGCCGTGCGATCCACGTCGGGCGCACCCATTGCGCTTACCGCTAGCGGGAATGCGCTCGTCATGCCTGGAGGAAACAGGGATACCCCTGGGTCCTAACCGCGATCTCAGACAGAACACAGAACGTTGCCTTCGATCTCGGTCCCACTTCCTCGATCGGTAACTCGAATGGCATCTCCTGTGGCATTCTCATCCGACCCTCCGGGAAACCGAGGAGGCACTCCGCATGGCTCTTGGCCTCTCCTGAAACTGCCGCGGGCGTCAGTGAGCTCCGATCAAGGGCAAAGCCCTCTGATGCATGGGTACAGGGCCACGATCAGCGCTCGCCTGCCCGCTTTGTCGAGATCCTCCGCCCCCGTGTCGGATTCCGTGGCCTAAAACGGTCTCCCGCCTCTCCCCAGTCCCCCCACCCATCATTCCATTTCCTACGCTATATTGTAGCCTTGCACGGTCCGGCATGGTGCCCCCACGACGAGACCGCCGCAAGCGGCCCTTGGCTCGACCACCAAACGGAGAGGACGGGAGAGACACCCTGGCACGACACCCCCCGCGAACCCGGCGAGGTGACGGTACGCTCCCCCTCACCCTCCTCTTCCGCGGCAAGGTCAGGGATGTCTACGCCGTTGGTGATGCCGCCCCCACCGACACCACCACCCCCCACCTCCTCCTCGTCGCCACCGACCGCGTCAGCGCCTTCGACGTGGTCATGCGCGAGCCCGTCTCCGACAAGGGCCGCGTCCTCACCCAGATCACCGCCTGGTGGCTGAGCACTCACCTTTCCGACATCCCCCACCACCTCGTCTCCGTGCGCCCCGACGAGATCCGGCGCGCCATCCCGGCGCTCGGCGCTTGCCCGGAAGCCTGGGAAGGCCGCGCAACCCTCGTACGCCGCACCCGCCCGCTCCCCGTCGAGTGCGTCGTGCGCGGCTACCTGTCCGGTTCCGCCTGGAAGGAGTATCGTGAATCCGGGACGCTGGCGGGGGAACCGCTGCCACCGGGACTCGCCGAGAGCGACCCCCTCGTTCCCGCGATCTTCTCACCCGCGACGAAGGCCCAGGAGGGCCACGATGAGAACATCACCTTCGAACAGGTCGCCGACCTTCTGGGTGGGGACCTGGCCGGCCGCCTCCGTGCACGCTCCCTCGACATCTACGAGCGGGGACGCTCCGCCGCCGCCGAGGCGGGCATCATCCTGGCCGACACCAAGTTCGAGTTCGGGACCACGCCCGAGGGCGACCTTCTCCTGATCGACGAGGTGCTCACCCCCGACTCGTCCCGCTTCTGGCCGCAGGAGCACTACACGCCGGGCCGCGGCCAACCGTCGCTCGACAAACAGCCGGTGCGCGATTACCTGGAGAGTCTCCCCGACTGGAACAAGCAGTACCCACCCCCACCCCTCCCCCCCGAAGTCGTCGCGGCCACCTCCGAACGCTACCGGGACGTATTCCGGCGGCTCACCGGCACGGACCTCGACGCCTACGAACCGCCCCGATTTGATCCCGCAGCGCCAGCCTCCGCCCCCCCATGACCCTCCCAGTCGCCCGCGAAGGCCTCCCCTTCATCCTCGCCCTCCTGGCGCTGACCGCCCTGGCCGCCCTGTGGGCCCGCAGCGGCGGCTGGGGCTTCCGCGCAACCGCCCCCGCCCTCTTCCTCGCCCTCACCCTCTTCGTCGTGTACTTCTTCCGCGACCCCGAGCGCCACATCCCGTCGGACCCGCTGCTCGTCGTCTCCCCCGCCGACGGCAAGGTCATGCGCGTGGGACCCGTCGCCGACGAGGACTTCATCGGCGAGACCGCGACCCGCGTCACCATCTTCCTCAACATCTTCAACGTGCACATCCAGCGCGCACCGCTGGGCGGCCGCATCGCCCACTACGACTACCAGCCCGGCACATTCGTCGCCGCGTGGCGCGAGGAGGCCAGCCGCGAGAACGAACGCGCGTCGCTCGGCATCGAGACGGTCGCCGGACCGCTCCTGGTCCGCCAGATCGCCGGCCTGGTCGCCCGCCGCATCGCCACCTACCCGCGTGAAGGCGACACCGTCGCGCGTGGCGACCGCATCGGCCTCATCCGCTTCGGCTCGCGAGTGGACCTGTTTCTGCCACCGGACTGGCCGGTGACGGTACAGCCGGGCGACAAGGTGCGCGGTGGCGAAACCCCGGTGGCGAGGGTAGTCCCATGAGACGCCCCCTGCGCCGAAGCGCCTCCCGCGGCCGCCTGCGCCGCGGCGTCATCATCCTCCCGTCCGCCTTCACGCTCGGCAACCTCTTCTTCGGCCTCTACGCCGTCGTGGCGGCACTCCGGGGGGACTTCGCCTGGGCCGGCTGGTTCATCGTCTTCTCCGCCACGCTGGACCTGCTCGACGGGAGGGTCGCGCGCTTCACCCGCACCGGATCCGCCTTCGGAGCCGAACTGGATTCGCTGACCGACGCGATCTCCTTCGGGGTCGCGCCGGCGCTCATCATGATCCTGCTCTACTTCACGGGCTCCGACTGGAGCTGGGTGATCGGCTTCGTCTACGTCACGGCGGTGGTGGTCCGGCTGGCGCGCTTCAACGTCGAGCAGGGCGGAGAGGCGCGGCGTCACTTCCACGGGCTGCCGACCCCAACCGCCGGGATGATCCTGGGGACCCACTACCCGTTCTCGCAGACGGCCTTCGCGCAGCAGTACCTGGGCGATCTGAACTGGCCCGGAACCATGGTCATCACGATGGTGCTGATCTCGATCCTGATGCTGAGCCATGTGCCCTACGCGAAGTTCCCGCGCATCGACCTGAAAAGCCGGAGGGGGGTGGTCAGGACCTCCCTGGTGGCGGTGACCATCGCGGGGCTGCTCCTGTTTCCCGCCTACGGCTTCTTCCCCTTCCTGATCGGCTACACGCTGTGGGGGCTGCTCCGGTCCGTCTTCCTGGGCCTTCTCGAGCGCCTGCCCGAGCGCGACCCCCTGCTCGATGCTCCCGAGGCACCCGACGGCGCCGTCGAACCCCGCGATCTGGACTACCACGAACTCACCCGCGAACCCAACTTGGACGACTGGAAGGAGAACACTTCTTGAGCCGATTCACCGTCGAGGTCCTGGTCACCCCCCGGCCGGGCCTTCTGGACCCGCAGGGGAAGGCGATCCACCACGCGCTCGCGTCGCTGGGATATGACGCCGTCGAGGATGTCCGCGTCGGCAAGGCGATCTACCTGGAAGTCGCCGCCGCGTCGGCGGAGGAGGCGGCGGAACGGGTTGAGGAGGCGTGCCGCAAGCTGCTCGCCAACCCCGTCACCGAGGACTTTCGCGTGACTGCGGAGGCGCACCGATGAACGTGGCCGTCGTCACCTTCCCCGGGTCCAACTGCGACCAGGACTGCCACCGCTCGGTCGAGCTGGTCGGCGGAACGCCACGCCATCTCTGGCACCGGGAGCGCTCGCTGGGCGACGCCGAGGCGGTCATCGTGCCCGGCGGCTTCGCCCACGGCGACTACCTGCGCCCCGGCGCCATCGCCCGTTTCAGCCCGATCATGGACGCGGTCGTCGGGTTCGCCCGCGAGGGGGGACTCGTCGTCGGCATCTGCAACGGCTTCCAGGTGCTCTGCGAGGCGGGACTCCTGCCGGGCGCGCTTCTCCGCAACCGGTCGCTCCGCTTTCAGTCCCACGACTGCTGGCAGCGGGTGGAACGGACCGACACCCCCTACACCGGCGAGTACCGCGAAGGCCAGATCATCCGCATGCCGCTCTCGCACGCCGACGGCAACTACTACGCCGACGCGGATACGCTGGCCGAACTGGAGGCGGAAGAGCGCGTCGTGTTCCGCTATTGCGACGCCCAAGGCAACCTGACCCCCGAATCCAACCCCAACGGCTCGCTGAACCACATCGCGGGGATCGTCAACCGGCGCCGCAACGTCCTCGGCATGATGCCCCACCCCGACCGCGCCATCGAGGCGGTGCTGGGCTCGGTGGACGGACTGCCCTTTTTCGAGTCGCTCGTGAGGACGGAGGCGACAGCCACCGCAACCGCACGATCGGAGGTGGCCTGATGACGGATGACCACCACAGCTCCGGCAACGGCACCTCACAACCGGCCACCTCCCCCAACGGCGAAATCCCCCGCCCCCGCCCCGGCGACCCCCCGATCACACCCGAACTCGTCGACGACCACGGCCTCTCCCCCGACGAGTACCAGCAGATCCTGCAAATCATGGGCCGCGAGCCCACCTTCACCGAACTGGGCGTCTTCTCGGCCATGTGGTCCGAACACTGCGGCTACAAGAACTCCAAGCGCCTGCTCCGCCTCCTCCCCACCCAGGCCCCCTGGGTCATCCAGGGCCCCGGCGAAAACGCGGGCGTGATCGACGTGGGCGGCGGCTGGGCCCTCGCCTTCAAGATCGAGTCGCACAACCACCCGTCGGCCGTCGAGCCCTACCAGGGCGCCGCCACCGGAATCGGCGGCATCCTGCGCGACGTCTTCACCATGGGGGCGCGCCCCGTCGCCACCCTCAACTCGCTCCACTTCGGCGACCTCGACCGTCCCCGCGTCCGCTACCTCTTCTCGGGCGTGGTCAAGGGGATCGGCGACTACGGCAACTGCGTCGGCATCCCGTCGACCGGCGGCGAGGTGTACTTCGACAAGGGCTACGAGGACAACCCGATCGTCGGGCACATCGTGGGGATCCAGGACATGGGCGCCGCGGGGCTGACCTCGAGCGGAACCGAGATGGCGGGGCGGTCGGGCACCGGGGTCGTGATGGACGTGGCTCGGGTGCCGGTGCGCGAGCAGGGGATGACGCCGTACGAGATCCTGCTTTCGGAGTCGCAGGAGCGGATGCTGGTGGTGGCGGAGGCGGGGCGGGAGGACGCGGTGCGGGAGATCCTCGAGAAGTGGGAGCTGGAGGCCGAGACGATCGGACAGGTCACCGCAACCGGGTCCTTCCGGGTCCTGGAGGACGGGGTGGCCGTGGCCGACATCCCCGCCCTTCCCCTGACCCAGGGCTGCCCCACGTACGAGCGCCCGGGGGAGGAGTCGCCGGAGATACGCGAGCTGCGTAAGACGGACATCTTACCCCACGTGTCGCCCCCGAACGGCTTGGAGAGCGCCTTCCTGGCGGTCGTAGGCTCCCCGAACGTGGCCTCGAAGCAGTGGGTCTACGAGCAGTACGACACCACCGTGCGCGCCAACTCGATCGAGCGGCCGGGTGGAGACGCCGGCGTCTTCCGGGTGCCGGGCACGAACCGCGGCGTCGCCGCCACC
>JAPPGM010000156.1:12114-28752 GCA_028874995.1 Gemmatimonadota bacterium | reverse complement strand
ATGGTCGGCGTCATCGACGATGTCGGCGCGGTGGTGCGGCACTCCTTCCGCGACAAGGGCGACGCCATCTTCCTCCTCGGCACCAACAGGGGCGAGCTGGGCGGGTCGGAGTACCTGTATGCGGTGCACGACATCGTCGCCGGCGAGCCTCCAGAGGTGAGCCTCCCCGCAGAACGCTCGCTCCAGCGCTGCCTGCTCGCCCTGGCCGGATTCCGGGTGCTCAAGTCCGCCCATGACGTGGCGAGCGGCGGTCTGGCGGCTACATTGGTCGAAAGCTGTCTGGGCCGCCCGCGGACCGGCCGTGCCGTGGGGGCGTCGGTTCGCCTCGAGGACGACCTCCCCGACACGGCGCTCCTCGACGACCGCCCCCGCGAGGAGTGCGGCATCGTCGGCATCAGCAACGTCGAAAACGCCTCCGAGCTCGCCTTCCTGGGACTCTACGCGCTCCAGCACCGCGGCCAGGAAGCCGCCGGCATCTGCGCCGCCAACGGCGGCCACACCAAGCTCCACAAGGAACTTGGACTCGTCTCCGACGTCTTCAACGCCGAGCGCATCGCCTCCCTGCCCGGCCACACCGCCCTCGGGCACGTCCGCTACTCGACCGCGGGAAGCGGCCAGCGCGTCAACGCCCAGCCGATCGTGGTCCGGTATGCCGAGGGCGACCTTGCCATCGTCCACAACGGCAACCTCACCAACGCCAACTTCATGCGGCGCCAACTGGTGAGCGAGGGCGCGATCTTCCAGAGCTCGTCCGATTCGGAGCTCTTCGTCCACCTCGTCGCGCGCTCCCGCCACCGCTCGGTGGAGGCGCAGCTGCGCGACGCGCTCAGCTTCGTCGAGGGCGCCTACGCCCTGGTCGTGACCGTCGGCGACACCATGTACGCGGTGCGGGACCCGCGCGGCTTCCGGCCGCTGGTGCTCGGGGAGCTGGACGGGGGACACATCGTCGCCAGCGAGACCTGCGCTCTCGACATCATGGGCGCCCGCTTCGTGCGCGACATCGCGCCGGGCGAGCTGCTGCGACTCAAGGGCGGCCGCGCCGACAGTCTCCACGGGCTGCACCCGGAGACCCCCGCGCCCTGCATCTTCGAGTTGGTCTATTTCGCGCGGCCCGACTCGAGTCTGTGGGGAATGAGCGTGGACCGGGCGCGGCGGTCGTTCGGGCGGCAGCTGGCCCGCGAGCATCCGGTCCAGGGCGATTGCGTGATCGCGGTGCCCGACAGCGCGAATTCGGCGGCGCTGGGGTACAGCGAGCAGAGCGGGATTCCGTATGAACTGGGGCTGCTTCGGAACCATTACGTGGGCCGCACCTTCATCCGCCCCTCGCAGGCCGACCGGGACTTCGGCGCCCGCATCAAGTACAACCCGGTGCGCGAGGTGCTGGCGGGGCAGCGGGTGGTGGTGGTGGATGACTCGATCGTGCGGGGGACGACGTCGACCAGCCTGGTCAAGTTCATTCGCGGCGCGGGGGCGGCCGAGGTGCACTTCCGCGTGGCGAGCCCCCCGGTGCGGTTCCCATGCTACTACGGGATCGACATGCCCTCGAAGGAGGAACTCATGGGGTCGCGGATGTCGGTGGACGAGATCGCGGCCGATCTGGGGGTGGACTCGCTGGGGTATCTGTCGCTGGATGGGATGGAGGCGGCGGTGGCGGAGGGGGGGCCGTTCTGCGCGGCCTGTTTCTCGGGGGAGTATTCGGCGCCGTTGGTGGATCTGGAGGGCGGGTGACGACGGTCGGAGGTGCCTGGCAACCGAGCAAAGCCGGGGACCGGCGACCGCATACGAACGAGAGCTGAGGGAGACGCGTTCGGCTTGAGCGACTGGCTCCACGTCACCCTCTTGGACTACGGTGAGCACACCCATACCGAGTTTCGCGACTGGCGTTGCACTGGGCCGTGTCACGCACCGCCACCGGCATATCGCATCACGATATCCCGATTGTGAGCAAGCGCTCGCGCCACCTCGGGGAGCTTCCGTCCGTGACCACCGGCCAACACCCGGCCGTCCCCACCTAACGCATAGACCCAGGGAGCGCGTCGGATCAGGGAGTGGCTTCTGCTTCCGGCGGCATCGATACCAATCGACACGACCTCGACCGGCCACTCCTGGTCCCGCGCATACGCGTTGGCGGAACGAAGCGAACCGGCAGAAAGTGCAAGCACCCGATCCGCCCTGGGGCCTGCCTTCAGCCACTGCTTCCACATGGCCGCTACCTTACCCGAGTGGACACACTCCGGATCGAAGACCAGGAGGAGGGTGTTTTGGCCATCGGAAAGGTCGAGTTCGGTTCCGTCAGCCCGCTCGAGCGACACCTGCGAGAGGTCGTGCCCGACCTTGATTTCGTGTTCATCGGAATCCCGACCGAACATCCGATTCCCGATGAACGCCCCTTGGGTGACCGCCAGGAGAGTCAGCGCTGCCGCGATGATCCAATCCCCCCGAGACCCCCGCTTGATCAGCAGAACCGTGGCTTCCCGATTCCACAATGTCCGACACCAGCGACCGTGACCCATCTGATACCTCCTTGCGACGAGAACCAGGGGGCCGCGCCGGTTGCTGGCCCCTCTATAGGGAGCTTGACAGGTCTGGGCACTGAATCGTGCAATGCAGGCAGGGCCGGTCTGCTGGGCTGGAGCACTCTTCGTGAGCCCGGAGCCCCTCCCACGCGGGCTCACTCAAGGGTCCGGTTCGGCAATCTCTTCGCCCCTGGCCT
Source organism: Gemmatimonadota bacterium (assembly GCA_028874995.1). Classification (GTDB taxonomy): domain Bacteria; phylum Gemmatimonadota; class Gemmatimonadetes; order Longimicrobiales; family Gaopeijiaceae; genus Bin94. Next base: position 26,039 of record JAPPGM010000156.1, on the reverse strand, counting down.
GCCCTCTCGAAACCCGCGATTGCACGTTTTGGGCTCGGGACCTGTCAGTATCAGTGAAGGACCGATCGATCCACGGTCGGACCAGAACCTCAGAAACGAGGAGGAAGGGAATGCGCGCGATGTCAATGGTACTCATTGTGGTGAACCTGCTGTTGGGAGCGACCCTGACGGTTTCGTGGAGGAGTGAGGGAGGGTCCGCGGACTGGTTTCGCGACTGTTGCCGTGGCACCGGCCCAAGCGCATACTGCTGTCTCAACTGCTGCATGCTGACCGAGAACTGCGACAGCGACAGCGACTGTCAGGAGTCCTGACTCCCGTGACCGCGTTCGTAAGACCCGACAAGATCGCCCCTGCGAATAGGCGGCACCGACCTTCCGGCGCCGCAGGAGCAACCCTGCGAGCCATCTTCCTGTGGTGCCTCCTGGTGGTGGGAAGTCTGATATTCCTCCAGCTTACGGAATGGCGGGATGCTGCAAGCTCTGCACTGTGGTGGCTCCGATCTGTTGTCGATTTGATCGGTCTGGCGATTCCGTTCGCGCTGTTCGCAGGCGGAGTGGCCCTGTCTCGGGTGCTCCCGCGGTCACGCCACCTTGTGCGAGCTTCGGTCGTGGCGGGCATTGGATTGAGCGCTTTCTCCTACCTCTTCACGGCCTGGATCGAACCTATGGTCCATTATCGGTACTTGGTCAGTTCCGGGCCGGAAACAGCCGCGAGGGTAGAGTTCGGGCCCCAAACACCGAGCGGAGTACTCCGGAATCTTCGCTTCGTCGAGGAGAATCCTCCGCATGAACACAGCCTGTCAGTTGATGCCCCTAACGAGCACCCACCTAACGTGCTCCGCTGGATCCTCCATCGTCCGGCCGTCCTCGCCGTATTCGGGCTCATCAACGTGTTCCTAGGCGTGTTTTCAGCTCAGCTGACCACCACCCTTCGCCGGGGTTCCCGGCGCAACGCAAGAGTGGCCATCGGCGTGCTGGGCGGCATCGCATTTTTCGTGTGCATCGGAATCGCCTCCCCAATCGAACCCTTCCTCCGCGACGGCACCCTCCGACCGGGAGTCCTGAGCGCCTGGGCGCCGTTGGCCTTGCCATTAACCGAAGCGTGGCTACTGTACTACCTGATTCGCAGGAGGCGCGGATGACACCCGCCGCCAATGTAGCTCTGCCCCAGACCGTGACCGATACCGGCCGGTCCGTCGCGCGAGCCGCAGCCGCCCTGTTGCCGAGTCGCCCCCGCGTTCGGGAGGATGGATTGGAAAGAGACGACGAAGTCGCCCCCGGGGTCGATCTCGACGCATTCCACCGTGGCGACTTTGCTACATTCCGGACCGTACTCCACCACTTCGGTCCGCTCATCCAGAGCATCGCGGCCCGGTATACCCTCAACGCCCACGACCGCGAGGAACTGTACCAGGAGATCACACTGCACATGTGGAAGCGGCGGACACAATACTCGGCCCGGGGCCCGCTGGGTGGGTGGATCAACCGCGTGACGCACCACTTCTGCAGGAACTGGAAGAGCGCGCAAGCCGCCCGCGAAGCGATTGAGGAACGGCACGCCACCGAAGTGATCGCCCTGGGTGAGGCCGATGCGGTGCTCGAAGACCCTTCAAAGCTGATGGAACGCACTGAGTTCATGGACAGCCTCAGGCTTGCCCTTGCGCAGCTGCCTCCGAAGCAGGAGCGCGCATTCACCCTGGTACACGTGATGGGGTACAGCGCGTCGGAGGCGGCACGGAAGCTGGAAACCCGACCGGCCACGGTGCGCTCAAACCTTCGCCACGCAGCAAGGAAACTCCGCCACCTGATGAAAGACTACAGAACATGACCTGCCCCGACCCCACCCTGCTCTCGCGCGCGAATTCGCCGGAAGCCGACCCCGAGGTGGTGGAACACCTCAAGAGTTGCCCTTCGTGCTGGCTGGACTGGCAGATCCAGCACGGAGCCCGCTATGCGCTGAATCCCGAAGCCGAACTCCCCCCCGGCCTCAACGAGCGGGCAATGGCCCGTATCGAGCGGGAAGCCAGGCAACTGGATGAATTGGAACGCTGGTGGGACTTTCCGGTTCTGGGAGGTCTGGTCGCGGTCGGCGCCTTCGCCTTCTTCGTCGCCGGGGGGAATGCGGAAACCTCGCTGCCACCCGTCACCGCCGCGATCGGCGCGATCGCGACCGGAATCGTGGCCGCGCTTTACACCAGGTATCGAGATCAAAAGGAGTCCCGAGGGGTCCTGGCCGCGGGGTAGCGGTCCCTGTAGTCGTCGCCGAGGCGGCGCGTTATCCCCCTACCGGCCCTATCCGTCACCGCAGGCGGGCCATCGTGCAACTCGCCCGATGGAACAAGCGCGCCGTGGGTCGTGTAGTGTGTGACCATAGGTTGCACACATTGCTTCAACACAAAGATCCACACCATGTCAAACATATCCTTCACACGGTCCCCCGCGGCAATCACCGCCCTGCTGCTGGTTTCATCGATGTTGGTCTCCGCATGCGATTCGACTGAACCGGCCGACACGACGTTCACCTTCGACTTCAACCGCGGGCCCCAGGGATTCGTCGCCGGATTCGCGGACTATCCGCCCGCCCGCTCCCCGGACTTCGACCTGGTTTCCGACCACCGGGCGCTCCCCGCCCCGCTGGAGTCGCGGTCCGGCCTGTTCATCGCCGGAACCAACCGGAGCGCCGATCTCTTCATGTTCTTCAAGGGACCCATCGACGGCCTTCCACCCGGACAATATGAAGCCACCGTCAGCCTGGAGATCGCCACCGACACACCGGCCGGATGCTTCGGCATCGGCGGCCCACCCGGCGAGAGCGTCACGGTCAAGGCGGGTGCGACGGACGTTGAGCCGCTGGCCGTCGTCGAGGATTCCTACCTGCGGATGAACATCGACGTCGGGAACCAGGCCAACAGCGGGTCAAAGGCCGTGGCCTTCGGCGACATCGCCAACTCGAGGCAGTGCGAGGAATCGTGGCAGTGGGAGCTCAAGTCCTTCGAAGCCCAACCGATTCCATCAAAGGTGTCCGTGTCGTCCGATGGCCGGGCCTGGATCCTGATCGGCACGGACTCGGGTTTCGCGGGCCGGACGGGAATCTACTTCACCCGGGTCTCGGTCAGCTTCGCGCCGATTTGAGCCGGCTCGCCGCTCAAGCCGGCTCCCGGTAGTCCGGCTCTTCGGCACCTCGAGGGCGCGGGGGTTGGCTCACCACAGCCGAAAGTCCACGCCGATCCGCAGCAGGGGTCCCCGATGCCTGGCGGCGGTGTGCTCCTCCTCGTTGTTGATGTCGAGGAGACCCAGGTTGTACAGGCCTTCGACAATCAGGGTCGCGGAGCCGAGGTCGAATGCCACTCCCGCTCCCCCCGTCAACAGGAAGTCGTTCTCCCGGAACACCGCCTCCACCTGCTCGCAGGAGCTCCTGACAGAGATCTTGGTGAAACACGCGACGCGGAAGGCCATGGTCGGCCCGGCGAGCAGATGGACGGGGCCGAGGGATGCGCGGCCGAGCACGGAGACATCGACGTAGTCGTAACCCCAGATCACATCGTAGAGGGCATCGTAGTCGAGGATCGTGAGTTCCGCCCCGCGCTGAGTGTAGCCGACCTCCGCGACCATCCCCAGCAGATCGTTGAAGGTGTAGGCGAAGGAGGCGGCGGCGTGGGCGCCGTACTTGTGAGAGGATTCCTCGAGCCACTCGCCCCCAGGTGTGAGCCGCATGGTGCTCAGGGTCGCCCCGCCCCTCACCCCCAGGGTGATCTGGGCGCCTGCCGGCGAGGCGAGGAGGCCCCATCCCGCGAGCGCAGCCAGCGCTCCGAGCCGCCGGATTCTCGTCCTCCATCCCGCACTCGGGATGACTGTCGGCATGTCCATACCTCCCCCTTGTTCCGGGCTGCTCGTGGCCGGCTCCGCTTCGGTGCGGCGACGCGTCACAAACCGGGCCGGCTACCATGTGCCGTTCATTGGTACCGCAACGGCGGCCCACGGTTCCCGAATCAGGTGTCCCGGACTAACAACTCACGCACCGATGGTTGTTCATCGCTCCAAGCCGTTCCAGCAGCGCCACCGTCGCCGGAAACGGCTGGATCCTCTGCACGGGACCGTTGGCCATGTCGGCCGTGGTCCGGCCGTTGCGCGCCACCGCCGTCACATCCGCCCCCTTCTCAACCAGGTACAGGATCATCTCGTTGTCGCCGCGCGCGGCGGCGTGGTGCACCGGGGTGTAGCCGTTGAGGTCGCGGGCGTTGACATCCGCGCCCAGCTCCTCGACGAGGAACCGCATGGTGGGCATCCAACCCTCGGGCGCGTGGCGGTGGGAGTTGCCCGCGTAGCCCTGGCCGTAACCGACCCCGGCGGCCGCGTGGATGGGGTAGACGGCGGGGCCGCCGATGGGGACGGGCGGCAGTCCTGAAGGGTCGGGCCGGTCGGCCCTGCCTCCGCCCCGTTGCGACACCTTGATGGTGGGCAGATCCGGGTCGGCCCCGTACTCCAGCAGGAGCTTCATGGCGGGGACATCGGTGGCGTGGGCCGCGCGCCAGAACGGGGTGGCGCCGGCGCGGCCGACGCCGAGCAGGTCGCGGTTGTAGGTGGTGAACCAGAGGGTGTGCCTGAGACGGGCGTTGACGTTCGCGCCAGCATCGAGCAGGGTGCGCATCAGCTCCAGGTAGCTGGTGACTTGCTGTTCGTGCTCGAGCGGCTGCGGGTGCCGGGCCTTGGGCGCCCAGTGCACGTTGAGGACCGCGTAGAGCGGCGTGGCCCCCGCGTCGCTGGCCGCGTTGGGGTCGGCGCCGCGCGCCAGAAGTTCCGCCACGAGGTCGAAATAGCCGTTGATGGCGGCGATCAACATCGGCGTGGTGTTGTCGGCCGCGCTGGGGAGGTCGATGGGGACGCCGCCGTCGAGGAGGGCGCCGACGGTGGCGGCGTGGCCTTCCCGGGCCGCGAGGTGGATGGCGGAGAGGCCGCCGTGCCTGCCGACCAGGCCGGCGTAGTTGAGGGGGATGGGTTCGCCGGTGCGAAGCTGGGTCTCGAGGGCCTCTTGGGCGGCGTCGCGGGCCTGGGCGGCGCGTGAGGTGTCGGGGGTGTTGCGGTCGGTTGGGGGCGGGGGATCCGGCGGGGGCGGTGGATCCGGCGGGGACTCCCGACCCTCGCGCAACGCCGCGACCACCCTGCCGCGCCGCCGCTGCGACGCGCGGTCGACGATGTCGCGTTCGACCAGGTCCATGACGCGGGCGGTCGCGGTGCCGTCCGCTCCGGCTTCCAGCAGCGCCGCGACGGCCTCGGTGCGGCCGAGCGCCGCCGCGAACATGAGGGGGGTCTGTCCCCACTGGGGTTCGCGGGCGTCAACCGCGGCACCGTGGTCGAGGAGCACCGTCACCGCGCGCACGTCGCCGGAGGCGGCGGCGAAGTGGAGGGGCATGGCGCCGGTCTCGGTCACCGCCGCCGGGTCGGCTCCCGCCTCGGCCAGAATCGCCACGACCTCACCCTGACCCTCCTTGGCCGCGACGTGCAGCGGAGTGTGCGCGCCCAGGCGCGTGGCCGCTTCGAGCACCGCCCCCGCGTCGATCAGCAGCCGCGCGATCTCCGCGTTCCCGTTCAGGGCCGCCCAGTGAAGCCCGGTCATCCCGTCCCCGTGGGCCGCGTCTACGTCCGCACCGTCCTCGATCAGCACCCGGACGGCCTCGACGTCGTCCCGTTTGGCGGCGTCGGCAATGGTTGAATCGGTAGTCGTGACAGCGGGCGTGACAAGGTCGGCAACACGTCGGCTGATGACCGCGACCTCGGGCGTGTCCGCATCGGGGACGCCGACAGTCGCACCTCCCCCAATCTGGATCACTGCCGCCCGCTCCGCGGCCTGGACAGATTCCGTGACAGATTCTATCCAGAATCTGTCCGACACACCGTCATTCCCCGGCCAGATGACGAACCCAACGAACACCAAGACACCCTTCAGGTCAGATTCTATCCTGAATCTGTCCGCACGCGGTGATCGCGGCTTGGCTAACGAAGAACGAGTGCCGCCACCCCAACCAGCCCGAACCCCCCTCAAACCCCTCATGGCGACAACGAAAACGCACCGGTACTATCGCCGAAGCTCTCCACATCATCCATCCCCAGCTTGTGCATCAGGCTGAGCATGACGTTCGCCATCGGCGTCCCCGGCGCGGCCCTCAGGTGCAGGTCCCCGTCGAGCTGCCCGTTCGCCCCCCCGACCACGAACAGCGGACACCGCTTGTGGTTGTGCACGTTCGAGTCCCCCATCGGCGAACCGTAGATCACCATCGTCTTGTCGAGCAGGCTCGCGTCACCCTCCCGAATACTCGCCAGCTTCTCCAGGAAGTACGGCACCAGGCCCACGTGATACCGGTTGATCTCCGCGAACTCCAGCACGTTGTCGGGCCTGCCCCCGTGGTGCGACGACGGGTGGAAGCCCTTGTCGACCCCGCTTTCCGGATACACCCGGCTGGACGCGTCGCGCCCCATCTTGAAGGAAAACACCCGGGTCGCGTCGGCCTCGAACGCCAGCGCCTGCAGGTCGAACATGAGCTTGACGTGCTCGTCGAAGGAGTCGGGCACGCCCGCCGGCGCCCCCGGCAGCGCCCTCTCCACCCCGCTCTCGTTGCGCGCCACCACCCGCTGGATGCGCCGCTCGATCTCACGCACGTCGGTCAGGTAGCGGTCCAGGCGGCGTGTGTCCTCGGAGTCCAGCGCCCGCTTCAGCGAGTTCACCTCGCCCACGATGAAGTCCAGCACACTGCTCCCGGACCGGCGGCGGGCCTCGCGGGCCTCCGGCGTGCCACCAGCGCCGAAGAGCTGGTCGAAGGCGATGCGCGGGTCGCGGACCATCGGCAGGGGCTGGTCGGGGGCGGCCCACGAGATGGTGTCGGTGTAGACGCAGGCGTACCCGTACGCGCACCCCCCCGCCTGGTCCACATTCTCGATGCAGAGCTGCATGGACGGGATCGGCGTCTCCTGGCCGTAGCGCTGCGCGTAGAGCTGGTCGAGCGAGGTCCCGACGTAGACGTCCGAGCTCTCGGTCTGCTTGGGGTGCGCCTGGGTGAGGAAGGTGGCGCTGGAGCGGAAATGGTCGCCGCCGATCTCCTTCGGCTTGGTGGCCTCGGCGCTTTCGACGTCGGTGTCGCTGATGATCGTGAGCTGGTCGCGGTAGGGCTCCAGCGAACTCAGCACGCTGGGGCCGAAGTCGAATCCGCGTCCGGTTGTGGGAGGGGACCAGAGGTGCTGGGTGGCGCCCCACGCGTTGCTGCCCGCCGAGCCGTGGACCATCTCGATCGCCACCAGGCGGGTCCGGTCCATGGCCGTGCGGGACCGGGTGACCGCCCACAGCTCGCGCGCCGGCACCATCGCGTCCAGGAACGGAAGCGCGACGGTGGCGCCCAGGCCGCGCAGGAAGGTGCGGCGCGGCAAGTGCCTGCCGGTGATCAGGTTCACGGCCTCGCTCCTTCGCTCGGGTTGGGGGATTCGTCCACCCGCACGGGACCGGCCTTCATGCGGAAGGCGTCGCTCGTGGCCACCCCCAGGATGAAGGCCGAGACGCGGTAGCCGTGCGCTGCGGCTTCCTGTACGATCCGGCGCACGGCCGGCATGTCATAGTACTCCAGCCGGCGCCCCAGCGCATACGCCATCAGGTTCTCCGTGAAGGTGCGCAACAGCGGTTCGGGCCGCTTGAGCAGCGCCGCACGCAAATCGGAGGGCGATGCAATGGGGGTGCCGTCGTAGAAGTCGCTCGCCGCGTCGATGGGCGTTCCGCGGTCCCGAATGCGCCACGCGCCGGTCACGTCGTAGTTCTCGAGCGCGAGTCCGATGGGGTCGATCATGCGGTGACAGGAAATGCAGCGGGGATCGTCGCGGTGCATCTCCAGCTTTTCCCGCACGGTCAGGAAGCGTCCGTCCTCGACCGCGTCGTCCTCGATCTCGGGGATGTCGGGGGGCGGCGGTGGCGGCGGCGTGCCCATCAGCACCTCCATCACCCACTTGCCCCGGAGCACGGGCGACGTCCGTCCCGCGTGCGAGGTCAGGGTGAGGATGCTGCCGTGGCCGAGCAGGCCCCGGCGCTCGTCGTGCCGGTAGGCGACGCGCCGGAAGCGGTTCCCCGCCACGCCAGGGATGCCGTAGTGCCGTGCCAGGCGCTCGCTGACGAAGGTGTAGTCGGCGGTCAGGAGTTCGAGGACTGGACGGTCGGCGCGCACCAGGTTGTCGAAGAAGAGTTCGCTCTCCCTGTGCATCGCGCGCTTGAGGGACTCGTCGAAGTCGGGGGCCACGCGCACGTCCGGCTGGATCTTCTCCAGGTCCTGGAGGCGCAGCCACTGGGCGGCGAAGCGGGTCGACAGGGCGCGGGCACGCTCGTCGGCGAGCATTCGGCGGACCTGGTTTTCGATGTCGGCTGGGTTCGAGAGGCGGCCGGCCGTAGCGGCCTCAATCAGGGCGGCGTCGGGTCCGGATCCCCAGAGGAAGAAGGAAAGGCGCGTGGCCAGGTCGGTGCCGCCGACCAGGTAGGGGCCGTCCCCGTCCCCACCCTCCCCCGGTTCCTCGACGCGGAAGACGAAGTGCGGGCTGGCGAGGATCCCCTCCAGCGCGGTTCGCACGCCCTCCTCGAAGCCGCCGGCCGCCGCGCCCGCATCGTAGAGGCCCAGAAGACCTCCAAGGTCGTCGTCGGTGAGCGGTCTGCGGTAGGCCTGGGTGCCGAGGCGGGTGATGATCTCGCGAGCGCAGGCACGGGCATCCTCACCTTCCCCCGGCCGACACGAGAAAACCCGCGCCCGACTCGGCGTCTCCGACACCCCCACCACCTCATACGGTCCTCCCACCGCCAGATCCCGCAGGTGCGGCAACGCCGTAAACCCGTAGCTGCCCGCGATGCTCGTGCTCGCCAGCGACCAGTCATGCGGCGAGATCAGATCCTGCAGCGGACCCTCCGAGCGCCGGATGAACGCCGCCGACACCTGCCGCGGCCCGGCCCGCACGAAGACGCGCTCGGAACGGATGTTCACCCCGTCCGGGTCCGACGCGTGCATCCAGCGGTTGACCTCGAGGACCGCAACCGGTTCCCCGTCGATCGAGATCTCCAGCAGTTCGGGCTCGCCGTCCCGCGTGTGGAGCGCGTTGCGCCCGTTGCCGAAGAGGGCGCCCGTGGTCTCGTGGTGGAAGGAGGCGCGGAAGCCGTAGTCGCCGTCGGCCGGGAAGTTGTGCCGGACCGAAACGCCGCCCCGCGTCCCGTACGGCGCCCCCTCGACGCGCTCGGTCTGCGAGTCCCAGCGCGACACCCGGTAGGTGGATTCGCTGGGGGTGATGTGCGGGTCGCCGATGGCCAGGCGGCTGATCTCGGCGGCGGCGCGGAGGTAGCCGCCGGTGAGGGTGGCCGAGAGGAGCTGCGCGTCGGCGATGTTGTCGAAGTTGGCGCTCCTCGTGTCGAGCGGCAGGTACGCGCCCGCGTCGATATCGAGGTCGAGGAGGTCGCGGACGGATGCGCGGTACTCGGCCCGGTTGAGGCGCTGGAAGGAGCGGCGGCCGGGGTTGGGGTTGGCCGCGGCGGCGGCGTCCAGCTGCTCCTCGAGCGAGAGGGTGAGGGCGGTGAGGGCTTCTTCGGTGGGGCGGTCGGTTCCCGGCGGCGGCATCAGGCCCGCGCGCAGCTTGCGGATCATCCGCTCGGCGAGCTCCGCGTCGGCGGGGGCGTCGGCGGCGTCGAAGCGCTCCAGCGACATGTTGCCCTGCAGGCGGGTGTCGTTGTGACAGCGCATGCAGTACTGCTCGATGACGTCGTTGCCGGGGGGCGGGCCGATGGCGTCGGGATCGCCGGTGGGCGGGTGCTCGAAGCAGGGTGCTGAAGACCCGCCGGGCGACAAACCGGTGCAAACCGCCGGACCCGCGGCCCGGGAAACCCCCAGGCCGGCCACGATGGCACCGGCCGCTGCCAGGGAGCCCGCGAGCTTCAGCATCGTTCCTCCAGGACCCCTGCCGAGACCGGGACGAAAGTGAATTTCGTCATCCCCGCGTGGTGGTCCTCATGGTGATGGATGTACACAACTTTGGATACTGGCGCCGCGACGGGGCTTCTGCAAGGCGTTGTGGGCCCTGAATGTCGTGGGCCGTGAAGCGAGGGCCGCGGGCTACGTCGCCGGCAGCCAGTCACACCCGGAGGTATCGATCTCGTAGAGGCGGATCCACGTCTCCAGATCGTCGTCGGTCTCGTTGATCAGCCGGTCCAGCAGGAACAGCGTGTCGCGCGCCACGGTCAGTCTAGCACGGGTCTCGTTCGTGTAGGGCACGAATCCGTCCACGCATGCGGTGCGGCGATCGGCGGAGAGGACGGTCAGGTAGATATCCGCGAGCCACTCCACATTTGGAATCTCACCCTTGACTGTCTGGTCGAAGTGGATGAGCACCGTCTGCCCGTTCAGCATCCGGTAGACGCCCGCGAGAAGCGACATCATCTCAACCCGGTCACGGAAGCTCAGCGACATGTCGGTCTCGAGCTTCACCTGCAGGTTTTCAGGCACACCTCGCCGCCGGACGCTGGAGGGACGGATCGTGTCCAGCACCTCGCCCCCCCACGTGGCAAGAACCAGTTCGTTCACGCCCGCCATCCCCGCGAGCATCGTGTCAGGCCAACCCAGGACGCTGCCGCTCGCCATCGATCCCGCGAACGCCCCGATTCCTCTCAGGGATTGCATATACGGCTCCGGGAGATCGACGAGGTACCTGAAGGAGCCCTCACCCGGATCCCATATCATCACCGAGGTGAAATCGTCTTCGAATTCCATCGACGGGGCCACCACCATCCCCGCCACCACGGACGCGTCTCCGCCAATCGCGCCTCGATACCGGAACGACTCGAGGTACTCTCCGTCCTCACGGGAGAACAACTTGAAGAGCCGCCTTTGTGCGTCCACCCCTACGACAACCGAATCGTTCAGGATGAACGTGGGCCCCATCCCCTTGAACTCGTCCGGCCCCTCCCCCGCCCGTCCATAGCGTTGCACGATGCCGCCGTCCCGGCCGAAGCGGACGATCCGTCCCTGGAAGTTGTCCGAGACCAGGAACGACCCATCAGCCGTGTCGACGACAAGGGTGTACGGGTTCCCCAGGTACGCCTCGTACGTTTCCTCGAGGAGGATCTCTCTCACGGGTACGACTGCGGGCCCCGCGGCCACTCCGCGCTCGCCGGTTTCCGAGGCGCTGTCGCCGCAGCCACCCAGGAAGGCGAGCGCCCCCGCGATCGACGCCCTCGCAGTCCCGCCCTCCGTCAACAGGACACGCAGCTGTGGTTGTTCACCGCCCCCAACCCCTCCAGCAACGCGATCGTCTCCGGAAACGGCTGGATCCGCTGCACCGGCCCATTGGCCATGTCCACCGTGGTCTGCCCCCTGCGGCTGACGACCATGACATCGGCCCCCCGCGACACCAGATAGCGGATCAGCTCGTTGTCCCCCCGGGCGGCGGCATGGTGCAGCGGCGCGTAGCCCTCGTGGTCGCGCGCGTTCACGTCGGCGCCCAGCTCCTCGACCAGGTAGCGCACGGCGGGGATCCACCCGTCGGGGACGTGTCGGTGGGCGTTGCCCGCGTAGCCCTGCCCGTAGCCGACACCGGAGGCCGCGTGGATCGGATGCACCGCCGGGCCATCTACGGGGACGGGTGGCAACCCGGAAGGATCGGGCCTGTCGCCGCCTCCGCGCGATCTGCGCGACGGGCCCTTGCTGGTCGGAATCGAGGGGTCGGCACCGTACGCCACCAGAAGCCTCATCGCCCCGACGTCCAGCGCGTACGCGGCGCGCCAGAAGGGTGTCGCTCCGCGAACGTCGATCTGGAGGAGGTCGAAGTTGTACGACATGAACCAGAGGTGGCGGTTCAGGCGCGCGTTGGGATCGGCGCCCGCGTCGAGCAGCTTCCTCATGACCTCCAGGTAGGTGTGGTCCTGCTGCATGTAGATGTGCTGCTGCGGATAGCGCGACTTGGGCGCCCAGTTCGTGTTGATGGCGGCGAAGAGGGGCGCCGTGCCCGCGTGGCTCGCCAGGTTGGGGTCGGCGCCGCGCTCCAGGAGCAGCATGGCCAGGTCGTAGTGGCCGTTGATCGTGGCCATGAGGATGGGGCTCGTGCCGTCGCCCGCGCTCGCCCGGTCGATGTCCGCGCCGCCGGCGAGCAGCGCGAGGGCCGTCTCGGCGTGACCCTCGCGGGCCGCGTGCAGCAGCGCGGTGAGGCCGCCGTGACCGCCGACGAGTTCACCGTACGAGAGCGGTTCCGGCTCCTCGATCATCCGGGTCTCCGACTCCTTGCGCGAGGCCTCCTCGGCACGGGCCCGCCGGGTCTCCTCCTCCTGGTCGCGCCTCACCTGTTCGGCGATGTCGGGCCCCCATCGCTCCCCGGCCCTGATCCGCCGGTTGCGCTCGGCGCGCTCGATCCGGTCGGACACGGCGCGCGCGGCCACGTCGCTCACCCGGGTGTGGACGGAGGGATCGGCCCCGGCGGCGAGGAGCGCGCGAACGGCCCCCGTTCGGCCCTTCGACGCGGCGAAGATCAGGGGCGTCTGACCCCACGACTCCTCGGCTGCGTCCACGTCGGTTCCCGCGGCCACCAAGGCTTCGACCGCGCGAACGCTCCCCGACGCCGCGGCGAAGTGAAGCGGTGTCACCGCTCCCGCCCCGTCGGTGCGCGCGGACGGGTGGGCCCCCGCTCCGAGCAGCATCTCGACCACCTCCCCCGCCCCCACCTGAGCGGCCAGGTGCAGCGGCGTGTAGTGCCCGATCCGGGTCCCGGCCGCAACATCCGCCCCCGCGTCGAGCAGGATCCCAGCCAGTGACGGGTCCCGGTTGTACGCCGCCCAATGCAAGGCGGTCATCCCGTCGCCCTGCGGCTCGTTCACGTCGGCGCCCTCGGCCAGCAGCGCCTGGACGGCGGCCGCGTCCCCCCGCATGGCCGCGTCGGCGACGGGGGAGTCCCACGGAGTGGCAGCGCACAGCCACAGCGGCAGGCAGAGCCGGGCGACCGAGGCGGCTCTCATCGTTCTACAGGCTCAGCGAAAAGTCGCCCGTGCTGTTCCCGAACCGCTCCATGTCGTCCAGCCCGAGCTTGTGCGCCAGGCTCAGCATGACGTTCGCCATCGGCGTCCCCGGTTCCGCGCGCAGGTGCAGGTTCCCCTCCAGCCCGCCGCTCGCCCCCCCGGCGACGAACAGGGGACAGCGCTTGTGATTGTGCACGTTGGGATCCCCCATCGGCGACCCGTAGATGATCATGGTGCGGTCGAGCAGGTGCGTGTCGCCCTCCATGGTGCTCTCGAGCCGCTCGAGGAAGTACGGCAGCATACTGATGTGATACCGGTTGATCTCGGCGAAGTCGGTGATGTTCTTCTCGTTGCCGCCGTGGTGCGAGGCGGGGTGGAAGGGCTTGTTGACGCCGCTGCCGGGGAAGACGCGGGCCGACGAGTCACGCCCCATCTTGAAGGAAAACACGCGGGTCACGTCCGAGGCGAAGGCCAGCGCCTGCAGATCGAACATGAGCTGCACATGTTCCTGGAAGGAGTCGGGCACCCCGGCCGGTGCTTCGGGCAGCTCGCGCCCTTCACCGCTCCGGTTCTGGACCTCAACCCGCTCGATCCGGCGCTCCAGCTCGCGCACGTGCTCCAGGTAGCGGTCGAGGCGGATCAGGTCGGCGGGGCCCAGCTGGCGCTTCAGCTGCGACACCCTTCCGGTGATGAAGTCCAGAATGCTCTTGTTGACCTGACGCCGCGAGGCCCTCTCCTCGGGACTCCCGCCCGCGCCGAAGAGCTGGTCGAAGGCGACGCGCGGGTCGCGCACCATGGGGAGCGGATCGGTGGGCGACGCCCAGCTGATCGTGTCGGTGTAGACGCAAGCGTACCCGTACGCACAGCCGCCCGACTGGTCCACGTTCTCGATGCAGAGCTGCATGGAGGGGATCGGCGTGTCC
>JAPPGM010000156.1:4303-12104 GCA_028874995.1 Gemmatimonadota bacterium | reverse complement strand
CTGGGTCAGGAAGGTCGCGCTGGAGCGGAAGTGGTCGCCGCCGATCTCCTTGGGCTTCTTCGCCTCGGCGGGCTCGATGTCGGTGTCGCTGATGATCGTGAGGTACTTGCGGAAGGGGTCCAGGGGACTGAGCGCGCTCGGCGAAAGGTCGAAGTCGCGTCCCGCCAGCGCGGGGGACCAGTAGTTCTGCGTCCTGCCCCACGCATTGCTGCCGGCGGCGCCGTGCACCATCTCGATGGCGACCAGCCGGGTGGGACCGTCGGCCGCCGCACTCAGCCCGCGCCCGGCGGGGACCATGGCGTCGAGGAACGGCAGCGAAACGGTGGCCCCGAGGCCCCGCAGGAAGGTCCGGCGGGCGATCGTCGCTCCGGTAAGGTATTGCATGCTTGACGCTCTCCTCAGTTCGGGGCGGTGCCGCCCATCGGGTCCTCCACGATGGCGGCGCTCCTGGCCATTCGGAAGGGCTGACTCCTCACCACACCCTTGATGAACGCGGTGAGGCGGTAGTCTTCCGCACCGGCCTCCCGGGCGATGCGGCGCACGGCCGGCATGTCATAGTACTCGATCCGCCGTCCCAGCGCGTAGGCCATGAGGTACTCGGTGAAGTTTCGCACGAGCGACTCGGGCCGGCGAAGCAGCGCCGCGCGCAGGTCCGCGGGACCGTGGATCGGGGTGCCGTCGTAGAGTTCGCCCATCGTCTCGACGGGGGTGTTGCTGTCGCGCACGCGCCAGGTGCCGGTCACGTCGAAGTTCTCGAGCGCGAGCCCGATGGGGTCGATGAAGCGGTGGCAGGTGACGCATCGGGGATTGTCTCGGTGCTCCTCGAGCCGCTCGCGCACCGTGCGGAAGCGGCCGTCCGTGGCCTCGGCGGTGACGTCCAGGTCGGGGATGTCGGGGGGTGGGGGCGGCGGGGGCGTCCCCAGGAGGACCTCCATGACCCACTTGCCGCGCAGCACGGGCGAGGTGCGATTCGCGTGCGAAGTGAGCGTCAGGAAGCTGCCGTGGCCGAGGATCCCGCGCCGTGCCTCGTTGGCGTACTCGACGCGGCGGAAGTGCTCGCCCGCGACGCCCTGGATCCCGTAGTGGCGGGCCAGGCGCTCGTTCATGTACGAGAAGTCGGCCATGAGAAAGTCGGTCAGCGTCCCGCCCTCCTGGACCAGGGCGTTGAAGAAGGTTTCCGTCTCGCGGCGCATGTCCCGCGCGAGCTGCTCGTAGAAGTCCGGGTAGCGAAGCGCGTCGGGGTGTACCTGGTCGAGGTCCTGGAGTCTCAGCCACTGGGCGGCGAAGCGGGTGCCGAGTGCCTGGGCCCGCGGATCGGCGAGCATGCGGTCGACCTGTTGCTCCAGGGTTGCCGGGTCGGACAGTCCGCCGCTTGACGCGGCCTCGATCAGCTCCGCGTCGGGAAGCCGTCCCCACAGGAAGAAAGACAGACGCGAGGCCAGCGCCGCATCGCTGATTCTGTACATTCCGGTCCCGTCCGCGCTCCCCGGCTCCTCGAACCGGAAGACGAAGTCCGGACTGGCCAGGATGCCCTGGAACGCGGTCCGCACCCCGATCTCGAAGCCGCCCGTCTCGGCACCCTCGCCGTAGAGGCCCATCAGTCCGTCGACTTCGGCCTCGGTGACGGGGCGGCGGAAGGCGCGGGTCGCGAGCCGGGTGACGATCTCGCCGGCGCAGGCTGCTTCCTCACCGGGCGCGGAAGGCACGCAGCTCATCACCCGCTCCCACGCCGGCGTCCGCGACACACCGGTCACATTGTACGGCCCGCCGATCGTGAGATCGCGCAGGTGCGCCACCCCGGTGATCCCGTACGAATACCCGATCTTCTTGTCGGCCAGCGACCACTCGTGGGGCGAAGTCAGGTCCTCGACCGGACCCTCCGCCACCTTCAGGAAGGCCGCCGAAATACGATGTGGCCCTGCGGTCACCCGGATCGGATCGGTCACCACCTCGACCCCGCCCGGATCCTGCCGGTGCATCCACCGGTCCAGCGGAATGAGCGCGACCCGCTCGCCGTCCACCGACACCTCGACCTGTTCGTCGAAGGGAGCCGTCTGCCCGAAGAAGTTGCCCGTCGACTCGTGCTGGAATGCGAGCCGGAAGTAGTACTCCCCGTCGGCGACGAAGTTGTGCACGACCGAGATCCCGCCCCGGGTGCCGAAGGGCGCGCCAGGGACGTGCTCGCGCTGCTCGGCGTAGCGGGAGACTTCGTAGGTGGCCTCGGACGGAGTGGCGTTGGCGTCGCCCAGCGCCAGCCGGCTGACTTCACTGGCCGCAGTCAGGTACGACTCGAGGAGCGTCGCCGAGAGATTCTGCACATCGGCGATGTTGTCGAAACCGGCGCTTACCGTCTCGTTCGGAAGGTATGCCGACGCGTCGATCTCGATGCCGAGCAGATCCTGGATGGCGCGCGCGTATTCGGCGCGGTTGAGGCGCTGGAAGGTGCGGTTGCCGGGATTCGGGTTCCGTGCCGCCGCGGCGTCGAGTTTGTCTTCAAGGCCCGTGACGAAGGCGGTGACCTCGTCTTGCGGCGGCCGCGGTACTCCGGGCGGCGGCATCATCCCGGCACGCAGCTTGCGGATCATCTTCTCGGCGATGGGCGCGTTGGCGACGGGGTCGGCCGCGTCGAATTCCTCCAGTGTGAGGTTGCCGATCAGGCGCTTTGCGTTGTGGCAGCGTACGCAGTACTGCTGGACCAGATCATCTTCGGCGACGGTCGACGAGACCGCGAAGTCACGCAGCGACAGGACGTTCGCGTGCGGCGACGAACCGGTCCCGGTGGCCAGGGTCACTTCCAGGACCGCTGCCAGGACGAAGACCGAAACGAGTCTGGTCATGGCCGTGAAGGTGTCCTCGGAATGGGTCTGTACACACTAGTGAATACCGCCGTGCACTACCATGATACTGCCGCCGCGTGGGGGGCTTCGCAAGGTTCCGGGGGGCGGATCGAGGCTGGGCCGCAGAGGCGGACGGTCGCGCACCGATGAGCCCTCGTTGATCGATTTGGCTAGATTTGCCGTTGGGAGCGGCCTCCTTATTGCTGGCCGCCACACTCGAGGTTTCCAGCATGCACCACTTCGTCGACTTCAAGAGCTTCCGAAATGCCAGGATCGAACTCCTGGAACCACTCGTAATCCTGGTCGGCCCCAACGGTTCGGGGAAGAGCAACGCGCTGGAGGGAATCGAGGTGCTATCCTCGATCGCGGCAGGGAATCGACTGCGCGAAATCACGGATCTCGACCGTGAGGGAGCCCTGAATGTCCGGGGCGGGCTGCAAGGCTGTCCTCGCTACGGAACCAACAGCTTCACCCTGGCGTTTTCCGCAGCCATCCCGTGGCGGAGCGAAATGGGACCCTTCAGATACTCCGTCACGGTAACTCCGCTTCCCGAACCTCGAATCACGGCAGAGTCACTCGTGTTTCGCAGCACTATGCTCTTTCGCGAGATTCCGGGGAGCAGCGGGCTCACATCGACAGACGTCAGGGTCGAGTACAACAACTTTGCCCGGGGCGGCAAGAAGCCGCAAACGCCGGTGTCGGCGACGCAGTCGGTGCTTTCCCAGTACGAACATTTCGCAACGAAGAACCGGAAGCTACCGGAGTCCCTTCGCCTCATACGCGCGGTTCGCGACCACCTGCGCGCTTCTTTTGTCTTCGATCCGAAGCCAAGTGCGATGCGGCGGTACGAGCGGATCGGTCACGATTCGCTCCTACGGGACGGTTCGAATCTGTCCTCGGTGCTCTATGGCCTCAACGAGAATGGCAAGGCCAAGCTGGATGAGCTCTTCGACCATATCCGGCAGGTCCCTGATGAGCCCTACAGCAGGTTCGACTTCGTCGCTACCCAGTTGGGTGACGTGATCTTCGGGATGCGTGAAGAGCACTCCAACCAACTGTCCGACGCCCGCATGCTCTCGGACGGCACCCTGCGAGCGCTCGCAGTGCTTACCGCTGTGGCCACCGGCGAACGCCATTCCCGAGTCGTTGTGGAGGAATTCGACAATGGTCTGCACCCCAGCAGAGTGGCTTCCCTGGTCCAGGCGATCGCCCAAATCCGAGAGGAGCGGAACATCAACGTGCTGCTGTCGACGCACAATCCGGAGGTACTGAACGTGCTGACACCCGAGCAGCAACAGAATGTGGTGTTGGCATTCCGATCGAAGGATGACTACTGCAGCAGACTGCTGCCGCTACACCAGGTCGCTCGTTACGACGAGCTACTGGAAAGGGGGCGGCTGGGGGACCTGGTAACACGTCGAATCGTGGACCAGCATCTGGATCCTGAGTTCGAAAAAAAGCGCGACGAGGCGATGGGGCGCTGGCTGGCAGAGCTGGCAAAATGACCCGAGTCTTCGTCGTCGATACGACCTATCTGAATGAGTTCTACTCCGTACCGCGATGCTCGGAGCCGCGCTTTTCCAAAGCGCTGATCGCCAGGATGGGTCGCGAGGTCAGGGGTCGTTTCCACGTCCCCGTTGGATGCCTCTACAAGCTTTGCGACCACATCGCCGACGCGAGGGATGGTAGGCTGCGGAGACAGTTGGCCCACAGGGTTGCACGAGATGTGCGGTCAAGCGTGGATCTCGCGAGACCGTGGGTGATTTCCCCATCTGCATGGATGATGTCTCCCTCGGCCGGGCTGCCGGCGCTGGCCAGGTCGGTTCAGGCCTTTGCCGAGGAACCGAGCCGCCAGGAACTCAATCTGACGAACTCGGAAACGATCGACATCGCGGTGGGCCTGAAGAAAAAGTACGCAAGCCACCTGAACTACCGGGTCCATATCTGGACCCGCAATCAAGTCCTGAAGGCCTACGAGCCCGATGCCGAGCCGGACCCCCTGATTTGATCCGTGGCGGCGCCCCGGCTTCACGAGCGCTGAAGAATAATCGCCAGGGGCAGCAGCACGACGTATCCGACGACCAGAAGCACCGGGGCCAGCGTGATCGAACCCTGTCCGAGCAGGAAGTAGCCGAGCGCGATCGTGGCCAGTCCACCCAGGGCGAACCAGAGGTTGACCATCGAGAACTTCAGGGACGGTTCCGGTGCAGCCTTCTTCTTCCTTCTTGCCATGCTCGGACGCTACCGAGACGGCGAGCCGGGGTCAACCGGCTCTCCCCCGCCCGCCTTCCAGAACTCGGGCGCTTCGGGCGGCTCATCCGCCCGGAGGCGCGCCATCTGCTCGCGCCGGTACCTGCGCCTGACCACGAACATCGCTACCAGCGCGACAGACAGTATCGCCCAGAAAACCGCCGAATCGGCGAGCACCGTGAGCCAGCCGTACCGCCGCTTTACCCACTTGCGCCAGTCGGTCTCGAGCTGGGCGATGGTCGCGCCGTAGACGCCCCGCAGCGCCGCTTCGAAGGACCGCCGTCGCTTCCACTCCGCCAGGAAGGTCTCCAGGCCTCGTGTCCCGCTCGATTCCACCAGGTATTGAATGACCGATGCCGACAGGAGATAGGCCACCTCGGCGGGAACGCGGTCGCGCGGCCAGCGGAGCGCGATCGAGTCCAGGGGAGGAGCATCCCCGAAGGCGAGCGCCACCCGGAGTTTCCACCCTCCGCTATCGAACCAGGCGCCCGCCGCCCACTCCGCGTAGCCTTCGTTGAACCAGCGCGGTATCCGTAGCGGGCCCATCTCGTGCGCCAGTGCCAGGTGCGCCCACTCGTGGCGAAGTACCCGCGCCTCCTCCAGGAGCGACCGGGGCCAGAAGCGGCCGCCGGGAACGATCATCTCCATGCGTTCGGAGATCGCGACGGCCCCCGCCCATTCCGGGACGCGCCCGCCAACCAGCGAGTCCATTGCCGCGCGGGTCGGAGCGACAGTGATCGTGAGGCGGGGGCCGGGGTCGGAGAGTCCGGGCAGCCGAGCGGTCGATTCGAGCAGCGTGATGGCCCGCGCCGCCCTGAGTGAGTCCGTACCCTGGTACCGGGCGGTGATCCTGGTGCCTTGCAGGTACATCCAGCCGGCGGTGTCGGGCGGGGTCTGGACGGAAAGCGAGGGGGTCGCCGCCGTGAGCGCTATGGCCGCAGCCGCGCCGAACGGCGCGAGTATCACCATTCCTCGGAGTCCCCGTCAGCCCCCCCCTCCCCCACCGCCCAACCCCGCACGGCCGCCAGATCACCCGGAAGCGGCGACCTGAACGCAAGCGGCTCCCCCGTCACTGGATGCTCCAGCTCCAGACGGTGGGCATGCAGAAACTGCCTCGGCGTCCGCGCGGCCAGCTCCGCCGCCCATCGGCGCGCCACGCCCCCGAACCCCAGCTCCCGCCCCGCTCCGTAGACCTCGTCCCCCACCACCGCGTGCCCGATCGACGCCGCGTGCACCCGGATCTGGTGTGTGCGCCCCGTGTCGAGAGCGGCCTCGCAGAGCGACGCGGCCGGCCAGTTTTCCAGGTGCCTCAGCCGTGTCCGCGCCTGCTTCCCGCCCGCGACCACCGCCATGCGCGTGCGGTCCCGGGGATGCCGTGCGAGCGGCCGGTCCACCACCATGCGATCCTCGGGGAGCGATCCCCAGAGTGCCGCCAGGTAGATGCGCTTCATCCGGCGGTCCCTGAGCGCTTCGGAGAGTCCCTGGTGGGCGCGGTCGGACTTGGCCGCCACCATCAGTCCCGAGGTGTCGCGGTCGAGACGATGAACGATGCCCGGGCGCAGCGTCCCCCCGATTCCCGACAGGTCCCCCACATGGTGCAGCAGCGCGTTGACCAGTGTACCCGTGGGGTGTCCCGGCGCCGGGTGCACTACAAGGCCCGGCTGCTTGTCGACGACCACCAGGTCGTGGTCCTCGTAGACGATCTCCAGGGGGATGTCCTCGGCCTCCGCCCCGCCGACCTCAGGCGGCGGGACGACAACCTCGACCACTCGCCCCCGGGTCACCGCCTCCGACTTCTTCGCGCGCCGCCCGTCGACGAGCACCCACCCCTCCGCGATGAGTGCCGCCACGCGGCTTCGCGACAGTCCGGTGCGGTCCGCCACATGGCTGTCCAGACGTCCCCCCACCTCCTCTGAAGTCCACCGATGACGCAAGCCCCCGCCCTCCGGGAATTCGGCCGGGACGCCGCCGCTCACGCCTGCCGGGCCAGCCCGAGGACCGCCGCCTCCCCGTCCACCACCACCTCCTTGCGGACGGCGCAGTCCTCACCCGGTCCCGAGCCCACCTCCACCTCCACCGCCAGCGTCTCGCGCGCGATCACGGCCTCGTGCTCACGCGCCGCCGCGCACACGCCCTCTGTCCCGTCCACTGACAGACGAATCCGGTCCGTGATGTCGAGCCCCGAATCCCGTCTCAGCCGCTGGATCCGGTTGACCAGCTCGCGGGCCAGTCCCTCCCTCCGAAGTCCCTCGTCCAAAGCGGGATCGAGCGCCACCGTATAGCGCCCCTCCGACCGCACCACCCATCCCCCGCGCGCCTCCTCGACCACTTCCATCTCATCACCACCCACCTCCTCGGTCCCCCCACCCACCTCGATCCGCACCACCCCACCACCCCGCACCACCCGCAGTTGCGCCTCGCCCAGCTCCCGGATCCGCGCCGCGGCCTCGGGCGTGAGCTTCCCGAAACGCCGCCCCAGCGCCCGGAACGCCGGCCGTGCCGACAACGTCACCAGCCCCTCCGACGAAGCCGCGAACTCCACCGTCTTCACATTGATCTCGTCGATCAGGAGCGCGAGCACGTCGTCGGGCGGGGCCGGCCCCCCCCCCCCCCCCCCCCAGCGCCCGCGCCCGGGGGGGGCCCCCCGCCGGCCCCCCCCCCGCGCCGCCCCGGCCCCCCGGGGCCCGCGGCGCCCAACCGGCAAAAAAACATAA
>JAPPGM010000156.1:2938-4293 GCA_028874995.1 Gemmatimonadota bacterium | reverse complement strand
GCCGTGCCTACAACGACACCAGCCCCTCCCACCACGCCCCCAACACCACCGTCTACAAATTGATCGCCGCGAACGGGGGCGCGCCCGCGCCGGGGGGGGGGGCGGGCCCCGGCACCACCGCCAGCATGCGCCCGAGCGGTTGCCGCACCCGGATCCTGACCTCCTCGCGCGCAGCCCGGGCCAGCGTGCTCAAGCTGCGCACATCGTCCATATGCCCTTCCAGTCCCTCGTCGATCCGGGCCGGATCGGCCTCCGGGAAGGGCTCGGTGTGGCTGGAGCGCCCGGTGAGCGCGCGGTGCAGCCAGTCCGAAATGAAGGGCGTGACCGGCGCGATGAGCAACGCGACGGTGAGGAGCGCCTCGTGGAGCGTGGAGAAAGCGGCGTCGGCATTGCGCGGGTCGGTGTTGCCCCAGAACCGCGGACGGGCGCGCCGCACATACCAATTCGACAGCTCTCCGTCAACAAACGCGGCTACTGCGCGGTAGGCGCGCGTGGGGTTGTAGCCGTCCAGCTCGCCGCGGACCCGTGCGACCAGGGTGTGCAGCCGCGACAGCAGCCAGCGGTCGAGCGGCGTGCGGGCAGCAGCGCCGGACGCCGGCTCATCGGCGCCATCCCGTCCTCCGGCGACCGCGGACTGGCCTCCTTCGGCTCCAGCCGCCCACCCCCCATCCCCCGGCCCCCACTCCTCCACATTCGCATACAGCGCAAAGAACCGATAAATGTTCAGCAACGTGTCGAAAAACCGCGCCGCGCTGTCCTTCACCCCGTCGGGATCAAAACGCGTGGGCAGCCACGGGTTGCTGACCGTGATCATGTACCAGCGCACGCCGTCGGCACCGTGGTCGGCCACCGCGTCCCACGGATCCACCACGTTGCCCCGCGACTTGGACATCTTGCGTCCCGCGGCGTCCAGAATCAGGTCGTTGACGATCACGTTGCGGAAGACGGGGCCCAGGCCGAGCATCGTCGAGATGGCGTGCAGCGAGTAGAACCAGCCGCGGGTCTGGTCCACCGCCTCGCAGATGAAGTCCGCGGGGAAGTGGCGCTCGTACATCTCCACGTTCTCGAACGGATAGTGCCACTGGGCCCACGGCATGGCGCCCGAGTCGAACCAAACGTCGATCACCTCGGGAGCGCGGCGCATCACGGAACCCGTCTCCGGGCAGCGCCACGTCACCTCGTCGATGAAGGGGCGGTGCGGGTCGAAGTCGTCGCCGAGGCCGCCCGCGCGGTCGGCCAGCTCGGCGAAGCTCCCGATCCACTCGACGTTCTCCGGGTCGTCCTCGGACACCCACACGGGAAGCGGCGTGCCCCAGTAGCGGTCGCGCGACAGCGCCCAGTCCACGTTGCCCTTC
>JAPPGM010000156.1:0-2916 GCA_028874995.1 Gemmatimonadota bacterium | reverse complement strand
GTTGTCCAGCAGCTCCCGCCTGAGCGACGAGGTGCGCGCGAACCAGCTGTGCCGCGCCATGTACACGAGCGGGGTGTCGCAGCGCCAGCAGTGGGGGTACGAGTGGACCTCGCGGGTCGCGCGGAAGACCAGGCCGCGCGCCGCCAGGTCCTCGACGAGGGGTCCGTCGGCGTCCTTGAAGAACATCCCGCCCACCAGCGGCAGTCGTGCCGCGAAGGTGCCGTCGGTTTGGACCGGTTCCAGCACTGCCAGGCCGAAGTCCTTCCCCGCCTGGTAGTCGTCGGCGCCGTACGCGGGCGCCATGTGCACGATCCCCGACCCCTCCTCGTCCGAGACGAAGTCGCCCGGAATGATCTCCCAGGCGCGGCCGCGTGCCTCCGACGCGGGGATCAGCTCGAAGGGGCGGCGGTACTTCGCGCCCACCAGCTCATCCACCTCCACCCGGCCCCCGATCCGCTCCTCGCCGAAGAGCGCCTCCGCCCGGCTCCGGGCAGCGATCAGCACCCTGCCCCCGTGCTCCACCTCCACGTACTCGATCCCCGTATGCACGGCCAGCGCCACATTCGACACCAGCGTCCACGGCGTCGTGGTCCACACCAGCAGGTGCCGTCCCGATCCGTCCAGGAGTTCGAGCGTCACCCAGAGCGACGGATCCTCCACATCCCGGTACCCCAGCGACAGCTCGTGCGACGACAGCACCGTCTGGTCCCGCGGGCACCACGGCACCACCTTGTGGCCGCGGTAGAGGAGCCCCCGGTCCGCCATCCGCTTCAGCAGCCACCAGACCGACTCGACGTACTCGGCGTGGAAGGTCACATACGGGCGCGAATAGTCCAGCCAGTAGCCGATCCGCTCGGAGAAGCGCTCCCACTCGTCCTTGTAGGTGAAGACCGACTCCTTGCAGCGCTCGTTGAACCAGGCGATGCCCCGCTCCTCGATCTCCTTCTTGTCCTCGATGCCGAGCCGTTTCTGCGCCTCGATCTCGACCGGGAGTCCGTGCGTGTCCCAGCCGGCGATGCGGGTGACGTGCTTGCCGAGCATGGTCTGGTAGCGACACACCAGGTCCTTGATGGCACGGCTGATGATGTGGTGTAGTCCGGGGCGGCCGTTGGCCGTGGGCGGACCCTCGTAGAAGACGAACTGCCCGCCGTCGCGGGTGGCCTCGAGGGTGCGGCGGAAGGTGTCCTCCTCGCGCCAGGTCTCGAGGATCTGCTCCTCCAGCACGACGCGCGAGGCGGGGATGGAGGGGTAGCGCACGAGCGGGGTTCCCCGGGACCTACGCGGGATCGGGGGGCAGGCCGCGAAGCACCCCCCGGACCACCCGCGCCAGCTTCGGCTCGGCCGCCCGTGCCGTCGCGATGATCGTGGGCACGTCCGCCTCCTCGAGCGCGTCGGGCAGACACTGATCGGTGATGATCGCGACGGCCAGCACGCGCATGCCCATGTGCCGCGCCGCGATCACCTCGGGCACAGTGGACATTCCGACCACGTCGGCGCCCATGGCCCGCAGCATGCGGTATTCGGCGCGTGTCTCGAGCTGCGGCCCCACCACCGCCACATACACCCCGCGCCGGAGCGGTATCCCGGCCGCCATGGCCACCGCGGCCGCCTTCACCTGCAACCCGGCGTCGTACGGCGCCGACATGTCCGGGAAACGCGGCCCCAGCTCGTCCAGGTTGGGTCCCGTGAGCGGACTGTCCCCCATGAAGTTGATGTGGTCGTCGAGGAGGACCAGGTCGCCCGGTCCCCACAGCGGGTTCATGCCGCCGCACGCCGCCGACACGATCAGGGTCTCCGCGCCGAGCAGCTTCATGACCCGGATCGGGAAGGCGATCTGCCGCAGCGAGTACCCTTCGTAGCAGTGGAAACGCCCCTGCATGGCCACAACCGGCACACCCTCGAGCGCGCCGACCAACAGCTTTCCGCTATGGCTCTCGACCGTGGAGACCGGGAAGTGCGGCAGGTCTTCGTAGGCCAGCGCGGCCTCCACCTCGATCGCGTCGGCGAGGCCGCCCAACCCCGTCCCAAGCACGATCCCCACCTGGGGACGGATCTCCCCCGCCCCCCGCACCACCGCCACCGCCTCGCGCAGGCGCTCCATCTCGCCCCCCCGCGCGGTCACGGTCGCGGCCCCAGCAGGCTCGTACCCAATCGCACCATCGTGCTTCCCTCCTCGACGGCAAGGCCGAAGTCGTTGGACATTCCCATCGAAAGTTCGCACCCTTCGACCCCGGGCAGAACGGCCGCGGCCTCCATCACCGCGCGCACCTTCCGGAAGGTGGACCTCAGCAGGGCTTCGTCGTCGGTAAAGGGGGCCATGGTCATGAGGCCCTGGACGCGGAGTCCCGGCAGCTCCGCGATCCCGCCGACCGCATCCACCGCCCCCACCACCGGAAAGCCCCCCTTGGTGGCCTCACCCGACGCGTTGACCTGCACGAGGACGGGCACGCGGCGACCTTCCGCCTCACCGAAACGCGACAGCTTTCCCGCGAGACGGAGCGAATCCACGCTGTGAATCAGCGACGCGAGGCGGGCCGCCAGGACCGCCTTGCGCCGCTGCACGTGACCGATCATGTGCCACCTGATCCCGGGAGCGTCCACGAGGGGGAGCTTTTCGTCGAGCTCCTCGGCCCGGTTCTCGCCGATGTCGCTGAGCCCGGCTCCGGCGGCCGCCACGACCGCGTCCGCAGGGTGCGCCTTGGTCACCGCGACGATGCGCACCGCCGAAGGATCCCGGCCGCTCCGCTCCGCCGCGGCCGCGATCACCTCCCGGACGCGGGGCAGCCGTTCACGCAGCGTGCGGGCGTAAGAGTCCTTGTCGCGCATTGTCATTCGCCTGCGGAGCAACTGTGGCCGGACGCGGGGCCCCCCCCCCCCCCCCCCGGGGGGGGGGGGGGGGGGGGGGGGGGGGGGGGG
>JAPPGM010000023.1 GCA_028874995.1 Gemmatimonadota bacterium | reverse complement strand
CCCCCCCCCCCCCCCCCCCGCCGGGGGGGGGGGGGGGGGGGCCCCCCCCCCCCCCCCGGTCCGGTTGGCCCGTGGCAGAACGCGGGCGTCCTCCCCCGGACCGCAGCCGCGCCGTGTCCTACCGGGTCTTGAAGGTAATGTCCAGGGCAACCCAGACCGGAACCGGCTTGTCGCGGTTCAGCGCCGGTGAAAACTCGTACACGTCCGCGATCTTCAGGGCGGCCTCGTCAAGGGCCGTGTGGCCCGAGCTCGTGTGCACCTCCGTCTTCACCAACTCGCCTGTCTCGTCAATGAAGAACCAGACCTTGGTGGTGCCTCCGATGCCCGCATCCCGAAGCAGGGGCGGATACTCCCGTTCGAGCGCGCGCTCGACCTCGCCGCGGTTCTTGAGGAAGGGATAGACATCGACGTGCGTCCACTGGGGCGCGGCGGAAAGGTCGGTCTCGATCTCGTCCGGGGGCGGCGGCAGGTTGTCGACGGGGTTGGCGTCGAAGGTGACGTCAGCGATCGTGATGTCCTCCTCGATCGGCGCATCGGTGATGACCGGCATGGCCGGCCGGGCGATGGCTTCCGGCGGAGGCGGGATCTCGATCTCGTCGGGGATCTCGATCGCGTCCATGGCCTCGGTGTTCACGCTGACGTCCGGCGCCCGCATGGCCGGCAACAGCGCGAAGACAACGAAGTGGAGCAGCGTGGCCGCGCTGATCGAGCCCCAGAACCAGGAGGAGAACGAACGCTTGAATTCATCGTTTGCGGTCGCGTTGATCTCCGCCGCTGTGTGGTGTTGAGTCTGGTCGGTCATCGTCTCTCCCTTATGATGTCTTGTTCAAGCTCGGCCGCGAACACGACCCGGAGCGCTCCGGCTCCCTGCAACTCCTTCTGTAGCAGATCGATATGGCGGTAGGGGACATTCTGGTCGGAACGGATCGAAATGACCAGTTGCTGGTTGTCCGCGAACAACGGCCTGACCACCGCCCTGACTTCCTCCATCTCCCAGTGCAGGTCGTTGATGTAGACGTCCCCGTTCGTCTCCATCCAGATATTGAGGATGTCCTTCTGTTTCTCGTCGATCTTCTCGCTCGCCTCGGCTTCGGGCCACAGGATCTCCCGCTTCTTGTCCTTCTGGAAGACCGTGGAGACCATGAAGAAGATGAGAAGCAGGAAGGCGATGTCCGCCATCGAGGACGACGGGATCTCCTGCGAGGCCTTCGACTTTCTCTGCAGCCCACCGGACCTGATGCTCATTTGCCCTACTCCTCCAGCAGTTGCAGTGAGATCTTCTTCGCCCCCGCCGAATGGAGCGCGTCCAGGACATCGACCATGAAGCGGTACGCCGCCTCGGGGTGGGTCTTGACCGCCGCGATGAGGTTCTCGTTTTCCGCGAAACCCTGCCGCCAGATGGCCTCCACATCGTCGGGGCGGACCTGCTGCTCCTGCTGGCTCTCGCCGCGCTTGATCGTCACCGTCCCGCTCGGGTTGATGATGATGTGAAGCACGTTCTTCTGACTGACGTCCTGCTCCGCCTGCTGCTCCGGCAACACGATCGCCAGCCCCTTGTCCTTGGGGAAGGTCGTGGTGACCAGGAAGAAGATGAGCAGCAGGAACGCGATGTCGGCCATCGACGACGAGGGAATCTCGTCGGAGACCTTGGACTTCTTGCTACCGAGAACCGCCATTGATGGATCTCCCGGGTTCGAGGCCTTCTCTTACGTTTCTAATACCGTAACAGGTCGGCGGATGTTCCTCCAGTGCACCGCCCTGCGAATACTCACTACATGACCTGCAGCTTGCCGTCGCGCTCCAGATCCCACGCGATGTTCAGCACCTTCTGGGTACTCTCCTCCATATCCACGATGAGCCGGTCGATCCTGCTCACGAAGAAATTGTATCCGATGTTGATGGGGATCGCGATGGTGAGCCCCGCGGCGGTGGTTAGCAGCGCCACCTTGATACCGCCGGCGACCGTCGCGGGATCCACATCCCCCGCCGCCGCGATCGATTCGAAAGCCAGGATCATCCCCGCCACCGTGCCCAGGAACCCCATCAGCGGCGCGACGTTGGCGATGGTGGCCAGGATCACCAGCCCGCGCTCCAGGAAGCTGAGCTCGATGGTGCCGGTGGTGGACACGACCTGTTCCAGTTCCCCTTCCTGGACCTTGAGGCCCCGCATCTTCCGGAGTCCGGCCACGAGGATGGCGGCAGCGGGTCCCGGGGTCATCGCGGCGATCGCGGCCGCCTCGTCGATGCGGCCTGCCGTTGCGGCTTCCTCGACCTGCTCGATCACCGACGCGGTCTGGCGGCCCGCCATCCAGAGGGCCCAGAACTTCGCGAGGATGACACCGAGTCCGATCAGCGAGCAAATGATGAGCGGATACATCATGAGGCCGCCATCGGCAAAGAGCGTCAGAAGCTCATAGTCTCTGTTCAACGGATGCTCCGGGAATGGGCTGTGGTCGATGGAATGCGGAACCCGGCCGCAATGTAGGAAGCCGGGCCACGGGCGTCAACGAACAATATGTGGATCCCGCCCACACGGCGCCACCTGGAAAGAGCATGTGGGGAAAACCCGGCGGGGGATCCGTGCGGTGCATCCTTCCGTCCCCTGTTATCCTACAGGAGTCATGAACGGCTTCCTGCAGCAGCTCCAGTTTCTGAGGCCGGGGTGGAACGACCTCGTCGAGATCGTCATCGTCTTCCTCCTGGTGTACCGGCTTCTGCTGCTCATTCGGGAAACGCGGGCCATGCAGATGCTGCTGGGCGTCCTCCTGCTGGCCGGGCTGTACCTCATCTCGGTCATCCTGGACCTCTCACTGATCCGCCGGCTGATCGAGGCGCTGTTCCAGTACGGGGCGATTGCGGCGCTGGTGGTCTTCCAGCCGGAGATGCGCGCGGCTCTCGCCAGGCTGGGGCAGAGCAGGCTTGTGAGCATGCTGGGGTCGACCCGGGAAGCCAGGATCGTGGACCGGTTGGTGGAGGGTGCGGAACTACTCTCCAGATCCGGGGCCGGTGCGATTCTGGCGGTGCAGCGGGAGACGGGATTGCGGGAATACGCGCAGACCGGGAGGAGCGTCGAAGCCGTTCTTTCTCCGGAGCTGCTCGGCACGATCTTCGCCCCCAACTCCCCCCTTCACGACGGCGCGGTGATCATCGTGGGGGACAGCATACAGGCCGCCGGCGCCATCCTTCCGCTGACCCAGAACCCCGTCGGCGACCGCGCGCTGGGTACGCGCCACCGGGCAGCCATCGGGCTCAGCGAGGAGACGGACGCCATAGTGATCGTGGTCAGTGAGGAGACGTCGCGGATCTCGGTCGCCTACCGGGGCAGGATCGAGTCCGGCGTGACCGCCGAACGCCTGCGGGAGATGCTCGAAGCGTCGCTGCCGCGGTCCGCAACCGGGGGACTCGCAACGCCTCCGCTGGAGCCCGCCTAAACGGTCCCCGGAGAGGACCACGCCCACGGGGAGCGGTGAGGCGCGGTGGCGGCTGAGGGTCAGCCGGGTGACGGAAGGGGGTCGGGACTCCCCAGCCCCGGCTTGGGCTTCGGCGTAGCCGTGGTCTCGGTACCCGGCAGGGGGAGCTGCGGCTGCTCGGACTCGAATTCGTCGGCCATCGGTGGCAGCGACTTGCCCTCGAGCAACAACTGAATCTCGTCCCCATCCAGCGTCTCCCGTTCCAGGAGCGCCTCGGCCAGGTCGTCGAGGAGGCTTCGGTTCTCATCCAGAATCTCCCGGGCGCGGGCGTGCGCGTCGTCCAGGAGCCGCT
This sequence comes from Gemmatimonadota bacterium, assembly GCA_028874995.1. Classification (GTDB taxonomy): domain Bacteria; phylum Gemmatimonadota; class Gemmatimonadetes; order Longimicrobiales; family Gaopeijiaceae; genus Bin94. The sequence goes on along the minus strand of JAPPGM010000023.1, from coordinate 6,787 downwards.
TGACCTCTTCGTCCACCTGCTGCGCCGTGAACTCGGAAACCTCGCGGCGCTGAACCAGTTCGCGGCCCAGGAACACCTCCTGGTCCGAGTCGCCCACGGCCATGAGTCCGATCCGGTCCGACATGCCGAAGCGCGTAACCATGCGCCGGGCCATGGTCGTGGCCCGCTCGATGTCGTTCCCCGCCCCCGTCGTGACCTTTTCAGGGCCGAAGACCAGCTCCTCCGCCACCCGCCCGCCGAAGAGCATGGCGAGCTGGCCGGCCATCCAGTCGCGGGTGTAGGAGTGGCGGTCCTCCTCCGGCAGCGAAGCGGTCAGTCCCATGGCCCGCCCGCGCGGCACGATGGTGACCTTGTGGACGGGATCGAGGCCGGGGATCTTCACCCCGATCACCACGTGCCCGGCCTCGTGGTAGGCGGTCAGCTTCCGCTCGGCGTCGGTGAGCACCATGCTGCGCCGCTCGGTGCCGAGCATGACCTTGTCCTTGGCCTGCTCGAAGTCCTCCATCGCCACCTGGTCCACCCCGCGGCGGGCGGCGAAGAGCGCGGCCTCGTTGCAGATGTTGGACAGGTCCGCCCCGCTCAGCCCCGGCGTGCCCCGCGCGATGAGCGACAGCTCCACATCCTCCTCGAGGGGCAGCTTCCGCGCGTGAACCCGCAGGATCCCCTCCCTGCCCTTCACGTCGGGCAGGTCCACCACCACCTGGCGGTCGAAGCGCCCGGGCCGCAGCAGCGCGGGGTCGAGGACATCCGGACGGTTGGTCGCGGCCAGCAGGATCACCCCCTCGTTGGCCTCGAAGCCGTCCATCTCCACGAGCAGGGCGTTCAGCGTCTGCTCGCGCTCGTCGTGGCCGCCCCCCAGCCCCGCCCCCCGGTGCCTGCCCACCGCGTCGATCTCGTCCACGAAGATGATGCACGGGGCGTGTGCCTTCCCCTGCTCGAAGAGGTCACGCACCCGCGACGCGCCCACGCCCACGAACATCTCCACGAAGTCGGAGCCGGACATCTGGAAGAAGGGACGCGCCGCCTCGCCGGCCACCGCGCGGGCGAGCAGCGTCTTGCCGGTGCCGGGCGGGCCCACCAGGAGGACCCCCTTGGGGAGCCGGCCGCCAAGCCGCGAGAACCTGGGCGGATCCTTCAGGAACTCGATGATCTCCTCGAGTTCGGTCTTGGCCTCCTCCGCGCCGGCCACGTCGGCGAAGGTGACCTGCGGCGTGTCGGGGCTGATGAGCCTCGCCTTCGAGCGTCCGAACTGGAAGGCCCGGTTCCCTCCCGCCTGCATGGAGCGCAGGATCCAGATCCAGAAGACGATGATGAGGAGCCAGGGCAGGAAGGTCCCGATCATCGGCAGCCAGCCCGGCGGCTTGGGCCGCGCGTCGACCTCCACCTGCTTCGCCCGGAGCTGCTCGTCGAGATCCGCCGCCGCCCCCGGGACGATGTTGGTGACGAACTCGTTCACGTTCGCCTCGTCCACCTCGATCGTGCTCTTGAACTCGCCGCGAACCTCCGATTCACCGAGGAAGGTGACCTCGAGGATGTTGTCGTTCTCGAGCTGCCGGTAGAGCTCCGATGGGCTGATGCGCCCGACTGACCGGTCTCCGCCCCGCATGAACTGGAGGGCAAGCATCGACATCAACGCCAGCAACAGCCAGAAGGACGCCGTGCGGGAGACCCGCTTCAGCTTCTTCGGCGGCTCGGCCGGTGGAGGAGTATTGTCGGACATGCCTTGTCTTCTTCGCGTTTTCGGGCCGGATCCCGCGGCCGCGTCACATCGCCCCGATATACGGAAGGTGCCGAAAATCCTCGCCAAAATCCAACCCGTACCCCACAAGGAACTCCTCCGGGGCGTCGAAACCGACCCAGCGGGCGTCCTTTGGGAGCCGTATCAGCCGCTTGTGGAGTAGCGTACAGATCTCGAGGTTCGCGGGTTCCCCCTTCAGCAGCAGGGGCAGGACGCGGAGCAGCGTGTTGCCGCTGTCTATGATGTCCTCGACGAGGATCACGTTGCGTCCCGTGATCGATGTCTGTGGGTTGTAGAAGAGGCGGACCTCGCCGCTGGTCGTCATGCGGTTCCCGTAGCTCCCCGCGACGAGGAAGTCGACGTGAATGGGGATGGGAATCTCACGGACCAGGTCCGCAACGAAGATGAAGGATCCCTTGAGCATGCCGAGGACCAGCACATCGTCCTCCGCGCTGTAGGCCTCGCCGATTTCGCGTCCCAGCTCCGAGACGCGGCGGCGGATGTCGCCGGCCGAATAGACGATGCGCCGCAGGCGGCCGTTCCCCGTCAGGGGCAGGTCCATGTCGTTCAAGCTCTTTTCCCTTTAATCGCGACCTCCAGGCGGATGACTTCCCGCTTCGGCGCCGACCGGGTGTCGGAGGGCGGCCGGGGAGATCCGGGCACCCACACGATGGCGCCTTCTGCGTCGGCGACCACCGGCCACCCTTCCCGGCGGTCGGCAGGAATCCGCGCCTCCAGCAGGATCTTCTTCACCTTCTTCTTCCCGTACGGCAGGGTGACACGATCGCCCGGCGCCCAAGGGCGCGCAACGAGGGGGAACCGTACGTCACCGGGGGCGAAGTGCGCAACGAAGGGGGAACCCGTGTCCCGTTCCGAGCCCCGCCGGTCCGCGGCGCGGTCCCGGACCGCATCGGCCTTCCCGGGGCGCCGCACCGCGTGGACGCTGCGAGGGTGGTCGGGAGCGGCTTTCGACCGAAGATCGAAATCCTCGACGGGACGCCAGCTCACGGTCACCCGGCACGCGCCGTGGATGAAGCCCCCGTCGCCGCTCATGGAAGAGACGGGGACACGGGGCGGTGGGTCGGCGAGTGAACCATCGGCATGAGCTGAACCCGCGGCCTCGGGGCCGGTCCGGTCGGCAGGGTCGGCGTCCCCGGCCGCCAACCTGCGGAAGTGGAGCGTTCCCAGATGGTGCTCAACCGCAACCCCGCCTTCCAGGGTGACGCGCCGCCCGCTGGGGGCCTCCCGCACGAAGCACAGAAGGGCTGCCGTGGCTGCGCGCCCCGGGGATCCGCCCATTCGCGCGGCGGCGCGGCGGAGCAGGACGGCGAGGAGGGGATCCGGGAGGGCGGCGAGCGCTTCCCGGTCGAAGGACAGCGGGGGTTGTGACAGCGCAGCGGACCCCGCGAGGGCCAGCGCCGCGATGCGTTCGTCGAGGAGCTGGTCCAGGGCGGCCGCCTCCGCGCGGCTCGTGTCGGCCAGGGAGACGAGCGCGGCCGACGCCCCGGGCACCGCGGCCTCCAGCGCGGGGAGGATCTCGTGACGGATCCGGTTGCGGGTCCAGCCCAGGTCCCGGTTGGTGGGGTCTTCGCGGTGGGGAACGGCCTGCGCGGCCGCGTACGCCTCCACATCGGCGCGCCGGAAGGGGAGGAGCGGGCGCACGGGTGAGGGAGGGGGCCCCGGGTGGATCCCGCGCAAACCGCGCGGCCCGCTCCCCCGCGCGATCCGGAAGAGCACGGTCTCGGCCTGGTCGTCGGCGGTGTGTGCGGTCAGGATCACCGCGCCGGTGCCGAGCCGTTCCGCCACCTCCGCAAGGAAGCCGTAGCGAAGCTCCCTCCCCTCCGCTTCGGTGCGAACCGGCGCGGGCGCGGCACGAAGGTGACAGGTCACCCCCCACTCGTCACACACCTCGCCGACCCACGCGGCGTCGGCGGCGCTCTCCGCGCGCATCCGGTGGTCCAGATGGGCTGCGTGCAGCGTCGGTGACGGGGCCGCGCCCCCGAAGCGCAGCAGGTGCAAAAGCGTCATCGAGTCGACTCCGCCCGAGACTGCGACCACGGCATGGCGCGCGCCGCGTATGCAGCCGGAAGCCGTGAGGTGTTCGCGAAAGCGCGCGGCCAGTCCGGTCGCTGCTCCCGTGCCGCTCATCGCCCACCGCCTCCAACGCGACCCGGGGGCGGCGGCCTTCCCACCACCTCCGCCAGCACATCGGACAACAGATCCGGACGGTCCGTCTGGATGCCGTCGACGCCCCATTCCAGCAGCCGTCGCATGTCGGCCGGATCGTCCACCGTCCAGACGTGCACGGGGATGTTCGCCCGGTGCGCCGCCCGCACGAACCCCGGCGTGACGACCCGGTAGCGCCCCCACGTTTCCGGCACCTGGAAGGCGTCCACTGCCGGGACGTACCAGCGCCCGATTACCGGAATGCGGTGCAGCAGCCAGAAGGGCATCACCTGGCTGCGCGACGCCCCCCGGGGACCGCCGTAGTCCCGGGCGGCGACGCGGGTGCGCTCGAACATGGCCCCGATCAGGATCCGGTGCTCGGCGCCGCGCGCCCGGATCACCTCCACGAGGGGGCCGGCGGCTTCGGCCGACTTGGGTTCCACCATGATGCGCATGTGCGGCAGCTCCTCGAGTACCTCGTCGAAGAGCGGGATTCGCACGCCGCGGCCGCGGTAGGGAAACTCTCCCGCCGAATCGCGGAAGCGGTAGCCGGCGTCGAGTTGGCGGACCTCGTCCCAGGTCATCTCGCGAACCGGACCCGTTCCGTCGGTGGTGCGGTCGACCGTCTCGTCGTGCAGGACCACCACCCGCCCGTCCGCGGTCAGTTGAACATCCATCTCGAGCATGTCGGCATCCCATTCGTCGAGGGCCTGCCGGAAGGCGGCCATCGTGTTTTCCGGAGCCAGACCCGCCCCGCCCCGGTGCGCCGCCAGCACGGGCGCACCCCCCAGGAAGGGGTGGCCCGGTCGGGGCCGGCCGAACATCGCCTGCCAGCGCTTTCCCGGGCCTCAGCGACCCTGCCCGCCGGTGAGCTCCTCAACGATTCTGGCCGCTCCGTAGATGTCCTGCAGCGCCTCCAGGATCCCGCGGGCGTCCACCGCCACCGACCGGTTCAGCGCCGGCATGTAGATGTAGTCGCCGGGAAGGCTCTGGATGTTGCCGTCGAAGACCAGCCCCACGATCTCCAGGTCGCGGTTCAGCACCGGCGAACCGGAGTTGCCTCCGGTGATGTCCGCAGTGCTCACGAAGTTGAGGGGGGTGGAGAGATCGAAGTCCGCGGAGGGATTCAGCCAGCGGTCCGGCAACGCCCACTCGTCGGCGCCCGGATTGGAGTGGTGCCGGTCGTAGAGGCCGTGGAAGGTGGTGTGCGTGGGGGCCACGGTGCCATTGTACGGATACCCCGTGACCACGCCGTCGGCGAGCCGCAGCGAGAAGGTCGCGTCGGGCGGAATGCGGGTGCCGTCCACCTCGAAGCGCGCACGGCCCAGGCCCGCTGCGATCCCCTCCTCTTCGGGGATCACGCTGGACATGACGTTCTGGTAGGGGCCGAAGCGGCCCAGCAACGCCTGCACGAAGGCGAAGGCGGGCTCGGTGGCGGGGTTGAGCATGCCGCCCGTCACCAGGTCGACCGCGTTTGCGGAATCGGCCATCGCCGAAGTGTTCATCAGCGCCGCGGCCGCCTCCGCCGTACTGCGTCCGCCCAGGAGCGTGCGCATCGAGCGGTCGTCCTCGCCGAAGGCTTCCACCATGTCCCGGTACCGGGCCTCCAGGAGCGCCAGGTCGAGTTCGCGGGGACGGTTCGCGACCCCCCTCAGCTGGTCGGCGATCTCACCCAGCTCCTCAGGGGAGGCGCCTTGCCGCTGCGCCCCGAGGTACTGGAAGGTGGCCAGGGTGCGCAGGATGAGCGAGGACTCGTAGTCGTCGTTGCCGAAGGCGGCGAAGGCGTTGAATTCGGCGGCCATGGCGGCCTTCCTGGATTGCAGTTCCGCCATCTGGCCGAAAAGCGGCAGATACGCCTCGGCGAGCGCGGGATCGGCCTGGAGCGCACCGCGGAAGTCCGTCTCGGCCGCGCCCCGGCGCGCGATCACGTACGGGTCCCGGAGCCCCTGGAGCATCCCCGTGAACGCCTTCTGCGAGTTGAGGAGGCTGAAGACCGAGTTGCGCACCTCGTCGATGCCCGGCTCGTCCTCGCGCCCCTCGATGTAGCCCTCAATGACCTCGATCCGGGAGTCGAGGAAGCCCAGCAGGGCCGGCATCTCCACGTCGCGGCGGAACTCCAGCTCGGCGACGGTCTGGAGCCGCGAGGTGCTGCCCGGGTTCCCGATGATGAAGATGAGGTCGCCCGCGCCGGCACCCGTCTCGCTCCAGCCGAAATGATCGTCGGTTTGCAGCGGCTGGCCGGCCTCGTCGTAGAGGCGCAGGAAGGCGAAGTCCAGCGAGTAGCGGGGGTAGGTGAAGTTGTCGGGATCGCCGCCGAAGTAGCCGAGCTGCAGCTCCGGGGCCATGACCAGCCTGGCGTGCGGGTACCGCCGGAAGATGTACGCGGAGTAGAGGCCGCCGTTGTAGAGCGACACCACCTCGACCTCGATCCCCGCTTCCTCACCGCCCCGCTCCCCGGCGATCCGCCCGGCCACCGCTACGGTGAGGCTGTCGCGCAGCTCGCTCCGGGCCGCCGCGCCGCTCACCGCGTCCACCGCCGCGCGGATCTCGTCGGTAACGTCCAAGATCTCGATCAGCTGGTCGGCCTCGAAATCCTCGAGCGGGCGTTCGTCGGCCAGGGTGGCCGCGTAGAAGCCGTCGTCGAGAAGGTTCTCGCCGTCGGCGGACACCTGCGTGACGAAGTCGCGGGCGCAGTGGTGGTTGGTGAGGACCAGGCCGCGCGGCGAGACCAGGGAGGCCGAGCAGTTGGGGATTCTGAGCGCGCCGAGGCGGGCGCGGGCGTACCAGGCGTCGTCGGGCGAGAATTCGTAGGTGGATTGGAGGTACTCGGTGGGCGGCGCGTCGAAGGTCCACATCTTGCCGTTGTCGAAGGCGCCGGCCTGC
>JAPPGM010000116.1 GCA_028874995.1 Gemmatimonadota bacterium | reverse complement strand
GATGAGGTTGAACATCTGGAAGACGTAGCCGATGTGCTCCGCGCGGAAGGCGTCCCGCTGGGCGCCCGAGAGGGATGCGAGATCCCGGCCGAGCACGTTGACCTCGCCCTCGCCGGGCTTGAGCACACCCGCCAGCACGCCGAGCAGGGTTGTCTTGCCGCTTCCGCTGGGGCCGAAGAGGAACGCGCGCGTCCCCCGCTCCAGGGCCAGTTCGGGGATGTCCAGCACCCACGGGCCGCTGCGGTAGCGGAAGCGGAGACCCCGGACGTCGATTGCGAGGCTCATCGGTGCCTTCCCCGGCTGGCCCGTGGACAGATTCCCACCGGCATTCGACTGGCGATGCATCCGGGCTGGCCGCTTCGCTTCAGCTGTCCACACTGTAAGCCACACATTACATTATGTCATGTTCACTATACATTTGCCACTCCAAGGTCTTCGCCTTGCGTTGCTCCTCGAGCGCAAAAGCACCTTCAGAGGCTGGTTCAGGTCGCCCGCGAACTTCCGCCTCAGCGAATGCCAGCCTCTGCCGGGCATCGGAGCCAGCCCCGTAGGAATCTGGGCCTTACTCCACCAAGCGTGCAACCGAGCGGCCCCGAAAACCGAGCTTCCGCCGCCCAGAAGCAGCCAAGTGATTGTAGGGCTTCGACATAGGCATGATTCAGGGGTGTACGCCACTGGGTACGGCTCATGGACGGACGCCGAGAAGACGGTAGGCTTCGGCCTCCAGTGGCGGCGGGCTGGTGAGGATATCGGCGGCCACGGCCCCCTCCGCCACGGGCTGAATGCGGTTGCGCGTCAGCGTGGCGAGGTCGGCGAGCAGCGTCTGCTGCTCGCGCCGGGATAGAGTTCGGGCGCGGTGCTCTCGGCCAGATCCTGTTCGTCGAAGAGGGAGAGCTGCAAGTCGCCGCTGTCCACCAGCTTGCGGATCGCCGGAGCCCGCAGCGCCGTGATCCACTCCAGCACCGCGGGCCGGGCTCCTCGCGGATGCGCGCGTCGGTGAGCAGCCCCCGGTCGCCGACGAGGACGACGCGCGACAGGAAGAAGCGTTCGCGCAGCTTCTTCGGCTGGGCGCCGAGGGTCCCATCGGCGATGTCCTCGCCCAGCGTGTGGATGAGCGTGTCGCTGCGCAGGGAGCGGGCGGTGGTCAGCTTCGAGCGGGGTTCCAGGATGCGCGCGAGGATCATGGCGGCGGCCCGGGCCCGCTCACGGGAGGGACGGCGGACGGGGAGTTCCGGTTGGGCACGCGTTCGATGTACATGGATGTAGTGAGGTGAGAACGAACAATCTGAACTGAATCATGTCAAGTCGATACCGCAAATTATAATGGGTACACAATCAGATTCTGATGAGTACACAATCAGCGTGTGAATCTACGTAAGAGCCTTTCCACCAACGATTTACCGCATCAGGAGACCCCTGTCGCCAGGAGGCTTGTCGTCAGGAGGCCCGGATGTTGCTGGAAGTTCGGTTCAGTTATTTTTGTTGTTCGTTTGGGTGTTAGGGCAACGGTGCGGAAGAAAGGCCTTTGGTGATGACCACGACGCCAGCGGGTCGCGGGAAACCGAATCCGAATCAGCGTAGCCGGGCCGGGCATCGCCCGGTAGTCGCGCGGGCCTGCCGAGCCTGGCGGCTACGTTCGCGACGCCGCTGGTCTTCGTCGCGCCCGCCGAAGCGCAGAGCACCGATCCCGGGCGGTCGACGACGATGACCGTGGAGGAGGGGAGCCGGGGGGCGAAGGACTTCAGGCGGAATACATTCGGTGCGGCGGCTGACTCGACCGGCCTTGCCGCGGTGCCGGAGGCATACAGGGATGGCACACGGGAGGCGATCGCGACATACGGAACCCCGGCGGCCGAATATGTAGCGGGCTTCAGGATCGGCGACCCACTTGCCGACGCGGCCATCAAGTCTCTGGCCGAGATCGATCCAACCGAGAGACACCGCTGCATTCAGGAATGCATGGATGGCGACGAGAAAGCCATGTCCCGCTCACCGAGGGCGCTGTTGACCCTCTTCGAGGCTGTCGAGAGCGCCCCACCATGGTATGACCGCAAGATGATAGGCCCAGGGGGCCGGGCGCTGTTCCAACATGCAGATGTCTTCCTTGCGGCCCTGGTGCTGGGAGTCATCGCTCCTGGCTTGGCGACGACGGTCGGTCGGCCCCACTACATGACGGGACGGGTTGTTGACGCCGGGAAACAACGCCTCCGGCAGAACATCCGCCATCTCGTGGAAATCTGCCTCCCCGGAGGACTCGACCGACACGGCGAGGGCTGGAAGTCGACCATTCGAATTCGCATCGTGCACGCGCAGGTGCGAAGGCTGTTGAGTAGGGCCGGTTGGGAAACCGCAAGGTTCGGCTCGCCCATCCACGCAGCCAGCCTCCTCTTTACGGCAGCCTCGTTCTCGGCGCTGTGCCTCGAAAAGGTCAGGTTGCTGGGCGGTCGGCTCACCGAGGGAACGGAAGAGGCCTACGTACACATCTGGCGCTATGCGGCGTGGCTGATGGGCGTGCCGGAGGACATGCTGTTTCACGACAAGGCGAGCGCGCTGAGGATCGTGGACATCGGATTCGCGTGCGAGCCTCCTCCCGGGCTGGAGGGCATCGCCATGGCCAACGCCATCGTGAACTCAGCGCCCCTGGTGATTGGGGTGTCCGACCTCGCCAAGCGTCGCAAGATGGCCCGGCAGCTGTACCGCGTGTCCCGCAGCCTGATCGGCAACTCCGTGGCGGACCAGCTGCGGTTTCCCAACCGTTTCGCGTTCGGGATGCTCCCGGCTCTTCGTTTCAAGCATGGACTGTTGGGCACTCTGCACCGTCTGAGCCGGGGCGCCCGGAACAGGCGCAGGGCGAGGAACACCGCTGAACTGCTGGCCTGGGCACAGCTGAGTCCCGAGGTCCGGCCCTACGGCTTGCCGGACCACGCCGACCACGGATTGTCGAGTTCATGGTAGCACCGGGGGCGGAAGCCCGGCTGCACGACCTGGACGCTCTGCGAGCGGTCGCGATGCTCTTGGGCCTGGTACTGCATACCGCCTTCTACGTTTCCCCGCCGATTGAAGGGTTCTGGCCGGTGTACGAAGAGTGGGCCTATCGGGTCGACGCGATCGCCAATCCGTATCTCTACCTGATCATGGTGCTGCACGGGTTTCGGCTACAGGTGTTCTTTCTGCTCAGCGGATTCTTCACCGCCATGCTGTGGGAGCGTCGCGGCCTTCGCGGCCTGACCGACAACCGTCTGAACCGAATCGGTTTGCCGCTGCTGCTCTGCGTATTCACGATCATCCCGCTCAGCGACTATGCGCACTCGGGAGAGCTCGACCTGCGGCGCATGGTGTTCCCGTGGCTCATCGACTTCCATCACACCTGGTTCCTCTGGAACCTCCTCCTGATGGCGATGGGATTTGCCGGGGCGGCACGGCTGGGGATCCGGTTTCGCAGCCGGCGGTGGTGGCTGCTGGTTCCGCTCTCGGCTGTTCCCATGTATTTCATGAACGCACCGGTCGTGGGTGCGGACGCAGGAACCCACTTCGTCCCGAATCCGATCGTCCTCATCCACTACTCGATGTTCTTCCTGTTCGGGGCTTTCATGTATCAGAGGAAGATCGAGATGCGAAGACGCTGGGTGTATGCCCTGCTGCCGGCTCTCCTGATCGCTTTTCCGGCGGCCCTGTACTTCATGGCTCCGGCCATCGCCGATTTTGCGCAGGTGCTCGACGACTACGACACCGCGGTTAGCGTGGCAACGACCAACGCCGCCGGGTGGTCCTGGGCGGTTTCCGGAGCCTTTCAGACCGCATTCGCCTGGCTCATGTGCGCCGGGATGATCGGTCTGTTTCGAATGGTCGCGTCGGACAACCGGCCCTGGGTACGCTACATGTCGGACTCGTGCTATTGGCTCTATCTGCTTCATTTCCCGGCGGTCATCGGACTTCAGAGGCTGGTGGTGGACTGGCCCCTCAATGCCCACCTGAAGGTCTGCATGATCGTGGTCGCGTTGACCGCGACCATGCTCCTGAGCTACCACTACCTTGTTCGATACACACCAATCGGCACCTTGCTCAATGGAAAGCGCTTCCGACCGCATTCACGCCCACGCGGTGGGAGCCATTCCAGCGCACCAGCGGGAGACAGGCGTGTCCGGTGATCCGGTCCTGACCGTGGCCACCGCGTGCCTATTCGCCTTCTCGGTACTGGCGGCGTCGGCCTGGTTCTACGGACTGGGGCGACTGCGACGCCTGGCCGATATCGAGCCCGGCACGGCTTCGCCCGACGCTCGGATCCCGCGTGTTTCGGTGGTGGTCGCCGCCATGGACGAAGAGGAGGACATCGAGGAAACCCTGCGATCCCTGCTTGCGCTGGACTACCCGGATCTGGAAGTGGTTGTGGCGAACGACCGGTCATCAGACCGAACAGGCGCCATCGCGGAGGCAGTAGCAGCTGAAGACGGACGCGTAAAGGTGATCCACATCCGCGACCTGCCCGCAGGCTGGTTCGGAAAGAACCACGCCATCTGGTGTGCCATGAATCGCGCCACCGGCAAGATTGCGTTGCTGACCGATGCCGACGTGACATTCTCACCCGACTCGTTGACCCGGGCGGTGTTTCACCTCGAGCGCGAAGGCCTCGGTCACCTCGGCGGCGTTGTGAAATGCGACACAGGACGGATCGCGACCAGGGCAACCGTGCTTGCGCTCGGCTATACATTCGTCGCGGCAGGAAGAGCCTGGAAGGTGCGTGATCCCGAGAGCGCGGTCTTCTTCGGCGTGGGTCCCTTCAACCTGGTCCGCGTTTCGTCCTACTTCGCCGCCGGTGGCCACAGGGCACTTCGACTCGATCCGAACGAGGATCTGATGATCGGCAGGCTGATCAAGCGGGCCGGGTTTCGTTCGGATGTCCTGCGCGCGAGTCCTCTGGTAAGGTTCAAGTGGTATTCGTCCTTGTGTGGAATGGTACGCGGCCTGGAGAAGAACGCCTTCGGCTCAACGGATTTCCGTGTGGGGGCCGTCTTCCTCCAGACGGCTGCGCTGTTCGTGGTGATCGTCCTCCCCTTTCTGCTATTGCCCGTTGTCCATTGGCTTGACGGCACCGGGTGGCCGGGCGTCCTGGCATTCGGCGCCATCGGTGCCGTCTGGCTTTGTGGTGTGGCCGCGGCCAGGGAACATCGCGATCCCTTGGTGATCGGTCTGCTCCTGCCGGTCGGCACGGCCATTCTGGTGTACACCGTATGGAGATCGACCGTCGTCGCGATTGCGCGCGGCGTCGCCTGGGGAGGCCCTCCAGTGCCCCTCTCCGACCTTCGAGCGCACCGTCTGGAAATGTTGGCTCGCGGTGGCGGCGACTAGCGGCGCGGCACCACCAACTGGCCACCTGCGGTGAGGGGCCCCATTCGCTGGATGATCCGCAACGGGATTGCGGCCAATCTGTTGATGTGGTTTCTGATTGCGGCGGGCGTTCTCGCCGTCATGACCATGCCCCAGGAGTCCTTGCCCGAAGTGTCGCTGGACATGATCGAGGTGCGCGTGGAGTATCCCGGCGCCGACCCGGCCGAGGTCGAACGCTCATTGGTCCGCCCGATCGAGGATGCCGTCTCCGGGGTCGTCACCGGTTCCCGGCTTCGGTCAACCGCGGCGGGAAACGTGGGGGTGGTCCGTGTGGAACTCGGGTCCCACGCGGACATCCGGGAGGGGCTCGACCGGGTCAGGGCCGCGGTGGCGAGGGTCACGAGCCTTCCGTCCGGAGCGGAGGAGCCCGTCGTAACCGCGCCGACCTCGCTCATCCGCGCGATGGAGATCGCGCTGTTCGGCGACGTACCGGCGCGCACCCTGAAGGAGCTCGCGCACCAGGTCCGTGGTGAAATAGCGTCCCTTCCAGCGGTGTCCCTGGCCGAGGTCCACGGCGTCCGCGCGTACGAGATCTCGGTCGAAGTCCCCAATGATGCGCTCCGCCACTTCGGGCTCACCCTTGAGGATGTTGCGGGGGCCCTGCGGCGAGGGGCCGTCGATCTGGCCAGCGGAAGCCTGAAGGCAGCGGACGAGGAGATCCTCGTGCGCGTGGAAGGCAATCGGCAGGCCGCCGCCGATTTGGGAAGCATTGTCGTCCGGGCCGTGCCCGGTGCGCAGGTTCTCAGGCTTGATGATCTAGCGACGATCACGGACGGGTTCAGGGACAGCGACATCATCAGCGCCTGGAACGGCAGGCCCGCCGCATTCGTGAGGGTATTCCGCACCGGGGACGAACAGGTGCTGCAACTTGCGGCGGCGGTTGGGAAGCATCTGAGAACGCACGTCGCTCCCGGGCTCCCCGAAGGAGTCGACTACGCGATCGTGTCGAACAGGGCGACGGAACTCGAGGGACGAATCTCGCTGCTCGCTCGCAACGGTCTCACAGGGCTCCTCCTGGTGTTGCTTGCGCTGGCCCTGACGCTCGATCTGCGCCTGGCGCTCTGGACGGCCGCCGGGATCTTCGTGTCCTTCACGGGCGCGTTCGGGGTGCTGGGGGCGCTGGGCGGATCCATCAACATGATCTCCCTTTTTGCCTTCATCCTCGGTATCGGCATCGTGGTGGACGACGCCATCGTGGTGGGCGAGAGCATACACGGGCAGCGGAACCCGGGTACCGCCGGTTCCAGGACGGCGGAAAGGGGCGTCCTGCGAGTCGCGGTTCCGGTCGTTTTTGGAGTACTTACTACGGTGGCCGCCTTCACACCGCTGCTCTTCGTGCCCGGCAACCTGGGGAATCTGTTCCAGCCAATCCCCGTAGTAGTCATCGCCGTGTTGCTGCTCTCTCTGTTGGAATCGCTGTTTGTCCTCCCCTACCATCTGTCGCACCTGCGCGCCACGGGGCCGGCCCAAGGCGCGTTGCCGTGGCTGCATCATGCGCAGGAACGGATTCAAGACGCCTTGCACAGGTTTGTGGAAGGGCCGCTCGAGGCGGTGGTCGCGTTTGCGGTTCGGCGCTGGGGGCTCGTCCTGGCGGCATGTGCGGCGTCGTTGATACTGGTCGGTGGGCTGGTGGCCGGCCGACAACTCAGGGTCAACTTCTTTCCCGAAGTCGTCGGCGATCAGGTGCTCGCCCTGATCAGGCTTCCCGTCGGCACCCCGAGCAAGCAGACGCTCGAGGTTGCGCGAGAGGTCGAGCGCGCGGGCTGGGCAGCGGTTCACGCCGCCGAAGCGAGCCGCTCCGATGCTGGTCCGCCCCTGGTGAGGGGTTCGCTCCTGTCCGTAGGCGTCCGCCCCTCTGCCCAGTACGACCCACAGGCGGTGACCGAGGTGGAGGTAGTGCAGCCCAACATCGCCGAAGTAAGCTTTCAGCTTGCCCCCGCTTCCAGCCGAACCGTCTCCGCGTTCGACATCGAACGGGCCTGGCGCGACAGTGTGGGCGCGACAACCGGGACGGGCACGGTAACCTTCAACGCCCAACTCGTGAATCTGGGGTCCGCCGTCCAGATCGAGCTTTCCCACGCCGAGCGGGAAACGCTCGATTTGGCGGCATCGGAACTCGTGGAGCGGTTGCGCAGCGTCACGGGCGTGACCAACGTGGGCGACGACCGCGCCAGGGGCCAACGGGAGGTGGAGATCCGGTTGCGGCCCGTCGCCCAGGCGATAGGCGTCACCAGTGACGACCTCGCCAGGCAGGTGCGCGCCGCACTCTTCGGGGTGGAAGCGTTGCGCCTGCAACGGGACCGGGAGGAAACGAGGGTCTACGTGCGTCTGCCCCCGGAGGAGAGAGACGCGCCGGGAGACCTCCTCGACTACTGGATCAGCACACCGTCGGGCAGTTCACCGCTATCCACCGTTGCCAGCCTGTCCCATGGGACGAGCAACTCCGTCATCCGACGGGTAGACGGTAGTCCGACCGTGACCGTAACTGCGGGTGTCGATCGAACGGTGTCGACGGCACAGGACGTCACCGACCTGCTCACGTCGGACATCCTGACCGGGATGAGCACGGCCTACCCCGGGCTCCGACACGCGTTCGGCGGCGAGCGGCGGGAACAGTCGGTCACCTACGCAGGGATGGCGCGAGGCTTCGCACTGGCCCTGCTGGTGATCTACGCCATGCTTGCCATCCCGCTCCGGTCGTACACACAGCCACTCCTAGTGATGGCGGCCATCCCTCTGGGGCTCATCGGCGCCGTGCTCGGCCACCTCGTCATGGGTCTCGATCTCGGCCTGATGTCCGTCTTTGGTCTGGTGGGACTGTCCGGAGTCGTCGTCAACGACTCGCTGGTCCTCATGGACCGCGTGAATCGATTTCGGCGTGCGGGCGCGTCGATGAGCACGGCGATCGTACAAGGCAGCAAGGCGAGGTTCCGGCCCATTCTGCTCACCTCAGTGACCACCTTTCTCGGTCTGACGCCCATCCTGCTCGAGAGGGCGACCCAGGCACAGTTCCTGAAGCCCATGGCCGCGAGCATCGGCTTCGGCATCCTCCTGACCACACTCGTCATCATGCTGGCCGTCCCCGCCCTGATCATGATGAATCATGTGGTGTTGGAGAGCGTGCGCATTGCGCTAGGCGGTCGGCGGGGGTGATGGCTGACGGTAGGGGGCGGCACCAAGGCCTGCGTCCAGCGGCGTCGCCAAGGATGGCCGGTTCGCGGATCAGGACTCGTACGGGTAGACCTTCTGACCGGTGATGGTGAACCCGACGTGGCCATACACGCTCTCCGTCATCTCGATCTTGAGCACGCCCTCAACCCACACCGGGTTCCATCCGTCCATCTTCGCCCGCTTCCCCTCGTCCATCTCGATGTAGACGAGCTGGTTCGGCGGGGGAGGCGGCGTGTGGATGCAGGCTCCGACGTACGGCACGAGGAGGAATTCCGTCGCCGAGGCCGCCCAGTCCTCGAGCGGGACGGTAAAGCCCGGGACCTTGACCATCTTGCCCTCCAGCTCGGCCAGTTCCTTCGCCTTCTCGCCGGTCCTGTAGTTGAGCTTGGCCAGGAGGCGCCAGCCCACCTCGATGGTGGTGTCCTGCGCGACGGCGGGTGCGTCGACCGGGCGCTCCGTGGCTGACCCGGGAACACCGCCCGCGTCGGCAACGGTCGTCAAAGCCAGCACTGCGGCGGATGCGGAAAGCACTGCGGCGGATGCGAAGAGAAGCTTGCGGCTGGCTGCGATCATCAGGAATCTCTCATTGCGTTGGTCCTCAGCGGCGATCACCGGTCGTCCTCCGAAATCGGCCGCGTGAGCGTGGGATATTTGATCCCCAGCTGTTCCAGGTACGTCTCGAATTGGGTCTCATCGTAGTAGAACTGCCTGAGCAGGGGACGGTACATGTCCATGATCTCCCGGTTGAGATCGATCGGCGGTGGGTCGTCCGGGCCGATAAAGGGAATATACTCGACTCCCACGCTTTGTTCCTCCCGGAAGTACGTCCAGGCCTCCTCGACCAGCTCCGGCTGCGCGAATAGTTGGAGGGCCGTGCGGGCCAGCACCCGGGCGCCCGCCACCGCTCCCTTGTGCGCGATGGGTGTCGCCATCGCCATGGCGCTCGACCAGTGGTGGCCCGGCAGCCCCGGCACATTCGACGGGAAGCGCAGGGTCACCGTCGGCACGTTCCAGGAGATGTCGCCGATGTCGTCGGATCCGCCGCTACGGCGCGGGCCCGGCGTGCCGAGCTGCGACAGGGAGGTCGGCATCCCCGACGGGACGCTCCCCACCGATTGCTGCACCGCGCCGGCGAAGTCGTGGTCGTCGTCCGTCCACTCCGGGAGCCCGACGTCCTGGATGTGCTCGTACATCGTCTCGGCCACGACCCTGTTGAAGTGCCGCGGCCAGGCGGCCCCGATGATCCGGTACGACATCTCGGTGTCGGTCATCATGGCCGCGCCCTCGGCGATGCGGATGGCCGTGTCGAAGTTGCGCCTGATGTCCTCGTAGTCCATCTCGCGGATGAAGTACCATACCGAAGCGCTCGGCGGCACCACGTTCGGCTGGTCGCCGCCGTCGCTGATCACGTAGTGGGAGCGCTGGTTCGGGTGAAGGTGCTCGCGGCGGAAGTTCCACGCGACGTTCATGAGCTCGACGGCGTCCAGCGCGCTGCGGCCGCGCCAGGGGGAGCCCGCACCGTGCGCAGCCTCGCCTTCGAAGGTGAACTCCACCGAGACGAGCCCCGTCCCGCTCCCCTGGCCCCAGCTCACCGACAGGTTGCTGCTGACGTGGGTGAAGAGGGTGACGTCGATGTCCTCCATGTAGCCGTCCCGCACGTACCAGGCCTTCGAGCCCAGCTGCTCCTCGGCGACGCCGGGCCAGAGCACCAGCGTACCCTGGATGCCCTCGGCCTCCATGACCTCCTTGAGCGCCAGCGCCGCCACCACGTTCACCGCCTGCCCCGAGTTGTGACCCTCGCCGTGGCCCGGCGCACCCGGAACCAGCGGATCGTGATAGGCCACGCCCGGCTTCTGGTTGGCCTTCGGAATCCCGTCGATGTCCGACCCGAAGGAGATGACCGGCTCACCGGTTCCCCAGCGCGCGAACCACGCCGTCGGGATGCCCACGGGCGCGTGCTCGATGCTGAAGCCGTTCTCCTCGAGTATCCCCGTGATGTAGGCCGAGGTCTCGATCTCCTGCTGCCCGAGTTCGGAGAAGGAGAAGATCTTGTCGACCA
>JAPPGM010000136.1 GCA_028874995.1 Gemmatimonadota bacterium | reverse complement strand
CACATCGCGACCCGCGCGGCGTCGCACGCCATGCGCCGCGACGTCTCCGCGCTCCCCCAAACCCCACCGCCAGCGCCCGCTCGGGCACCAGTCCCGCCGCATCGGCGCGCCGCTGACGATTGCGCGGCCGCGCGTCCCCATCCTCGCCCCGGTACAGCGCATCGCCCGCCGCCTCGATCGCCCGCATCAGCACGGCGCCGACTTCGGGCTCGAGCCGCCCCCGCACCACGTACATCCCGTTGGCGTCGATCGCCACCGAGAAGGTGCGGCTGCGGTGGCGCGCCTCCTCGGCCGCGAGCTCGCCGTCCCGTGACAGCATCTTCCACCCCCGCGCCAACCACTCCAGCCGCGCGGCGGAGGTGGACTGCGCATACTCGAGCAGCGTGCCCTCGGTCTCGGGCGTGGCCACCCGGGTCATGGCGCGCACCTTGGTGTCGGAGAGCTGGCCGCTCTTCATGGCCCCGGCGGTCAGGGGGAGTTCCTCGAGCGCGTGGGCGACCCGCACATTCTCTCTTGCGGCGCCCAGCGTCCTCCCGGTGCGCCAGGCAAGCCACTCGGCACAGGACGCGAAGTTGTCGGCCCAGCCCTCACGCCGGTCGAAGCCGGCGACGCGGGCGAGCATTTCACAGGTGGCGATGTTGATGCACGCGGCGAGTTGAGCGATGCGTTCGCCGAGTTCGAAGAGGTCGTCGGACATGGGTGAAGTCTCCTGAAATGCAAGTGAGGCAAAGGGTTTTCGGGGGGGCACGAGGTCCCGCCTGCTACAATATACGCGGCGTGATTTCGGCCTCGTGGGACGGTCCAGGAAGCGAAAACCGGGGGTGGAGGCAACGCGCGAATGGGTCACGAGCCCGGCAAACGCGCTCCTGGGGCCTTGCAGGAGCCTCTGGGAGGCATTCCGGAGGCCGTCCCGTAGTTCGCGAGACCGCGAATCCAAAACCGTACATAGCAGAATCGGCCTGTGATCAGACGATTTGGGACGCTCATGCCCGGATGGGACTGTCGGCCTGCGTTTGACACGCTCATGCTCCGACGGGACTGTGCACCGGCGACCTGGGACGCCGAGGCTCGAATCGCCCGATGCATCGGGCACCCGGGACGGTGACCTCGGCCGGCGAACCGGCCTGATCACCGGCCGGCTTTTCCGCGCCCGATCAGAGGCAGCTCGGCGCACGGAGCCCACTCCCGCCGGGTGCTGAAGCCGGACCGCCCACCCGCCGCCGCGGCAAATCAAGGGACACCGGCATGCTCCGATGGGACACAAGACTCCACAACCGAATACTCCCCCGACCTTGGCCTGCTCCGCCCTCCGCCGCATGTTCACGGAACTGGAAAGTCACCGAGCACCCTCTCCGGCACAACGATGAACATCAGCAGACCAGACCTTCGACTCCCCACCGCATCGGGCACTCGCGCCACACCGGGACATATCTCCCGATCGCCACAACCCGTGACCGCCGAAAGGGAGGGTTCCGCCATGCGGCCTCGACCCCTCCACCGCCTTCCAACCGCCCTCCTCATCACCCTGTCACTGCTCCCACTCCTCGTCCTCCCGCTTACCGCCCAATCCCCCCCCTTCCACCTGGCCACCCTGTTCGATCTCGGCCATCTCCTCCTCGACGAGAACGGCGACAGCGTGCCCGACCGCCTCGGCGGGTCCCTCATCCTGCCACCGGACCCCACCGACGCCGAGCGGGCCGCCGCCGCAGAGATCGCGGCCCGGCTGGGCTTCGAGACCATGTCCCTCGACCTTCCCGTACGGCGCGGCCTGCACCCCGGCCGCGTGGGCATCCTGATCGGCATCCGCGCCCTCGAAACGGCGGGTCTCTCGCCTTCCGACTTCGGCGTGGTCATCGCGCCGCCACCGGATCCCCCCGATCCCGACACCGGGGACGCGCCCGCCGACACGGTTCCCATCCGTGACCCCGATCCCGGCCTGGAGCCGGACACCACACCAGGCGGAGCCGATACCCTGTCCGCCGACCCCGATTCCGACCAGGCCCCATCCCTCCCTGCGGACCCACCCCCCACCATCGCCACCCTCACCACCCCCAACGGCGCGCGCTGGGTCGCCGTCCTCGGAGGCGACGACAAGGCCCTTCTCCGCGCGGCGCGCCATCTGGCCGGCTCCCTTCCCCACGTTAGTAACCTCTCTGGTCCTTCGCTGAAGGAAGTTACACATCAACTCGGCACCTGGCTCGCCGACAATGACAGCACCACCCCCTCCCCCACCGTCACCTTCCACCGCGCCACACTCCCCGACACCACCGCCGACGTTCACCTCGCCGCCGACCTCTCGTACGACGACGACCCGGGCGCAACCCGGGCCCGCTACGCCCTCGACCGCCTCCAGCTTCTGGCCTGGGAGCGGATCGGCGATGACGCGCACGGGCCCGCTTCCGACGACCTGCGCTTTCGCGGCCTTGCCGCGCTCACCGTCGAGGCCGCCGGACGGCAGATCGTCCTGCCCACGCTGGTGACACCGCCCGCGGGGGGCCCGGGATCCCGCCGCAGCGGGGGCGCCAAGAGCAGTCTCGACCTCTCCAACCTGTACACCACCGGCGGATTCCTCGGCGGCGGGCAGATCCCGAGCGCGATCGACGTGGTCGTGGTTCCGGGGCGCGGCGCCGAGGGCATCCCTGACCTGACCGCCCGCATGGCGCTGGAGACCACCGGCATCACCGTGCCGATCATCCGCGGCCTGGACGAGATCGAATCCCCGTCCAGGGAGCCCACCGCCATCCTGGTCGGAAGCGACAACCCCCACATCACCGAGCTGGTCGACTCCGGCACGATCTCGATCGAGGAACTGGCTCCGGGGCACGGCCTGATCGAGGCGGTCCCCGACGGCTTCGGGGGCAAGCTCGCGCTGGTGGTCACCGGCGCGGACCCCGAAGGCGCCACCGCTGCGACCAGGCGTCTCGCGGAAGTCTTCCCCAACGTCAGCGTCCGCCGCGACGGCGCCCCCACCTTCGACGACATCGAACACGAACTGTGGGGTACGCTGTCCGGGTACACGCCGGCCGGACAGGCGGCCTTCGGGCTGTACAAGCTGGATCAGCTGATGGCGGAGCTCAGGGACGAGATGGCCGCCGAGGGTGATGAGGTCGCCAGCGCCGAGATTCTCATGTCCCTGTGGAAACCCTCCGACGGGGTTGCCGATTTCGTGCGTGACCGGACGCTCGCGCACTTCCCCGATTCGATCGCGCCCGAAGTCACCGTCACCATCGACAACCGTGACGTTCAGAACGCGGCCACCATCATCGACGACCAATTCGAAGTGCCCTCCGAAGTGGACCGCTTCTGGTCCGTCTTCGACGAGCGCATCGTCGGTGGCGTTGACGACGGGCAACCCATCCACCTCGAAGCCCGCCTCTCCGAACCGCCCGAGATCCGCGCGAGCGTCGCCGCCGAGGCCCGCCGTCGCCTGATCGACGCGGGTGCCGACCGCAACGCCACCGATGTCCAGGTCCTGTCAGCCTTCAAGCAGGGCTTCTCCTGGTTGCGCGAATCGGTCGTACCCCGGCTGGCGGGCCGTGAAATCGGCGAGATCGTCATCGAGTTCCTGCGCAACGATCCGCCCGAGGAGTGGCCGCACCAGTCCATTCACACGCCGCTCCGCTGGCTGCACGAGATCTTCCCCATCGACGAGATCCTCGTGGGCGATCTGGGGCTCGACCTCGAACAGATCCGCTTCGAAATGGCGGAAGAAGGCCCCATCTACCGCGTCCGGGCCACCGCCCTGGACGGAAGCACCCTGCTCGAAGACACCTTCAATCCCGTCTGGGTGCTCCGCCCCTACTTCGACCGCTTCCGCGACTACGAACAGGTGCGCGTCACCACCGGCTGGGTCACCGCCACCTCCGGCCCCGACACCCTGGTCCACGAACGCATCATCACCGACCCCGAGTGGGTCTGGGACCGCTATCAGGCAAGCACCCTGCCCGCCATCTGGGACTACGTCATGGACCGCCACGACGCGAAACCGAGGGGCGGCCCGGACGCGCCCTTTTTCGGCACCCTCACCATCGACCTGGAGCTGAGCGAGCCCGACTACCGCCTGGGCATCGACAACGAGATCATCTCGCCCATGGACGCGCTGCACGAGGAGTTCTACTTCGGCACCATCGAGTTCTTCATGCTGACGGGGCGGAACGCGCAGGGGGGCAACCTCTCCTATCCGGGGCGCATCATCCCGGTCATGCGTCCCAAGGGGGACGGCGCGGCCGGACGCGGCCACATCACGATGACCGGATTCGCCACGAGCCGCCCCACCGTGATCATCCGCTACGAAACCGCCGACGGGGCAAGCGGTGAAGTGCGGCGCGACATCACCAAGGTCTCGATGGAGCGTCCGAGTCTCTACCGTGCGGTGGTCGCGGCGGCGGCGGATGGTGGGGCCGAGGCCGTTTCACCCGCCCTTCCCCGCCTCGATTTCAGCATCGAGGTCGACTCGGAGGAGAATCTTCGCGATTCCCTCGTGGCGCTCGCGTCCGCGGAATTCGTGGACCGGAGCTGGGTCTCGGCCGAGCAGATCGTCGAGACCGTGACCAATCTCGGCGCGCTCCGCGAGGCGGGGCTGTACCGGGAGGCGCTCGCCTACCACGACGTCGGTGAAATGCGCGTGCGGGTCGAGTGGGACGAAGAGGAGGACGAATCGCCGGAGGTTGAGGGGGACTCGCTGGAGGTGGAGGAAGACTCGTCCCACGTCACGGCCATACTCCCCGACAACGGGGTTCCCACCCCCCTACCCGTGTGGACCGACCTTCTCCCCGAAGGCTGGACCTACCAGGGCGAACGCATCGTCCAGTGGGAGACGCCGATCCCCCCGCCCGAGGGCCACGAGATGACGGCAAAGTTGAGTCAGGCCTTCGCCGAAGCGCACATGTATCACGTCGGCGAGAGCTACCTGGGCAGGCAGATCTGGGCGATGGACCTCATGTCCCCCATCGCCGCCACGCACTGGTCGCGCGTCAAGGCGACCACCTTCAAGCCCACGGTGATCTACTCGGCACGCGAGCACGCCAACGAAGTCTCCTCCACCAGTCACGTGCTGCGGCACGCCGAACTGCTGCTTACCGATTCCGTGCAGCGCGCCAAGCTGGACAAGGTCAACGTGGTTATTCATCCCTTCACCAATCCCGATGGCGCCCAGCTCGCCTACGACCTCTACCGGATCACTCCCGACTACATCCTGCACGCGGGCTATCTGGGATCGCTCGGCGCGGGTGTGGGCGGCGGTTTCGGAACGTTCCCGATCTATCCCGAGTCGAAGGTGCGCGACGAACTCTGGGACATGTGGTTTCCCGACATCTTCCTCAACCCCCACGGCTACCCGAGCCACCAGGTCGTCCAGCTCTTCTCCGAGTACAGCGGCCTGGTGCGGAGCGGACGCGTGACGGAACGCAACTGGGGCTTCAACAAGGGTTGGTTCATGCCCGGCTTCAGCTACCTCGACGATCCCGCCTACCCACGCCACAAGGACGCCGCCTTCAAGATCCGCGACTACATCACCGCCGGGATCAACTCGAACCGCGACGTCTTCGAGATGAACCAGCGAACCTACGACCGCTACCGCCGCTACGGCGCCGACTTCGACACCGAGGTCTTCCGGCTGCCGATGACCGACAGCGTCATGATCAACATGCCGCTCAAGGGTTCGCGCGGATTCGGGGGCGGCGGTAGTTTCAATCCACGGATCACCATCTGGAACGGAATAACCGAGGCACCCGACGAAACCGCCCACGGCCCCTGGATGGAACTGGTGGCCAAGGCGGGCCTGTCGTGGGACAAAGCGATTCTGGACTACCTCTACGATGGCGATCACAAGGTAGACCGTTCCGGTTCGGCGTTTCTCGGAGGCGCGACTTTGAGGATCAACAGGACAAGGCCGCCGATGGAGACGAAGGAGGATGAGGGCGGAAAGGACCACTGACCGCCCTGCGGGGGAAAGCGCCGAACGATTACTGATCCCATCGATCTTGAGCGCCTCCACGCCCGTGATCCGGAGCTGCTGACGGAGTTGGTGCGGGAACTCAGTCCGCGGATCTGGATGGCGATCCGCGCATATGCGTCCGACGACGAGGAGGCCGACGACCTGCTTCAGGATTGCTGGCTGCAGATTCTGGAGCGGTTGGACCGGTACGAGCGGCATGATTCGTTCGTGAGGTGGGCGATGAAGGTCAGCAGGAACTGCTGCAGGACCAGGCTGCGCGAAGGTAGACAGGCAAGTCTGGCCGAGGTGACGGTGGGTCACGTCGGGCAGTTACCGGAAGACGCCCCGAGCCTCGCTGAAGGACCGTGGCCGGAAGAGGTGCCCAGAACGCTGTATTGGAAGCAGATCGTCCACGAGGCGCTGGGACAACTGTCCGATCGGGAGCGGGATGTGATCGTGCTGCGTCTCCTGGAGGGGAGGGATACGGCGGAGACCGCGCTCGCGGTGGGCGTCAGCGAATCGGGAGTGCGTTCGATCCTCCTGCGAGCGATGACCCGACTGCGGAGGATGAAAGGGCTGAGGGAGGCGTTGCCGGAGTGGATCGCGGGTGATTAGGGGCCGTTTGCGGCCCAAATGCGAAAAAAAATGGGAAAATGTCGGAAAATGACCCCCCATGGCGGGGGTTTCTTGCGTTAAAGAGGGCGAACGGTGCGAATCCGCTCGACGATTCTCGTCCTGCGGGTCAGCGAAGAAAGGACACGACTGTAGCCTGGGGCGTCCGGTACCGGGACCTTTTCGGGGCGTACCGAAGGACCGGTGGTTGGGAGGTCACATCGCCGGGCGCTCCAGCCGGATTCCACGCTCCGGGCACGGGGCTCACATGGGGGAAGGATGAAGCGATACCAGAATGTCGTGCTGTTCCTGCTTTTGCTGGTCGTCGTTGCCCAGGCCGTCCACGTAGTCGTTCGACCAGGACCGGCCACCGATGGCGTGGCACCGGCACCGGGAGTGCTGGTCGGTGACACGCTGGACGCGCTGACGGGCTACGTCGGCGACGGCGTCCTGGGGATCGTTCCGATGGATGCGGATCCCGGCACGGTCACCGTGCTTTACGCGTTCAACTCCGAATGCGCGTTCTGTGACGACGTGGCACCTGAATGGGCCGGTCACTTCACCTCCACCGCTCCGGCAGGCACGACAATCCGGAGAATCGCTGTCACGCGCGATCTTCCAGGTCCGGCAGCGACCTACGCCGAACGGTTCGGGTGGCAGGTCGACCTGCTCAGCATCGCGCAGGTCCCCCAACCCAACCGGGAATCGTCTCTCGTCTCGAGGACGCCGTGGGTATACGTACTTGATTCGGACGGCGTGCTGCGCTTCCAGGACCACGGGGCCGAACTGCGTCGCGTGGAGGAGGCCATCGCCGCCATCCAATCACCGGGCGCCGTTCAGATGACGGGAGGTGGTGGATGAGGCGCGTCCTCGTGGTTTCGGCGGTCGTGGCGGCATCTGCGTGCGACCGGGGTGCTGACCTGGATTTCCCGATCATACCGATCGGCCCTCTGTCGCTCACGGTTGTCTCCGCCGCCGAGGACCCATTGTGGGAGGTGAGGGACGTCGTTGTCCACGACGGGACGATCTGGGCCCTGACGGCCAACGCGCCCTACGTACACGGCTTTGCCGCAAGCGGCGAACTGACCTCCCGATTCGGCACCTCGGGCGAGGGACCCGGCGAGTTCCGCTTCCCGTCCGCGGTCTGGCCCGGCAAGAACCCGGGTTCGCTCACAGTGTGGGACCCGGGATCCTTCTCGGCCCTCACCTTCTCCGGATACGGGGCCCTGCTCTCGTCCGTGCACGCCCCCGTGCTCGGGGCCATTCGGTCCGACATCGCCAGCGTCACCTTCGGCGATCCCTTCCGCGCGGTAAGGGTGCCGGGAGGCCTTGTCACCGCACGCTACGAATCCGGCGTCAATCACGGGGTCGACCTGTGGAACGGCCGTCTGGTGCGCATCCCGGACAACGGGAGCGACCCGCAGGTGCTGCTCGATTTCGCTACGGGACTACCGGGAGCCGCGATGCGCCCGGCCGGCAGCCTTCTGGTCCCGGTTCCCCTGTGGGATGGCTGTCCCGACGGACGCATCGCGGTCCTCGACCCCGTTGCCCGAACCCTTCTCATGCTGGACTCCGATGGTGCTGTGCGGGATACGTTGGCATTGCCGTGGAACCTCGCTCAGCTGGATCGCAGTGCCCGGGTCGCGTACATGACCGCCCGGGTCCGGTCCGAAGCCGAAGGCGGCAGCGTGTCGGAAGCCGAGATCGTGAGCTACGCGACCGAGGCGGCGCGGACCGCGGCCGAGATGTTCCCGGTGGAGGAGCCGCTCGGCGTCGATCTCAAGTGCGCGCCCAACACGGTCTGGATCCAGGAGTTCGACGCTACCTCGCATCCCCTCGGCCATGGTCCGCTGTGGCGGACCGTGAACTTCGACGGGGAGACGCCCTCCTTCTCGCGGGTCGTCTTCCCCCCTGATTTCAATCCCTATCGAATTACCGAGACGCACGCCATCGGCGTTCTGCTCGACCCCGTGGGTCTGCAGCGCGTGGCGACCGTCTCTCTTCCGCTATCCGCCCGCCAAGGCCCTTCTCCATCACCACCCCCCCAACCCACGTACCCGACCGTGGTTCAAACCCAAGGAGACCTCGACCAATGAGAAAGAAACCCGCCTGGATCCTCGCAGCATTCCTCGCGAATCTCGCGTTGTTGCCGTTCGTGATGGCACCGGAGGGTAGGGCGCAGGCGCGGGGAAACCCTCTCTACGACTGCTGCAAGAAGACACCGTCAGGGAACCGGTATTGTTGCGAGTGGTGTTGTGTGTTCACTTGGAACTGCAAGAACGATGAGATGTGCAATACCCAGGGAGCACCTTGATTCCAACTTCCGATAACGATAGACCAGACGGGCGCCGCCGTCTGACTCGTTGATCTCACGCGGATAGCCACGATGGGTACTTTAGCCAATCCACCTCCCCCGGATCCCCCGTCACCCGAAGACTCCTACGGCTTGGCTCGTTTGACCACGCTTTGGTTCCTGGGATTGGCAGCGATCTACCTGCTCTATGGCTGGACCGCCCTCCACAGAATAGCGGGTCATACTACTCCTCTTGAACGTGTGGAGATGGTATTGGGACCCTCCATGTTCGCGTTCGCGCTGCTCGTCTCGCCATCGCTGTACGCGGCTGGTCTTGCTCAGGTCAGCGGCTTCGATAGGAATCCGGGTCGAGTCCTCGATAGTCGGTGGGCGGTGCTCGTGCTCCTTGCCGGAATGGCGTATCTGCTGTCGGCCGCTGGACCAGCTATTGTTTCGTCACTGCTCTCATCGGTCCCCGAGGGGCCATTGGGGGCGTCTGCAACCCCCCGTCCGCCGGCTAACGAACTCGCACGCCACCTGATACCCGTGTCGCTCGCGGTGTTCGTCCCCATCTCCGGAACCGCCGGCACCCTGATCGGCCACGTCACCAGCGCCTGGCAACCCCTCCGGCGCGACATCGCGCGCTGGATATCCGGCATCGCCCTCATGGCCTCGTTCCTGCTTCCCTTCCTGGCTACCGCAAATGCCATCGCGCTACAGGGCACATCGCCCATCTGGATCATCGTGAACCCACTTGCGCTTCCCTTGGTCCTGACCGCGGCTCTGGCCGTGCGGGAACGGGACACCATCGGCCTGCGCGTCGGCGGCTGGTGGCGACCGGTCAGCACCAACAGGCTGGACCCGGAACTCCTGGACCGAATCGTCACCGGCGTCACAGAGGACCCGGGCTCTCGCATCGATCCACGAAGTCTCACCGGACCCGAGCGCGAAATGGCGACCCTTGCGACCATGATTCGCAGCATCGCGGGGCCGCGGGCGACACTCCCCGAATCGCAGGTGCGCGAGATCGTGACGGCCATCATCAAGGCCTCTCCGGCGACGACTCCGGAGGCTGCAAGGCCGCGATGGTCCTGGCTCGAGCCCTCCTTCCTGGGAGGCTTCTGCACCTCGTGGACCTGCCTCGCCGTCGGACTCGTGATCGTCAGCCCGCTTGGAGGTGTTCCGATAAGCGTTGCTACGGCCGCAGTCGTCGGATTCCTGGGATCGGCCGGGATTCTGTTGGTTGCCCGCCGTTTTCCGGGGCTGGCATCCGCGGTAGCCAGCTGACCGCCCCCGCCACCCCTCCGCTCCTCGCTCTGCAGACCCGTGGGGAGCTCTGCGAGCGCATTCTGATGGCCCACCGGATGGGGGATTCGCAGGGTGTCATCGGACCGGTGATCTTCGTGGGGAGCTGGCAGGAATTGTCCGAACAGGGCGACCGGCACCCGGGATCTCCAGCACTGGTCGACCCGGGTTTCGGAGAGGTGGGCGACCCGGGGGCGGCCCCCTCCCCCTGGGCAAGCGCCTACTCCTGGTCCTCAACGCCTCTCATTCAGTACGGGCGGACCTGGCCCGGCGCCCCAACGGCCACGACCGGCCACCCCTATGCGGCCTTCCTGCGCGTCGGCGTGGACGACGACCTGGACACCATGGACGCGACGATTCTCCGGTGCATCGACGTGGCGACGGTCCACCGTCTGATGGAGGAGGTGGAGCAGCGCTGAGGTGGTCCCGGTTTTTTGGACAGGTCGTTAAGGTGGATTCCATTATGGAAC
>JAPPGM010000075.1:42998-73625 GCA_028874995.1 Gemmatimonadota bacterium | reverse complement strand
ATAGCGACAGCCGCGGTCCCGTTCCTCGAGCGCGCGGCGGATGTGCGGGGGGATAGTGCGCCGCCGCCGCCCCACCGTGCGGCGCGCTGTTTTGAGCCCGGGGCACGTATGGCCATCGCCGCGAGTGGATGCGTAGATTGCTCGCCGGGCAAACCGCCGCGCGCGGCGGACGGGTTCTGCAAGAACCGGCTGGAGCGAATATGGAGATGATTGCACGGTTGGCAGCAACCCTGTCAATCGCCCTCTCCCCCGTGCCCGCGTCCGCGCAGGAGCACTGCGACGACTGGAATACGAGCGCCTTCTTCTATCGAGCCACCGCCGAGACCGTCGCGGCGTGCCTGGAAGCCGGGATGGACCTCAACGCGAGAGACGACCGCGACCGCGACTCCCCGGATGACGGGAACACTCCGCTGCACTACGCATCCCGCTACGCCTGGGAGCCCGCGGTCTTCATTGTGCTGCTCGAGGCCGGAGCGGATGTTGAAGCGCGGAACCGGTGGGGCTGGACGCCGCTGCACGGGGCTGCCGAGTCAAGTCGGAGCCAGGTCGTTGCCGAACTCGTGAGGGCCGGAGCGGATATCAACGCACGGGACAGCGCCGGGAACACCCCCCTGCATGCTACCCGGTACAACGAGCACGCCGCGGTGGTCTACCTGCTGCTTGAATTCGGCGCGGACCCCACCCTGGTCAACGACCGGGGCGAGGTCGCCGATCCGCTGGACTGCGGCCACTGGAACACGGAGTGGTTCGCTCGCGTCGCAACCGCCCAGGCCACCGCTGCCTGCCTGGCGGCCGGCGCGGATGTGAACGCGCGCGACAGGAACGGGAACACGCCGCTCTTGTTCGCTACCGAAATGTTGGGGGGTGGCGCCGATGAGTCCCCTGCCAGCAAGGACCCCGCAGTCGTGACCCTGTTGCTGGAAGCCGGCGCGGAGGTGAACGCCCGCAATGAGGTGCGAAGCACTCCTCTGCACAACGCCGCCTGGGGTAAGCGCGTGGAATTGGCGACGAATAGTGCCGACCTCGTCGAGAATCCCCCCATCGTGGCGGCACTGCTGGTCGCGGGGGCGGATGCAAACGCTCGCGACAACGGGGGAAGCACTCCTTTGCACCACGCGGCCGCAATTGAGGGTCTTGAGACCGTGGCCATGCTGCTCGACGCGGGGGCGGACATCCAGGCCCGTGACAACAGCGGCAATTCACCGTTGCTCCGGGCGGCCGATTACGGTTTCGGAACCCCGGAGATGCTCGAGACCCTGATTGCGGCCGGCGCGGATGTCAACGACCAGACCGCGTACGGGAGAAACGTCCTGTTGAGTGTTCTCAAATCTGCCACCGACCAGGTCAATGTGGTCCGAAGGCTCCTGGATCTCGGTGCGGACGTCAACGCGCCCGGCCTGATGTACCCCGTCCTGGACGCAGCCACCCATCGGGGCGACAACCCGGAACTGATCGCAATTCTGCTTGACGCCGGTGCCGACGTCAACCCCGCTCACCACCGGTCGCCTCTTCACGGGGCGGCCCGCAGCGGTGGGCCCGGGGCGATTACCGCTCTTGTCCAGGCCGGAGCTGAGGTTGACGCACGGAACCGCCGCGGCGCGACACCCCTCCACGGGGCCGTCGAGGCGAAGGCGCCCGCAAACGTGACCGCCCTCCTGCAGGCGGGCGCGGATGTGAATCTCCAGACGCCGGACGGTGACACACCTCTGCACCTGGCTGCGGTGTGGCCGGGGTCGTACAGCCGTAGAGACGATCTACCCGATCCCGCCGACACGCTCATGGTGATCGCTCTGGCCGCCGCCGACGCGGATGTCAACGCCCGCAACCACCGCGGCGAGACAGCGCTGCACATAGCCACCAGGAACCGTCACCAGCCGGTCGTCGACAAGCTGCTGGCGCTGGGGGCGGACCCGCTTGCGTTGGACAATCTGGGCAGGGTGCCGCGGCCAACGGTCTGCGACTGGACGGACAGTCAGTTTTTCTTCCTCGCCGCGTGGGAAAGCGTCATCGGGTGTCTGCGCGCTGGGGCCGATGTGCACGCCCGCAACGAGGACGGCGAGACGCCACTGCACCGGCTTGTGTCCCTTGCGGCATGGTACGACTACCCCCTCGCCCTTGTCATTGCCGCATTTGTCGAGGCCGGTGCGGACGTGAACGCGCCGGATCGCACGGGCAGGACCGCACTTCACCGTGTGGCGGGCAGGGGGGGCGATTCGGGCGGTCCTCGCGGCGCGCGGGCGCTTCTGGACGCGGGGGCCGAGGTAAACGCCCGCGACACCCTTGGCGCAACCCCCCTGCATCGGGCCGCGGGTGTGGCCTGGCCCGACAATGACTCCCTGGTCTCCCTGCTGGTCGAGGTCGGCGCCGACCTGCATGCCACGGACGATGCTGGCCGAACCGCGCTGCACCACGCCTTGCGGAGCGACAACCCGGCCACCGCGGCCAAGCTGATCGAACTCGGGTCCGATACCGCGGCACGAGATGACTCGGGGTACGTGGCGAATCCGTTGGACTGCGCCAGGTTCAACACCGCCACCTTCTTCCACCTCGCTCCCACAGGGACGGTTGCCGACTGCATCGAGGGCGGCGCCGACGTGAACGCCAGGTTCGACTACAATGTGGACGGGCATCAGCCCGATGGCTCGACGCCCCTCCACTTCGCGTCCGCTTGGGCCCGCGATCCCGTGATCGTCTCACTCCTGGTGCAAGCCGGCGCGGAGGTAAATGCCCGGAATGGATCCGGCGGATCGCCGTTGCACTCGGCCGCGCGGAGCAGCGAGGACCCGGCAATGATCGTGGCGCTGGTCGAAGCCGGCGCCGAACTCGACGCGTGGACCGAAAGGGGCTACCACGGGGACGACGGTCTGACACCCTTGCACGAGGCCGTGGCGAGCGGGCAACCGTCCGTAGTAGCGGCGCTCCTCGCCGCAGGTGCGGATGTCCACGCACGAGACAGAGAAGACGGCCCGACCCCCCTGCATGACGCTGCGACACCTGAAGTCATCGCTCTGCTGCTGAAGGCGGGGGCGGACATCGGCGCGCGTGCGGTCTACTATCGCCACCCCTACTGGGGCGGCCCGGAAATGACGCCTCTCCACGCAGCGGCCGTGCGGGCGAGACCTGCTGTGTTCATGGCCCTTTTGGAAGCGGGGGCCGATCCGGAGGCCCTCGACGAGGCCGGCAAAACCCCAATGGACTACGCAAGTGAGAAGAAGGAACTGCTGGAACTGGAGGTGGTGAAGCGATCCGGACGGTGACGGGATACGGGTGCAGGACGCCTGATGGGGTCCAGCGGGACGCGCGAGGTTTCAAGATGTCAATCCCAGTTGTCATTTTGACAACTGCGATTTACATATGAGAGGGTTTGGTGAACAGGTTGAGTGGGCGCGCGTGGCAGAGGCTGTGGGTGGGCGGGTAGTTTCTTCAAGAGTGGCTGGCACCGACGTTGACCAGCCGGGACAAACGGCGCGCGCCGCCGAAAGGTCCGCGGGAATCAGCTGGATGCAACTGAGATGATCGCACGATTCGCAGCAACGCTGACACTCGCCCTCTCAGCCCATCCCGCGTCCGCCCAGGAAGACTGCGACGACTGGAATACGAGCACCTTCTTCTACACCGCCACCGCCGAGACCGTCGCGGCTTGCCTGGAAGCCGGTGCAGACCTCAACGCGAGACACGAGACTGCTCGCTTCTTCACTGGTCCCTTCCTTGACACAGATGGCGGAAACACTCCCCTGCACTTCGCATCCGGCTCCTCATGGGACCTCGCCGTGACCACGGTGCTGCTCGCAGCCGGAGCGGACGTCAACGCACGGAACCAGCGCGGCGCGACACCCCTGCACATGGCTGCGCGATCGAACCACAACCCGGCAGTTGTTGCGGAGCTGGTAAGAGTCGGCGCGGACATCAATGCGCGGGATGATGAAGGAAACACGCCCCTTCATGCTTCCCGGCTCTTCGGGCACCCGCCCGTGGTTCATCTGCTGCTGGAACTCGGCGCCGACCCCACCCTGGTCAACGATTCGGGCCAGGTCGCCAATCCCATGGACTGCGGCTACTGGAACACCGAGGCGTTCGCAAGGGTCACGACCGCCGAGACCACTGCTGGCTGCCTGGAGGCCGGGGCGGACGTGAACGCGCGGAACGGGAACGGGATGACCCCACTTCTGCTTGTCACCTCGCACCCGGGGGGGCGCACTCCCGGAGCCCCGGCGAGCGAGAATCCCGCCGTCGTACGTGTCCTGCTGGAGGCCGGTGCGGATGTGGACGCTCGCGACAGAGGCGGAAACACTGCCCTGATCAATGCGGCCGGGGGCAAGCTCGTGGAAACTACGAGGGGCGGGATGCTCGGTCTCGCCGAAAACCCTGCCATCGTGGCTGTGCTGCTGGCCGCGGGTGCGGATGTGAACGCACGCTCCACCACGACCCCCCTGCACCAGGCAGCCTTCGCGGAGGACCTCGAGTCGGTGACAATGCTGCTCGAGGCAGGGGCGGGCATCCATGCAATGGATTCGGATGGCAAGACTCCGCTATTGGCTGCGGCCGACTACGGAGGCTTCCGAAACCCGGAAATCCTCGAGGCCCTTGTCGAGGCCGGGGCGGACGTCAACGACCGGGACCAAGTGGGACGAACCGTCCTGGAGCACGCCTTGAGATCCCCCGCCGACAGGGTCATCGAGGTCGTCCGGAGGCTCCTGGATCTCGGTGCGGACGGCAGCGTGCCGGGCCTTCTGTGGGAGGCCGCGCGGGGTGACAACCCGGAACTCATCGCGATTCTGCTGGCCGCGGGGGCCGACGTGAACGACCCGGGCCAATCACCTCTTCACGGGGCGGCCTACAGTGGTGGGCCTGCGGTGATCGCTGCTCTTGTAGCGGCTGGGGCCGACGTGAACGCGAAGGACCACCGCGCCCAAACGCCGCTCTACCGGGCGATCGAGGTGAAGAAGCCCGCCAACGTGGCCGCGCTGATCGAGGCGGGCGCGGATGTGCGCGCCTTCATCCAGGACGGGGACACGCCCCTGCATATGGTGGCGAAGTGGCCGCCGGAATTGTTCAGCCGAAGAGACGATCCGCCCGAACCCGACACGCTCATGGTCATCGCACTGGCCGCGGCCGGCGCGGATGTCAACGCCCGCAACGACCACGGCGAGACACCGCTGCACGTGGCCCTTCGGAACCGTCACCAGCCGGTTGTCGACAAGCTCCTGGCGCTGGGGGCCGAACCCGATGCGGTGGACGACCTCGGCAGGGCTCCGCGGCCCGCGGTCTGCAACTGGACGGAAAACCGATTCTTCCGGTCTGCCCCGTGGCAAGGCGTGCTGGGTTGCCTCCAGGCCGGGGCGGACGTGCACGCCCGCGGCGAGAACCGCGACACGCCACTGCACCGACTGGTGTCCGATGCACAGGACGACGGCTACCCCTTCGCCCGCGTCATCGCCGCGTTTGTCAAGGCCGGTGCGGACGTGAATGCGCGGGATCGCGGGGGCAGTACGCCGCTGCACATTGCGGCGGCCCGGTGGGGCGATGATGGAACCGCCCCGGCCACGGCTTTCCTGGCCGCGGGCGCCGACGTGAACGCCCGTGACAGCGGGGGCGCGACCCCACTCCTCCGGGCTGCGGGTATGGGGCAGTCCCAAACCATGATCTCCTGGCTCGTCAACGCGGGGGCCGACCTTCACTCCGCCGACAACGGGGGCCGAACCGCACTGCACGTGGCCCTGCGGAGGGACCGCCCGGCCATCGCCGCCAAACTCATCGAACTCGGTGCCGATACCAGCGTGCGGGATGACTCGGGACACGTGGCGAACCCCGTGGACTGCGCCAGGTTCAACACCGCCACCTTCTTCCACATTGCTACTGCCGAGGTCGTCGCCTCCTGCATTCAGGGCGGCGTTGACGTGAATCCCCGGCCGCAGGAAGACGGACGCCTGTCGGCCCGCCTCAAGCCCCTTCACTTCGCGGCGATGTGGGCCCGGGATCCCGCGGTCGTCGCGCTGCTGGTGCGGGCCGGTGCGGACGTGAACGCCCGCGACGGGGATGACCGCACCCCGTTGCACCGGGCCGCGGAGAAGAGCAGCAATCCCGCAATGATCACCGCGCTCATCGACGCCGGTGCCGATTTGCAGGCGTGGACAGATGACTTCGTGAGCTACCACTACAGTTGGCACGGAACACCGCTGCACGCCGCGGCGGGCAGCAATGAGAATCCGGCCGTGACGGCGCGGCTGCTCGAAGCCGGGGCGAATGTCAACACGCGAACCGAGGAAAACCACGCATCCCCGTTGCACCTGGCCGCGTTTTCAAACAGGAATCCGACGGTCGCCGCGTTGCTGATCCAGGCTGGAGCGGAAGTCAATGCCTGGGGGTGGCCTACTGGGATTGCTGCTTTTGGCGCAGCAGCAAGACGCCTCTGCATTTGGCGGCACGGTCGAATCCGGGCGTGTTCGTGTTACTCCTTGAAGCGGGGGCGGATCCGGCCGTCCGCGAAAAGGCGGGCGCGACCCCAATGGACTACGCCAGGGAGAACAAGGCGCTGCAGGAGCTGGAGGTGGTGAAGCGGTCCGGGCGTTGACGGGAAAGGCGGATGACACTGGCCACGCCCCTCGGCCGCACGGAGTTGCGGATGTCAACTACAGTTGTCGTCTTGGCAACTGTGGTTTACATACAAGAAGGTGGGTCGACCTGATGTGAGCCCACGCCCGTGTAGCTGCGGCCGCGTGAGGGCGGATAGTTTGTTCGAGGGCCGCCGACACCGACATCGGTCACCGGGAAGACCGGTGCGCACCAGGGACAGGTCCGTCAGGAATCGTTCAGAAGGAATGAGGATGATTGCCCGGTTGGCAGGAATCCCGATACTCGCCCTCTGCGCTGTGCCCGCCTCCGCGCAGGAAGACTGCGAAGACTGGAATACGCACGATTTCTTCCACGCCGCCACCGCCGAGAGCGTGACGGCGTGCCTCGAGGCGGGCGCAGACCTCAACGCGAGACACGAAGTCGATTGGGATTCCCCGGACGGCGGGAACACTCCGCTGCATTTCGCAGCCCGCTACTCGTGGGACCCCGCGGTCTTCGTCGTGCTGATCGAGGCCGGAGCGGATGTTGAAGCGCGCAACGGGCACGGCCAGACACCCCTGCATCTGGCCGCCCAGGGAAACAAACCGGTTGTCGTCTCGCAGCTGGTAGAAGCCGGCGCAGACCTTGACGCGCGGGATCGCAACGGGAACACGCCTCTTCACGCTTCCGCTCGCGGC
Organism: Gemmatimonadota bacterium; assembly: GCA_028874995.1. Taxonomy (GTDB): domain Bacteria; phylum Gemmatimonadota; class Gemmatimonadetes; order Longimicrobiales; family Gaopeijiaceae; genus Bin94. The sequence continues at coordinate 66,375 of JAPPGM010000075.1, read as the reverse complement.
GGGTATCCCCCCGTGGCCCACCTCCTGCTGGAACTCGGCGCCGATCCCACGCTGGTCAATGACGAGGGCCAGATCGCCGACCCCATGAGTTGCGACCACTGGAACACGGGAGTGTTCGCCCGCATCGCCACCGCCGAGGCCACCGCTGCGTGCCTGGAAGCCGGCGCGGACGTGAATGCGGGCGACGAGCACGGAAACACTCCGCTTCTGCTCGCGACCTCTAACCGCGGCGGCGGAACCGAAGGAGCCCCCGCGAGCGAGGACCCCGCCATCGTGACCGTGTTGCTGGAAGCCGACGCGGATGTGAACGCCCGCGACAGCCAGGGCAACACCCCTCTGCTCCACATCGCCGGGGGCACATTCGTGGAACCGAGGAGAGCCCGGTATGATCGAGTCGAAAACCCCGCCGTCATGGCTGCTCTGCTGGTCGCGGGTGCGGATGTGAATGCGCTCTCGGCCACGGGCGCGACCCCCCTGCACCAGGCGGCCTCGGTGGAGGGCGTCGAGACGGTGCCCATGCTGCTCGCGGCCGGGTCGGACATCCACGCCCGGGACTCGGAGAGCGATACTCCCCTGCTCAAGGCGGCCTACGGAGGCTTTCGGAATCCCGCGGTGCTCGAACCCCTGGTCGCGGCCGGCGCGGATGTCAACGACCGAAACCAGCGCGGGGCAACCGTCCTGGAGCATACCCTCAGGAGTCCGTCCGACCGGCTCGCCGAGGTCGTCCGCAGGCTCCTGGATCTTGGTGCCGATGTCAATGAGCCGGGCCTCATCGCGCCCCCCTTGTACCATGCCGCGAGTCAGGGCGACAACCCCGAGCTGATCGCGGTTCTGCTGGCCGCGGGTGCGGACGTGAACGCCTCATCTCGAGGGGGCCAGTCGCCTCTTCACGGGGCGGCCCGAAGCGGTGGACCCGGTGTGATTGCTGCTCTCGTGGCGGCCGGAGCCGATGTGGACACGCGGGACGGCAGCGGTGCGACACCCCTCCACCGGGCGGTCGAGGCGAAGGTGCCCGCCAACGTGGCCGCCCTGCTGGAGGCGGGTGCGGATGTCCGTTCCCGAGTGCACGAGGGTGACACACCTCTGCACCTGTCGGCGCAATGGCCCCGGAGGTGGACGATCCGACTGGACGACCCGCCCGCCGATCCGGCCGACACCCTTATGGTCAACGCGCTGGCCGCCGCCGGCGCCGATATCGATGCCCGCAACGACCGCGGCGAGACGCCCCTGCACGTGGCCACGAGAAACGGTCACCAGCCGGTCGTCGACAAGCTTCTGGCGCTGGGGGCGGACGCGGCCGCGGTGGACGACTTGGGCAGACCCCCACGGCCCACGGTTTGCGATTGGACGCAACGCCAGTTCTTCCAGTTCGCCCCGTGGCAAAGCGTGCTCGGCTGTCTTCAGGCCGGGGCGGACGTGCACGCACGCGGCGAGTCCGGCGAGACGCCGCTCCACCGGCTGGCGTCCGATGCGCAGGGCGACCCTGAACGCGGGATCGGTGCACCACCAGGGCCTTACAGCTATCCCTTCGCCCGGGTCATTGCCGCGTTCGTCAAGGCCGGGGCGGACGTGAACGCGGTGGACCGAGCGCGCGGTACTCCGTTGCACGAAGTGGCGGGTCGATGGGGCTCTGGTGGGACCGCCCTGGCGGCTGCACTTCTCGACGCGGGCGCCGAGGTGAACGCCCGCGACAGCCGGGGCGGGACCCCCCTGCATAGGGTTGCGGGGGCGGGGTTTCCGGTCATTCCCGGCAACGACTCCCTCGTCTCCATGCTGGTCGAGGCCGGCGCCGACCTCCATGCCACGGACAATGCGGGCCAAACCGCACTACACCACGCCCTGCGGACGGACGACGCTGCCGTCGCGGCCAGGCTGATCGAACTCGGGGCCGACACCGGTGCGCGGGATGGCTCGGGCCATGCGGCAAACCCCGTGGACTGCGCCAGGTTCAACACCGCCACTTTCTTCCGCTTTGCTCCGCTCGGGACGGTTGCCGGTTGCATCGAGGGCGGAGCGGATGTGAACGCCGGATCTGACTGGATGGGCGGGAGTCTGGTGGATGGCTCCACGCCCCTCCACTTCGCATCAGGGTGGGCCTGGGATCCCGCGATCGTCTCGCTCCTGTTGCAGGCCGGGGCGGAAGTGAATGCGCGAAATAACTTCCGCCGGTCGCCGTTGCACGAGGCCGCGGGCAGAAACGCCGATCCGGCAATGATCGCGGCGCTGGTCGAAGCCGGTGCCGAACTGGAGGTGTGGACCATGAGCCACCACGGCGAGGACGGTCTGTCGCCGCTGCACGAGGCCGTGGAAGCCGGACATCCGTCCGTAGTGGCAGCGCTGCTCGAAGCGGGAGCGGATGTCTACGGACGACACAGCGAAGACGGCCCGACACCCCTGCATCGTGCAAGGAACCCGGAGGTCGTCGCGTTGCTTCTGGAGGCGGGGGCGGACATCGACGCGCGCGCCCACTTCCGGTGGCCCTACGACTTCCCCGGCATGACGCCCCTCCACGCCGCGGCCAGATGGGGGCACGCCGCCGTGTTCCTGGCCCTGCTGGATGCGGGGGCCGATCCGGATGCCCTCGACGGGGAGGGCAAGTCTCCCATGGACTACGCCAGGGAGAACGAGGTGCTGCAGAAGCTGGAGTTGGTGAAGCGGTCCGGACGTTGATCGTCCCCAGGGCCCTCCTCCCGATCCCCCCGCACGGCCGGAACCCTGTCCAAGGGGCCAAGGTAAAAGGATAGAACCACCGTCCCGGAGCTGCCGATGAAGGCATCCCCACCGCTTTGCACGATCGCCGCCCTCCTTTCCCTGTGCGTCACGCCCGCCTCCGCGCAGGAGGACAGCTGCGAAGGTTGGGACGCGGCCTGGAACCCGTCGCTCTTCGAGTCGCTGACGGCCGAAATCGTCACCGCCTGTATCGGTGGCGGCCAGGACCCGAACATCCGTGACAAGAACAACGCGACGCCGCTGCACAAGGTGTCCTCCTTCACACGGGATCTCGCCGTCATTGCCGCGCTGCTGGCCGGCGGCGCAGATCCGAACGCCCGTGACTGGGACGGGGTGACGGCTCTTCACACGGCCGCGGGCAACAATCCGAATCCAGGAATTCTCATCGCCCTGGTTGAAGGTGGGGCCGATGTCAACCTTCGCAGCGCGGACGGCCTCACAGCCCTCCACATGTCGTGGCACAACGACAACCCGGATGTCGTCCACACCCTCATGGAGCTGGGTGCGGACCCCTTGGCCAGTGACGCCGAAGGCCGCGTGGCCGATCCGACCAATTGCCAGCACTGGGCCGCGGCCACATTCGCCCGGATGGCCGTTACGGAAGCCGTTTCCAGGTGTCTTGAAGCGGGCGTTGAGGTCGACGCCGGGGATGATGACGGCAACACCGCGCTGCATCACACGGCGCGGCACGGGAGCCGTTCCAATCTCACCCTTCTCCTGGAGGCGGGCGCGGACAGCGGCGCGCGCAACCACCACGGCACGACTCCTCTCCACAACGCGGCCGCGAGCGCCAACGCCGACTTCATGGCCCTTCTCCTGGATGCGGGGGCCGATGTGAGTGCGCACGACAACCGCGGCTCGCCCCCGCTTCACAGCGCGGTGCGGGCGAACGCCCCCGAAATCGTGATCCTGCTGATCGAGGCCGGAGCGGAGGCACGCGTGCGTGACCACGACGGTCAGGAACCCCTGCACCTGGCGGCTGCGAACCCCGAAATCGCCGAGGTACTGCTCGAAGCGGGGGCGGATGTCAATACCCGCGACAATCGCAACCAGACTCCGCTGTATCTGGCGATGTGGTCCTTGAACCGCGCCCAGGGTTCGGACCCCGTTCTCGAAGCCTGGGTCGCGAGGCTGCTCGGGCTGGGGGCGGATCCCAACGTGCATTCCGAGCTGGGCTGGACCCCACTCCATCTGGCGGCATTCGAAGAGAACGCGGACATGGTTACCACCCTGCTCGGCGCCGGCGCGTATCCGAACGCTCGCACGAGAGGTGACGAGACGCCGCTGCATCCGGCGGCCGCGTACAGCAACCCGGGCGTCGTCGCCGCGTTGCTGGAGGGCGGTGCGGATGTCGGCGCCCGCGACCGGGCTGGCGGAACACCGCTGCATCGCGCCACGGCTCCTTCCATCATCTCGCTGCTGGTCGGCGCTGGAGCCGATTTGAACGCACTCGACGACCATGGGCGCACGCCGCTTCAGTCGGCCCTGGACAGGGATCAGCCCGCCGCCTATCAGAGACTCCTCGAACTGGGCGCCGATCCGGGCATCGGCACCCTGGTCGACCCTCTGGACTGCGCGTTATGGAATCGGGCGGTGTTCTTCAGCCGAGCGAATGCCGCGGTCGTGGCGGATTGCATCCGGGGTGGGGTGGACGTGAACGCCACGTCCGGGCGGACCCTGTCTTCGCCGCTGCACCTCGCGGCCGAGTGGTCCCGGGACCCAGAGGTGATTTCGGCACTGGTGAGCGCCGGGGCCGATGTCGAAGCGCGCGACCAACGGGACCAGGTACCCCTCCACCTGGCCGCGCGAACGGGTTCCGCAAGCGTGGTCACCGCCCTCCTGGAGGCAGGCGCGGACGTCAACGCGTGGCAGCACCATTTCAACGTCGACTACGGGTGGGACTACACGCCGCTGCACGAGACGGCGGGGAGCAATCCGGATCCGGCCGTCTCCGCCGTGTTCCTGGGGGCTGGGGCAGATCTCCACGCCCGCGGCACCTCCGCCAGGACACCGTTGCACGAGGCGGCTGCTCAGAACCGCAATCCCGCGATCGTGGATGCGCTGATCGAGGCGGGTGCGGATGTCAACGTGACCACCGGTGACGGAAGCACGCCCCTTCACGCCGCCGCCGCCCACTACGGGACGCCGGCCGTCGTGGAGGCGCTCGTCAGGGCCGGAGCGGACGTCAACGCGAGGGATTCCCGGGGCTGGACCCCGCTGCACGCCTCGGCTGCGAGGAATGCCATCGTGTTCCCGCGGTTGCTGGAACTCGGAGCGGATCCCACGGTGGCCGACGACGCGGGCCGCACCCCGCTGGACCTTGCCAGGAACAGCGATGCGCTGCAGGGACTCGAGATCGTACGGCGGCACAGGGGTTCGGGGGATGGGAATCAGTAGTCGCATGTAAACCACAGTTGTCACAATGGAAACCGGACTTGACATCGTGAACCGTCGTCTCCCCACCGTCCCGGTCGTCCTCGCCTCGCTCGCGTTCTACACGGCATGCCACGAAGAACCCGACCCACCCGCGACCCCTCCACCCGCCGCCCAGCTGCGCGACAGCGCCGGCATCCTGATCGCCGAAAACCCGCCGCCTCCCGAAGGAACGAGACTCGGCTGGGAGATCGGTCCACAACCCACCATGACGATCGGCGCGGCCGAGGGTGAGGCCCCGTATCTCCTCCACAATGTCCGGAAGGCGGCGACGTTGTCCGATGGGCGCATCGTGGTTGCCGACGGCGCGTCGAACGAAGTACGCGTCTTCGATCGCGACGGCGTCCACCTGGTGAGCTGGGGTGGGGAAGGGGAGGGGCCGGGCGAGTTCGATGCGCTGAGGGGCGTAGCCCGCTGGCGGGGCGACTCGGTTGCGGCGTGGGATTCGTACATCGGCCGCGGCCTCTCCATCTCCGACGGCGAGGGCAACCTCAACCGCAAGCTCTCTCTCGGATCGGAGCCCATCTGTACACGAATCGCGGTGCTGCGGGCGGGGGTGGTCCTCCGCAACTTCCGGATTCAACCCGCACCCGGACCCGGGACGATCCAGGCCCACAGTCGCTACGACATCCTGGACGGCGACGGAGCAATCACCGCTTCACTGGGAACCCACGCGACTACCGAACATTTCAGATACGACCACCAGGGGATGGTGATCAGGGGCGATATGGTGTTTTCGAGGTCCGTGGTCACGGCCGCCTGGGGCGACCTGGCCGTGGTCAGCCCGAACCACCACTACGAGATCCGCGCATACACGACCGATGGCGCGCTGCTCCGGATCGTGCGCGTCGACCGTCCCCTCATCCCGGCGACCCGTTCGCTGCTGAAGCTGGATTTCGAGGACATGATGCGGCACCAGGCGACCTGGCTGGACGAAGAGGCCCTCAAGAGTGAACGCGAGCGGGTGGGTGGCTACTACGATGCGATGCCAGTGCCCGAGACCCTGCCCGCCTTCGACACCATCATGGCCGATGCGCTCGACCACCTGTGGGTCCGCGAGTACCCGTTGCCGGGAAGGGATTCCCGGTGGCCCAGGGAGATCCCGCACACTCAGTGGCTGGTTTTCGACCCCGACGGGCGCGTGCTGGGGTTCGTCGAGGCGCCCCGCGGCCTGGTGATCTACGAGATCGGTGCCGACTACGTCCTTGGCAGAAGGGTGGGGGATCTCGAGGTGGAGTATGTTGAGGTCTGGCCGCTGAGGAGGGGACCTTGACGGGTTCTCGTGATCAACTCGTGATTCGGAGGCAATGATGGGAAGAATCACACCGTGGACAGGGACCACGGCGTTCATTCTTCTGCTCGCGCGCCCCGTCGCCGCCCAGAACCACACCTCCCCCGGGTCCGACCCGCCCGACTGCGACGAGTGGAAAGCGGGCGACCTCCGCAGCTTCTTCGAATATGCCACCGCCGAAGACACAGGCTTCTGCCTCGAAGCCGGCGGGGACGTCGACGCACGCGATGACCGCAACCGGACTCCCTTGCATTGGGCGTCGCTCTACGCGGCTGACGCCGATGTCCTGGCCGTACTCCTGACCACCGGCGCGGACGTCCACGCACGGGACTGGGGACACATCACTTCCCTGCACGAGGCGGCCTCGCGAAACGCGAACCCGGCCATCGTCACCGCACTCGTCGAAGCCGGTGCCGATGTAAACACACGCGACGCCCGCGACCGCACGCCCCTGCACGCGGCCTGGTGGAATCCGAACCCGGCGGTGATCCACACGCTGCTGGAGCTGGGAGCCGACCGCCTGGCGCGGAACGATTGGGGCGCGATCGCCGATCCGGCGCACTGCGAGTACTGGAACACGCCGAACTTCGCCCGCGTCGCCGATACATTGGCGGTGAAGGGCTGCCTGGAATCCGGGGCCGACCCGTCGGACCAAAGGGAAGCCGACCCGTCATCCGTTGGTGAGCTGGGAGGCAACACTCCCCTTCATCACGCGGTCCAGCACGGCGATGTCGCCAACGTGGCCCTGCTCCTGAATGCGGGAGTGGAGGTGGACGTGCGCAACGGTGGAGGACAGACCCCGCTACACCTCGCGGCTTCCAACGAGGACCCAGCCGTGGCCGCACTGCTGCTCGAAGCCGGGGCGGATGTGCACGCGCGCGAGACACTCTCCGAGGAACGGTATTCGAGCACAGGTGTTGCGCCCAAACACAACAGAACCCCGCTGCACTACGCGGCGTCCAACTGCAGTTGGGTGCCGACAGGTTGGCACGGGACGATCGCGGCACGATCGCCGATCCGACGCTTTTGCGAGTACTGGAACACACGGGACTTCGCGCGCTTCGCCGACACTGCCGTGGTCAGAAGGTGCATGGATTCCGGCGCCGACGTTCGTGCTCGGGACGATGTCGGCAATACGCCCCTGCATCACGCAGTCCAGCACGACAACCCCGCCAACGCGGCTCTGGTTCTGGACGCGGGCGTGGAAGTGGACATCCGGAACGACAGGGGGAAGACCCCACTGCACCTTGCGGTTTCCAACGAGGACCCCGGCATGGCCGCCCTGTTGCTCGGGGCCGGGGCGGATGTGAACGCACGCGACAGGCTACTCGAAGACCGGTACGGCACAGGTCGTGCCCCCGCCCATGACCGCACGCCGCTGCACTACGCGGCGTCCAACCCGAATCCGGCAGTTGGCGCCATGCTCTTGAATGCCGGCGCGGCGGTCGACCCTAGAGACGGCGACGCCCGGACACCGCTTCATCGCGCGGCGGGGAACAAGAACGCTGCGATCGCCATTTCACTGTTCGCTGCTAGCGCAGATGTGAACGCGCACGATGTCGAGGGTGTCACACCGTTGCTTGTGCTGGCCAGGACCGGTCGGACGTACTATTCGGATCTGGACGATCAGGTCTTCCGAAACCGACCCCTCGTTGAGGCCCTGCTGGATGCCGGAGCCGATGTGAATGTCGTGGACGAGGGTACCGGTTTAACCACCCTGCACTACGCGATCCTTGTGGGGCGCGAAGACACGGAGACGGCTCTTTGGCTCGTGCGCAGGCTCCTGCAGACCGGGGCGGACCCGAACCCTGGCCAGAGTCCCAACGAGACGCCCCTTTACGTCGCGGCAGCCGTGGGCGACGGGACATTGGCCGCCACCGTGCTCGAGGCCCGTGCGGATGTGCACGCCGTCGACGCCCGGGGGAGAACCGCACTTCATGTGGCGGTGGAATTGCCGGAAAGGGCTGGAGCAATCGGGGCCCTGCTGGGGGCGGGAGCGAATGTGAACTCCCGGGATTCCAGTGGTGAGACCCCCCTGTTCGCGGCAACCAGCGGGCGCATCGATTGGATGAACGCACGGGTAGTGAATCCTCTGCTACCCCTCCCGGTGCAACATCCGCCCGAGAATCCGGCGGTCGCCGCACTGGTGCGGGCGGGCACGGACCTGGAAGCGCGCGGCCCGGTCGGGGGGACGGCACTCCACTGGGCCGCGTCAAATGGCAATGCGCATCACGTTGCAGTCCTCCTGGCCGCCGGTGCGCCGATGGATGCCCGTAACGAACGAGGCGACACTCCGCTTCACGCGGCCGCGTCCGCGCGCAACGATGCCGTGGTGACGGCTCTGGTCGCTGCCGGGGCGGATATCGACGCGCAGAACGACACGGGAGAGACCCCTCTGCACCTGGCCACGAACTCTTACCGCCCATCGGTCATCGACCGGCTGCCGGAGCTGGGCGCGGATCCCGAAGTGCAAGATGATCGTGGGCGGGCTGCCGGTTCCCCGGTGTACCCGTGGCGCTACGCAAGTTTCTTCGCCGCCGCACCCCTGGAAAGCGTGAGAGACTGCCTTGAGATGGGTGAGGATGCGAATGCTAGCGACGATGGCGGCAACACGCCCCTGCATTTTGCGGCGGCTTCGGAGTCGTACGTGGCGCCTGCGATCATCAAGGTTCTCGCGGGTGCCGGGGCGGACGTGAATGCGCTTAATCACAACGGTGAAACCCCCCTTCACCGGGCTCTCGCAACGCGATCCGAGCGGAGCGACAACGTGGCCACGCTGCTGGAATCCGGGGCGGATGCCAACGTGCGGGATGAACGGGGTTGGACGCTGCTTCACGTGGCGGCCTGGCGCAACCGAACCACCTCCTTCCCGTTGCTGGTCTAGGCAGGTGTCGATCCGGACGTGCGCAACGACGAGAATGAGACCGCGCTGGACATCGCGTTGCGCTCGCACAATGCCGCCGTGGCCGAGACGCTGCTGGGCGGAAGGCCGGTTCGGCTCGACGATCTGGGCGTCGATACGACCCAAGTCAGCTGCGACAGATGGACTACGCGCACCTTTTTCTCAGCGGCCACGACCGAGATGGTCATCCGGTGTCTTCAATCGGGGTTCAACGTGGACGCAAGATCATCGCACTGGGTCCAGCGCCGTCCGACCGGCTCGCAACTCGACGACGACTCCACACCCCTCCACGCCGCCGCTCCATGGTCCCGTGACCCAGCCGTAATTTCCCTGTTGGCCCGAGCGGGCGCGGACGTGAATGCGCGAAATGAAAGCGGCTACACCCCCCTGCACGGCGCGGCGCTCAGCAACACAGCCGCCGTGGTCAGCGCTCTCCTCGCAGCGGGCGCGGATGTGAACGGATGGGCGGCGGGGTTTTCCGTCGATTTCGGTTGGGCCCACACGCCATTGCACTCGGCTACCGGGAACGAGGATCCGGATGTAGCCGCCACGTTGCTCGCGGCCGGCACTGACGTAGATGCCCGCGGGGTCCAGGGGGAGCCGCCGCTGCACATGGCGGCGGGGAGAATCGACAACATCGCGGTGATCACCACCCTGCTGGAGGGCGGCGCCGATGTAAACGTGCGGCGAAACGGAGGCAGAACGCCGTTGCACGAGGCCGCCCAGCGTAACGGCAATCCCGCAGTTCCGACGACGCTGCTCGTCGCCGGGGCCGACGTCGACGCCTGGGGTGTGGACTGGAGTACCAATGGCGGTTTTGCCGCGGAGTCGGAGCGCCGGACGCCTTTGCACTCCGCCGCGCAATGGAACCGCAATCCAGAGATCATCGCGGTTCTCGTTCGGGCCGGCCAACGTTGATGCACGCACCGAGTTCCGGCCACTCGCCCCTGGACCTCGCGGTGCTGCGCAACGGCAATCCCGCAGTGATCGAGACGCTGGTGAGGTCGGGAGCGGATGTGAACGCTCCCGACCGGTTCTGGCGGACCCCGCTGCACCGCGTGGATCGTGTAGGCCACCCGAGACACGCTCGAAGTCGTCGATGCTCCGAAGCGACGTCCACGATACCGGCATGCTCACGAGTTTTGCCTCACCCGCGACGTAGCGGACAAGCGGAACACCCCCCGTGGTCACCCGGTTGTGGAGTTCAACCTCTCGGCCGCGCAACGGATGGAACGGATGTGTGATGCGGAACCGCCGAACATCGTCCGACGGCCCGCAACAGCCTGCATTTCCGAACAATCGACAAGGGCAAGGTCGAGCGCCCGGTCCGCTATGTGAGAGGGAACTTCTTCTATGGCCGGGACTTCGTGTCGGACGACGACGTCAACGCGCGGGCGCGGCGGTGGGTCGACGAGGTCGCCAACGTGCGGGTCCGCGGGACGCTCCGCGAGCGCATCGACGACCGCTTCGCGCGGGAGAAGCCGCTACTCGGCCCCTTGGCCCCGCATCCATACCGGCCGGTCGTGCCGAGGCCCGGGCCTTCGCAGGCGCCAGCCCCGGCGCGGCCCGCCCGCACAACCCCAAGGGTCGAGGTCGAGCGCCGCCCTCTGGGAGACTACGCGCACATCGCGGAGAGATCGCCGTGAAGGCCCCGTCGCGAAGGCAGCGCATCGCCGCCCAGTTGGCCGATCGCCTCGGTCGCCGTGAACCCCGTCACCGTCCACCCCGGCCAGCACCTCGTCGGGCTCTCCAGCGCACCCGGCATCTTCAACGCCCGCTACGGACGCGCCTCACCCTTCTGACCTCGAACAAGGGGCTTCGAACACTGGGGCGAGATCCTGCACGACGAGGTCATGGCGACCGCTCTCCTCGACCGGATCCTCCACGTGCCGCATCGTCAACATCCGGGGCAACAGCTTCCGGATGCGGCGTCACATAGAGCTGTCGAGAGCCATCCACCCAAACGCGTCCAGAGCGGTAGACGCCGAGAGAGCTCGGAAGGAGGTCGAATCGTGAGGCATTGCCGCTCCGGGAAGGCCCCCGCTCCGGTCGCTACGCTCCCTCCGCAGGCCAGCTTCCCAGCTCTGACATTTTCAGTGGCCACAGCCCTGACGTTTTCGGTGGCCGTTGACAGCCCTCGCACCCATCCGAAACTGCCCCAGCCGGACTGTACCGGCCTCCCTCGGGTGATTCGGGGGGCCTCCAGTCTCGGAAAACCGGCGGCCAGCCTACCCTTCCGCACCGCCCTCCACCCCACCGTTGCCCCCAGCCCGACAGTCCGGCATCATCCCAGCTGCCATAGTGTCGCCCCCCCCGTTCTCATCTTGATTTGATTGTCGCCAGACACGGGGCTGCCGGATCACGGTGACTACCGGAGGCGAGATGGGGGAGCGTTGTATCAGTCACAGGCCCCCGATAGATTCCCGGACTTTTCGGCCTGATTGTCATAAGTGTTTCACCCACAATAATTTGCCTGCCTTGCCCAAGAGAATTGGGATCATACGCAGCAACCAGGCAAGGCGTGGAGGAGGTCCAAAGAGATTGCGCGCCTCGGTGCGAATCGTTACTCATATAAACATGACAGTCCCGAAAGCCGGGACTGGTCAGGTACTTCACACTCATCCTTTAGAGGAGCTGCAAGATGCGACGCAATCAGAGACGCTTGGCGGTGAGCCTCATGGCATTGGCTGTGAGCCTCTTCCTGCACCTCAGCACGAATCCGGTCAGCGCGGCTGGCAGTTGGCCCTGCTATTTCTGCATGGCGTATTGCCCAATCGATGTCGATGCCGAATGCGCGGCCGTCTGCCACAGGAAGGACAAGGGATCCTGTGGTGCGGCCGGGTGGTTCTGCGAGAAGTTCCCACCAGGGACGAAATCGATCCGCTGTGTGGAGTAGAAGCTCCAAGCGGCTCGGGCAGGCGAGTAACCGGTTGCAAGGATCGCGTGATTGAGGGCTCGGCGTGGCGAGAAGGCGTCGCCCAGCCCGAGCCGGTCGAAAAGAAGGTGCCTGTGAATCGTTGGGACAGAACCGTTGATGTCGCGACCATCGTTGCCGCCCTCTGTGCTGTGGTCATCTGTGTCGTCGTGGGGTGGAGGGTCTTGGGCGACTCACCACAGATCGTAGCAAATGCAGACCGGCTTATCCCCGAGTGGCGCACGTACTCCAAGCATGGCAATTGGATGGGGAGACGAGACGCGGCAGTGGTGATAGTTGAATTCGGCGACTACGAATGCTCGGCGTGTAGGGCGGTAGCACCTCACATCAGTGCAGTTCGATTCGCATTCCCGGAAGATGTGGCGGTCGTGTACCGACATTGGCCGCCATCCTATCACCGCTTGGCGTATCCAGCTGCGCGCGCAGCAGAATGTGCTGCACTTCAGGGGCAGTTCGAGCCCTTCCACGGCTGGCTTTATCGGGATTCGGAGTGGATGGAGGATCCTCGAGAGCGGTTCATCGCCGCCGCTTCTCGCATCGGTATGGCCAACTTGGAAGTGTTTGCGTCCTGCTTGGACGATCCTGACCCGATGGAGACCATTGAGCGCGACGTTGCGGCTGTCGAGGAACTAGGAGGAGCCGGGACTCCAACCATCCTCGTTAACGGTGTTCTCCTAGGATCTCTACCTGATTCGCTAGAATTGATCGAACGTGTTGCGGACGCCTTGCGAAACGAATCCGGCTTCTAGGCCAAAAACAAGCGAGTCGGGTTCTCGGAGGAGTTGTCAGGGTGTGCGGATCAGAAGTAAGGGGACTGGAGATGGTGAGGAAGGCCCGTGTGAGGGGGGTGCCGGACGGATGTCCAGGCTTCTGGACGGCTGAAGCAGCGCTTTCCAGCAGGTAGTTGGGTGTTGGAGAGGCACCGGTCACGGAAGCGGTGCAACGGGATGGGGCAGTGGGGAAACAGGAGCTGGTGTTTACGTGAAGCCGGTTCGCTCGATGGCTCGCCAGGCACTGAACAGCCGATCGGTGGTGGGGTGCCAGCCGATGATCCGCAGCGTCGTGCGGCGGGCCCGGCGGATGACTTGGCAGGGTAGGAAGATCATCTCGCGGATGAAGCGCCGGAACTGCATGGCGACGTACCGCTTCCTGTCCGCCTTCAGGTGCATCACATCGCGAACCAGCTCTTGAGATTCCACGCGAGCGCCGCCATGACCATGTAGGCCCAGTTGCTCACCAGGTCGTACAGCGGCACCCGCAACGCATTCACGCCGCTCTTCAACTGCGCGATCACGTTCTCCTGGTCACAGCGGGCGTTGGCCAGACAGACAACCTAGCAGCCCGTGGATAAAGTCCGTTCCGTGGTGTCCTTGTGAATGAGTTAAATTAGGAGTACACAAGGACCCCAGCCGGAGGTGACGGCGATGGCGATAGGCAGGATGCCCGGTGCGCGGCAGGAGGAGCTGTTCATCGCGGCCAGTGCGGTCGGGGCGTTGGACAACCCGTGCTACGCTGCTTTGGACAAGCTCCTGCGCAAGAGCGGCTTCGACGAATTCGCAGAGGAGACGTGCCGGGAGTTCTACGCGGCCCGGATGGGCCGGCCGGGCCTTCCTCCGGGCGTCTACTTCCGGATGCTGATGGTGGGATACCTGGAGGGGATCGGCTCCGAGCGGGGCATCGCGTGGCGGTGCAGGGACTCGATCTCGCTGCGGGAGTCCCGGTTGCTGAAAGGCAAGACATCGGGGTGGATTCGACGACGCTGGAGGCGAACGCGGCGATGCGGGCGATCGTTCGGCGCGACGACGCGACGGAGTACGACGCGTGGCTGGAGCAGTTGGCGAAAGCGTCGGGGATCGAGACGCCGACGCGGCAGGACCTTGCGAAGCTGGACCGCAAGAGAGCGAAGAAGGGGTCGAACAAGGACTGGGAGTATCCGGACGACCCGGAGGCGCGGATCACGAAGATGAAGGACGGCAGGACCCGCCTGGTTCACAAGCTCGAGCAGGCGAATCGACATGGAGACCGGGGCGGTGGTCGCGACGACGGTGCAGACGATGGATGGCGGAGACACGGCCTCGCTGCCGAGCACGCTGGACGAAGCGGAGCGGCAGTTGGCGGAGGTGGGGGCGGAGCCCAAGGAAGTGGTCGCCGACAAGGGCTACCACTCGAACAAGACGATGACGGAAGTCGAGGGCTGCGGAGCTACGTGAGCGAGCCCAACCGAGGCCGCCGGAACTGGAAGCGGAACCGGGACGCGCAGAAGCCGACCTACGCCAACCGCCGCCGGATCCGGGGCAACCGGGGGAAGCGGCAGCTGCGCGAGCGCGGAGAGAAGCTGGAGCGAACCTTCGCCCATCTCCTCGTAAGCGGAGGGATGCGCCGCGTCCACGTGCACGGGCACGAGGAGATCCGAAAACGGATGCTCATTCGCGCCGCCGCTTCAGCTTCGGCACCCCCCGTGGCCTGCAGGGCCTCGCAGCGGCGACCGCGGCTCTCGCCGACGGGTCCGCACGCAGTTTCGCCGCCATCTTTACCGAAATCAGGCGCATTCTTGCCCTACTGAGCCTACACACCGACTCCCGCCGCCCATCAAGTCGCCTTTTGCACAACGAAACAGCGATCACGCCGTTCTTGCCGCTCCCCAACCGGCTCCCAGCCGCGTGCCCCCCGCACAGCAGGTTGTAGGCGATGTTGAGCATGTGGTCCGACTCGTGGTACGGCAGGTGCCGTTTCAGCAGCTTCAGCCGCCCGTCGATCTCCCGGGCCAAGCCGAGCTTCGACACCAGCCGCCGCACGGCGCCGATGCCCCCGAAGCTCATCGCGTTGATCCGTGCCCCGATCTCGTAGTGGACCCTGTCCGCCACGAACACCGGCTTCGGCCCGCTGCCCCACCGTCTCCCTCTCGCGTGCCGCGACTTCACCTTCCGCTTCCGCCGGGAACTGTTCCTGCGGCTCTGGTCGTGCGATATTGTCTTCACCGGAAAGGCCTCCTGGCTGGGTCCGGCGATATACGCCGGATCGTCCCTAACTACAATCAGGATAAGCCTTTCCGGTACTCTTTAACCCGGATCCTGCGGTCAGAAAAAGGAGTGCACCGCCCGGGGCATTAGATTACGGGGAGTTTTTCGCATAAACGACCCGCAACGGAGGGCACCCGGACGGTGCGACATCATCATACCGGAATCAGGCCCCATGTACAAGGCTCCGGACGGGCGTTACGCGTCCGGCACAGCGCCCGCAATCTCACCGACGGCGGCGGGACGGTTCTGGTCCGGAAGCTGTTCGACCGGCTGGGTCTGGCAGGCTGGATCGACCGCCGGGCGGAGAAGGAGAAGGGGTTCTTCCGGCCGTCCTTGATGACCGAGGTGTGGATCGTGCTGCTGCTCTACGGCGGCCGGGTGATGGACGACCTGCCGCTCCTTAACCATTGGGGGGTGCGCCGGATCTTCGGCTGGATCCGGGTGCCAGACCCCACAACGTTCGGGCGGTGGCTGAGGCGTGCGGGCGAGCGCATGGTCCCGCTTCTCGACGAACTGCTGTGGAGAATGGTGCGGCAGCGCTGGGCGTTGGCGGGGCGGCGCCCCGGAGAAGCTGACGCTGATGATGGATTCGACCGTGGTCGTGCGCTACGGGAAGAAGCAGGCCAGCGCCGAGGTGAGCTACAACCCGTATGTGGACGCCCCCGGATGGGCAAGCCGGATTGGGAAGCGGGTCGGTGGCGGTCAGGTACTGTCGTATGTCCGGCCTCTTGATGCGGCGCTCGTCGGCCGCGGGCCCGTATGGTGTTCGTGAGATTCGGATCCAAATCGAAGAAGCGGGCTCTATCGCCCTTCGGATTGTACTGGTTTTTCCGATCCCGTCTTGCTGACTGTTCGCCCTTACTCGTTCCTTCGTCCTGCTGCCCGCATCTTCCGGCAGCTTCTCTCCTTTCGCCGTCTGCTCAGGCGGCGGTGCGAACCCGATAGTCCTCCTTTCTCGTGGCCACCGCCCAGACCGTCCGCGCCGTCCTGTTGGCGAGCGCCGCCGCGACCAGCTTTCTTCGGCTTGCGGGCCAGCATCCCGTCCAGCCACGGATCCGTGATCTCGCGGGACCGGCTCGCCTGCCGGACCACCGCCATGGCCCCCGTGAACAGGAGCCGCCTCAGGTCGCGCTGGCCCATCTTCGACATCCCGCCCAGCCTCGGCTTGCCCCCGGTCGTGTGCTGCCGGGGCACGAGGCCGAGCCAGGCGGAGAAGTCGCGCCCGCGCCGGAAGCTCTCCATCGGCGGCGCGAACGCCTGGACGGCCAGGGCGGTGATCGGCCCGACCCCCGGGATCGTCATCAACCGAACCGTCTCTTCGCACTCCCTCGCGCTCGTCCGGATCTTCCGGTCGAGTCCGTCGATCTTCCCGTCGAGCTCGTCGACTCGCCCGAGCAGCAGCCGGCCCAGCGCGACAACCTCCTTCGGCAGGCCGCAGTCCCCGTCTTCGAGCACCCCGGCCAGCTGCCCGATCCGGGCCCTGCCCTGCGGAGCCACGACGCCGTACTCGGCCAGATGGCCCCGTAGCGCGTTGATCGTCCGCGTGCGCTGGCGCACCAGCAGGTCGCGCGTGTGAAAGAGCATGGCCTGCGCCTGCTGGGCCTCCGACTTGACCGCCACGAAGTGCATGGTCGGTCGCTGCGCCGCCTCCGTGATCACCTCCGCGTCGGCCGCGTCGTTTTTGCTTCGCTTGACGAAGGGCTTCACGTAGATCGGCGGAACCAGCCTCACTTCGTGACCGAGCGCCGCGATCTCCCGGCCCCAGTGGTGGGCGCTGGCGCATGCCTCCATCGCCACCGTACACTCCGGTTGCGAGGCGAGAAATCTCAGCAGCTTCCCGCGGCTCAGCTTCTTCCGGTACGCCACCGCCCCGTCCGCCCTGGCCCCGTGTACCTGGAAGCTCCGCTTTGCCAGATCGATTCCGATGATGCTGACCTCTTCCATGTGGACGTCTCCTCCCTGTGATGGTCAGACCTCTCAAGGTCGCTATCACTTACAGTACCATCGTTGCCACATTGCGATGCCGCCGGGAGGGGGCGTCCACTCCCGAAGAAGCGGGGCCGTCCGTCGCATCATCCGCTCGTGGCGTTCATCCGGGAGACCGGCGACTGCCTGGGAGTGCGCTGGCGGGCGGGCGGCGCCCACACCGCCGAAGGGGCGCAAGAGTGGATCGAGGAGCTGGTGGAACGCCTGAGGAGCGCGGGGGTGCGCGACATCACGGTACGGCTCGACAAGGGCTTCTTCAGCCGGAACATGGTGCGGACGCTGGAGCGACTGGGCGTCTCCTTCCTGCTCAAGGTTCCCCGCCATGGCTGGCTGAAAGGCCACCGGAGCAATTGGCGCTTCTCGGCCAAGGGCGAAGCCATCTTTCCGGGCGAGGATCTGTGCACGGCCACGGGTACGCTCTGGGGCGTGCGGCTTCTGACCGTCCAGACCACGCGCCCCGCCGAAGAGGACGGAGAGCTGGCGCTGGGCGACTACGAGATCCTGCGCCAGGCCGATGTGCTGACCAACATCGGCGGCATCCACGCCCTGATCGCCTGGCGCCTCTACAACAAGGGTGCCGTAGTCGAGCAGCGGATCGAGGAAATGGTCTAGCTGTCGGCTGGCAGGACAGCCGTGGACGACCTCGACGGCAACGCCCTGCTGTGGAGCCTGGCCGTCGTGGCCTACCAGACGCTGCACACGCTTCGCGAACGCTTCCTCTCCGGCTCCTGGCGCACCGCCCAGCCCAAGCGGCTCCGCCTTTGGCTGTTCCAGCTTCCTGCGAAGCTGACCACCCACGCGCGCAAGGTCTACCTCCAGTTCCTTCCCGGCGAACCGGTCCGCCTCCGCATCCTCGTGGCCATGCGGGGAATGAACCACGCCATCCCGCCCCCGGTACCTGCCTGAGCACTTCCGTCCCGCCACACCCTGCCGGTCGCCAATCGCGATCCTCGCACCCGAGTCTCCGCGACGGGTGAGGCCGGTCTGTCTTCGGCGTTATTTCGGTACTGGAAAGACCCATCCCGGCCCCGCAAGCCCTTCGCCCCTGCCGCCCGGACGTCCCTTCAGCCCCAAAGTGCGTCAACATGCCAAGAAACGACCGAAATCAGGCCGCCTTGCAGGATCCGGGGTAACAGACCCCCCCCGACGATTCACGCTTGTTTGGGGCCTAGTAGCTCTTCAGCCCAGATCCTGCAAGGCGGGTGGAAGTGGTGGTGTACGGAGGCGGGGAGCAGGGCTTTGCGGGGCCGAGGCGGGCTTTTCCGTTACCGAAACAAGCCCGAAGCACAATTGGATTCGGCTTTGGTGCAGACACGGGTTTGAGGATCGCGGCCTGGTAAGTGCCGTTGCGGTTGTAGTCTTGGGCCCCAACGGGCCCGTGCCCGGCCGCAGCGGAAGCACCGGCCGCGCGGCGGTCAAGCGCTTGGATTTGCGACTTCTCGTCCACGCAAAGCTCGACCGCTCGCTCCCGGTGGGGGCGTGTACAGGCCGACAATTTTGCCCACACCTTCTCAATGAAACAGGGGGGTCGGCCGACAGCTTGAAGGTCTCCGTGCGGTTCAACTGGCAGCCCGAAGGCCCGCCAGATTCGGTTGAACCGTCGCGGAACTCATGCCACAACGCCCTCGCCAGCAAGCGCATGCTCTACCGGTGGCGTCCCGCGGCATCGACTCGAGCGTCATCGTCACCACCCGTTCGGCGTCCGCGTCGCTGAACGTGCGCGGGGCGCCCGGCCTCGGTTCGTCCAGAAGGCCGTCGCCGACCTACCGCGAGGGGGGTTCTTCCGGAGTTCCTGCGCGAGCGCGGGTGCAGCCCTCAGGTGGCAGGCAGCGAGGTAGTGTAGAAGCACTGGAGCAGGTGCGGCACCATGGGCGAGGTGCCGCTTCCGGAGACCCTACCCGCGTTCGCCGCGGTCCTCAAAGACGCGATCGACCACCTCTGGGTCCCGGAATTCGGAATCCTGGAAGGTGAGTTCGAAATCGCGGGGCAGAAACCCTCGGCGGGTCCGGTGTGGACGGTTCTTAGACCCAGACGGACACACGTCCTCGGGTTCGTCGAGACTCCCCCCGGCCTCCACATCTACGAGATCGGTGCGGACTACATCCTCGGCCAAGAGACCGATGAAGTCGGCATCCAGTAACGTGCGTTTCCGGCCGCTGTCACGCGCGCGACCGTAGCGGGTGGAACTAACGGGACCGGACGGACACCCAACGCCCGCCCGGCCCCGCCCCCCTCAGCTGATCGGCCGCTTCTTCTTCTTCAACCCGTCCTGCTGCTCGATGTACGACAGCCCCTTCGTGATCCAGTCCGGCGTCGGCTCGCCCTTCAGGTAATGCGCGAACCACTGCATGATCCTGTTCCGGTAGTCCTTCTGGTTGGGCTCCCTCGCGAGACCATGGTTCTCGCCGTCATACACCAGCAGCACCATCTCCTTGCCGGCGCGCCGGGCCGCGTTGTAGAACTCGACCCCCTGGTTGAACTCGACCGCGCCGTCCTCGCTCCCGAACATCATGAGCAGCGGCGTGTTCATGTTCTGGATGTGGTGCACGGGCGAGTTGGCGTGGTAGGAATCCCAGTCCTCCCACCACGGCACCTGCATGCGGCCCTGGCTGATCTCCAGGAGTGGCCGATGAGGCCGACCCGCCCGGGGTCGATCATGCCGGTGGCGACGGCGGCGGCGACGGCCGGGCGCAGGGTCTCGACGTTGGACTGGCCGGGGCGCCGGTCACGGTAGACGATGTCCGGCTGCAGCACGAAGTATCCCTCCTGGCTCCACGCCTGGACGTTGTAGTAGTTGGTCTCGCGAGGGGCTATGTAGCGGTGTAGCCCCTGGGAAAGCAGCTCGTAGTGGTAGACGATCATGGGGTACTTCTCGCCCTCCACGTAGTTCGCCGGATACGTCAGCGATCCCTGCAGCTTGCGCCCCCACTCGTTCTGGTAGTCGATCAGTTCGGTGCGGCCCCAGGCGTAGTCGTCCTGGAAGGGGTTGGTGCTGGTGACCTGGCGCGCGTCGCTCAGGTCGTCTTCGGTGGTGACGAAGTAGTCGGGGGAGTCGTCGAAGCGCTCCTTGCGGTAGACGTAAACATCCGCGTCCTCGGCCTTCTGCAGGCTGCCGAAGAAGCCGAAGGTGGCATCCTCCCAGAGCAGTGGCTCGGGCGTGTCGCCGGGCTTGGCGCGTGAGAAGCCGGCCTTTTTGGTCCATTCACCGTAGGTCGAGTAGTAGAGGGGCTCGTCCGGGTCGAAGGCGTCGGCCTCGAAATCCATCCGCAGCACCCGGTGGCGAACCTCGTCGTCGGCGCCGTTCGTCAGACGCCGGCCGCCGGAGCCGTCGGGCTTCACCTCCCACACGTCCCAGCGGTCGTTGATGAGCAGGGCCTCGTCGTCCTCGAGCCATCCGGAGGTGCCGAAGCCGGGCATCTGCTCCCGGGTCGGGGTCACGTCATAGTTGACGAACTGGCCCTCCAGCGCCTCGGTGATGTTCACGGTCTCGCCGCTCTCGAGGTCGTGGGTGAAGTAGTCCTCGCCCTCGAACCAGAGCAGGTAGCGCCCGCCGGGGCTCGCTCCATTCGTCTGGAAAAGCCGCTCCTTCACGAGTTCGCGCTGCCCCGTGGCGACGTCCACCACGTAGAGGTCGAAGTACTGCTGCTTGAACATGGCGTCGACGTCGTAGGGGGTCTCGTCTCGGGCCATCATGTGACGGCCACCTTCGACGATCGAAGCGCCGTCCGCGTGGTCGCCGCCCAGCTGCAGGAAGCTCCCATCTCCCAGCCGCCACCGGCCGATGTCGTTCTCCTGCCGCAGGAAGCGGTCGCGCACGCGCTGCTGGGGAACGGGGTCCACGTCCTTCGTGTGCCAGATCTCGACGCCGGGGGGATCCTCTTCCTCTTCAGCGGCGCCACGGGCCGGGGGGCCGTCCCCTTCCTCCTCTCCCTCCTCGTCTCCCTCACCCTCCCCCTCTTCGCCTTCGCCCTCTTCACCCTCGCCCTCCTCGCCGCCTTCACCTTCGTCCTCGCCCTCACCCTCATCCTCCGCATTCTCCACCGGCCTCCGCTCCTGCAGTCCCAGGAAGATCGTGTTTCCATCCTCGGACCACGACGGCCGCCGGTGCTCGACCACCCGCATCCCGGCTGGTAGCATCGTGCCCTCGTCCTCTCGCGGATCCAGCACGTAGGCGCGGGAGTCGTCATCGTCCAGATCGCGCCAGGCCATCACCACGTGCGCGGTGTCCTCGTGCTCCTCGTCGGTGTAGGTCTTGAGGACGACCAGGTCGGCCTCGTCCTCACGCCACCCGAGGTGACGGTAGGTGGCCTCGTCGGCGTCGAGCGTCCGCATCTGGCCGGTCAGCGCGTTGTAGAGGCTGACGCCGTTACCCATCTGGTCGTCGGTGTCCATCGTCATGGCGATCAGATGCCCGTCGTCCTGCCACGCCATCTGCGCGACGTTGCCCAGCGTGATGGTGCGCCTGCCCGTGGTCATGTCGCGCACGAGCACGTCCACGCCGTTGCTCTCCCGGCCTTCGGGCTTGTAGAGACGGAGCGTCATGTAGAGCCCGTCGTCGGAGAACGAGAACGACTGGATGTCGTCGATCGTCTCCTGCTCACCGGTCATCAGGTTCAGCAGGCCGAGCTTGTTCTTCACGGTCTGCCGCGCCTCCTGCATGCGCTCGCGCTCGTCCGGCGAGACCCCGATCGAGTAGGCCAGCCAGCGGTTGTCCGAGCTGAAGACCGGTCGGGTGGCGAAGGCGACCACCACCACCGAGTCGGAGTCGGTGGCGTGGATGCGGAGTTCGCTCTCTTCGTTGACACGGCTGATCCCGACCGCCAGCCAGCGGCCGTCCGGCGAGAGAGTTCCGCCGCCCAGGCTTTCCCACTGTCCGTAGTCGTCGACGGTGAGGGTGGGCTTCTCCTGGGCTTGGAGGGTGGGGGGCTGGAGGAGTGCGGTGAGCAGCGCGGCCGCGGCGAGAAGGGGAAGGGCGGTGAGTGCGGTGCGGAAGAGCGACCGTTGGGGTTTCATGATTCCACCTCTGGTTCGTGGAGCGTGGGGAATGTCGGCTGATATCATTTCGATATCATTCCGGTATCACCGGCGGCGGCTTTTGGCCCTGCGGCATTTCGGGTAGCTTTCCCCAGCACAGGGCCGTGCCGACGGTTTGCCGGGACCCCAACGTAAGCGAGGACTTGCTCTTGAGAAAGACCGTCGAGGTCGACATCGGTGGAGTGCGGGTAGGCGGGGGGAATCCCGTCGTCGTACAGTCGATGACCAACACCGACACCGCCGACCCGGCCGCCACCGCCGCCCAGGTCAAGGCGCTGGCCGACGCGGGCAGCGAGATCGTGCGCGTCACCGTCAACAACAAGTACGCGGCTGCCGCCGTCCCAGAGCTCTTCGAGCGCCTCGCCGACCTGGGCTGCACGGTGCCGATCGTGGGCGACTTCCACTACAACGGCCACATCCTGCTGCGCGACTTCCCGCGCGCGGCCGCGTTGCTCCACAAGTACCGGATCAACCCGGGCAACGTGGGCACCAGCCGCCGCGACGAGAACTTCCAGGCGATCATCCGCATCGCGATCGAGAACGGGAAGGCGGTGCGGATCGGGGTGAACTGGGGCTCGCTCGACCAGCGCCTGCTCACGCAGATGATGGACGAGAACGGGCGGCGCGAGAACCCGAAGGACGCGGGCCAGGTGCTGCGCGACTGCATTGTCGAGAGCGCCACCCGGTCGGCCGAGCTGGCGGAGGAGACGGGACTGGGCGCGGAGCGGATCGTGCTGAGCGCGAAGGTCTCGGGGGTGCGCGACCTGATTCTAGTGTACCGGCAGCTGGCGCCCCTGACGGAGTACCCGCTGCACCTGGGTCTCACCGAGGCGGGGATGGGGGCGAAGGGGATCGTGGCTACCGCGGCCGCGCTCTCACCGTTGCTGATCGAGGGTATCGGGGACACGATTCGGGTCTCGCTCACGCCGCGGCCGTCCGGCGACCGGACCGAGGAGGTGCGGGTCGCGCAGCAGATCCTGCAGTCGCTCGATATCCGCAGCTTCGAGCCGCAGGTGACGGCGTGTCCGGGGTGCGGCCGCACCACC